>NZ_JBQCDN010000148.1:0-9840 GCF_051961175.1 Trinickia sp. | reverse complement strand
CACTTTTCTTTGCACTTCCAAAGAAAAGTAACCAAAAGAAAGGCGCGTCCTTGGGCGGACAGCAAAGGTTGTTTTACCCACGCGCTCGCAGTGACTGCCAGGCCGTAGTAGGCCGTAGTAGTCGTTTGGGGTTCGAAGTGCGAAGACGTTGCGGAGGCGGCACGGGGTTTCGATGAAACACAGCGCGCGATAGCCGCGAAATGACAAAGATGACAAAGCGGGCAGGGCGCGCCATGAACTTCAGCAGGACTGTTACGACTCAGTCATTCTCCTCGGCCGTCTTCCGTCCCCCCACGATTCGTTTGGCGTGGGCAAGCGTACGCACAATGTCGGCATACGCACGTTCCCGGGTTTCAGGGTCGGGTGCCCGCAGCGCATAAGACGGATGCCATGTCGCCAGGATCGTTCGGCCACCATGGCGCGTCGTCTTGCCAAAGTGATCCTGTAATCGCACATGCGCATCCTCAAGCAATGCTTTCAGCGCTGTCGATCCCAATGCGACCACCACGCTCGGCGATACCCGCACCAATTCGCGCTCCAGCCAGTAATGGCACGCGTCCACTTCCCGTTGTGCCGGCGTCTTGTGCATCCGGCGCTTGCCGCGCGGCTCCCATTTGAAATGCTTCACCGCATTCGTCACAAACACGGCACTGCGCGTCACACCCGCTTCGCGCAACGCGTCGTCAAGCAGACGCCCCGCCGGCCCTACGAATGGTTGGCCCGCCCGATCTTCATTATCGCCAGGCTGCTCGCCAACCATCATGATCGGCGCATGCGCCGGACCGGCACCCGGCACGCCCTGCGTCGCGTCCCGCCAAAGCGGGCAACGTCGGCACTCGTCAAGCGTGCGCGGCTCCTGCGCCGGATCGAAGTCGGCGCGGCCAGCAGATTCCGGTGCCGATGAACGTCGGGTAGTCATAGTCAAGGTTCGATGTGTGGTTCCTCTCGCCGCATTCCTCTGCGACGCCATAAGGAAGCCATCGGATCCAGCATCGTCTGTGCCATGGACGCCCTATGCGCAGTTGCAGGCAATCCCCCTCATCGCATCCTGGTCAGTTGGTAAACACCGCTCGATAGCGGCGTAAGCCGTGCTGCGATCGCGGTCATTCGCCGGCCCCGCCCCAAAGCGCGCGAATCGCCGCGATGCCATAGGCGCCTGCGTCATACGCCTGCGGCAGTGTATCCAGGGTCATTCCACCCAACGCATAAACGGGAATATCGGTTAACGCCACGAGTTCGCGAAACCGCTGCCACCCCAACGGCTGCGCAGTCGTGTGAGTGGCGGTCGGCAGCACAGGCGAAATCGTGAGCAGATCGACGCCTATTTCGTTCGCATGCCGCACTTGAGCCGCATCGTGGCATGCAGCGGATACCAACCATTCCGCCGGTAATGGCCGTGAGGTACTTTCCATCAGCCGGGTGCTGGTGAGGTGGATGCCATCGGCTTGCGCCGAGTGCACTACATCAGCCGGTGCGTTCAACAGCAATCGCGCGTCATGGCGCCGGCAGCAGGCGAGCGCCTCTTCGGCCAAGCGCTCATAATCCGGCGCACTCAGCGTTTTGGCGCGCAGCTGCACCAATCGGACACCGGCTTCCAAGGCGCGCTCCAAGCGTGCGATAAAAGCACTGAAAGGCGCATCGGCCTGCGGTTCCGGCGTGACCAGATAGGTGTGTGGGAGATTGGGCGAGCGAGTCATCGACATTATTCCGTGGCAACCGATACGGAAGCGAGGATGACATACCTCGTGAAGAGTGGGTAAGCGTGCCCCGCGCAATTCGGACAAGAAACCGTTTCGAAGGGTGGCTTCCCAGTCGTGGGGCGTTGGGGTTTGGAGCGCGGTTGGGTTCCGTGCTTGGCGCGTTGCAACGCGTATCAAGCCTTTCGTTGCGTGCCCGCGCGATTGACGGGTTCTTGGGTGGGTAGAGACGAAAAACGGGCCGAGAGGCCCGTATTCATTGGTGTCCTGGCGGAGGGCGTGGGATTCGAACCCACGAAGGCCGTAAAGCCTTGCCGGTTTTCAAGACCGGTGCATTCAACCGCTCTGCCAGCCCTCCGAGAGGCGCGATTGTAACCCGAAACGAGGCACGGCTGCCATCCGCGCGCGCGTCGTTTCGTCGATCGCGCCTAGCGTTCGTTCAGGAACAGCGCCTGCAGATCGTTCAAGAACCGCTGCCCCAGTACAGTCGGCGCAATCTTTTCATGCGTGCGCTCGATCAACCCTCGCCGCTCGGCCTCCTGCAAAGCCGGTTCGATCGACGTCATCGACAACCCCGTGCGCTCGATAAACCGGTGCACAGGAAATCCTTCGACCAGGCGCAGCGCATTGAGCATGAACTCGAACGGAAGATCGTGCGCCGATACTTCATGCTCTTCCTGAATCGGTGCCCCCGCGCGCGCTTGCTCCATAAATGTCGCCGGATGCTTGTAGCGCGCCTGCCGTACGATCCGATGCGCGAATGACAGTTTCGAATGCGCGCCTGCGCCAATGCCGAGGTAATCGCCGAAGCGCCAGTAGTTCAGATTGTGTTTGCACTGATGATTCGGCTTCGCATAGGCGGAGACTTCATACCGCCCGTAGCCGGCCCCCGCCGTGCGCTCGTGAATCCACTCCTGCATATCGGCCGATGCGTCGTCGTCCGGCAGTGCCGGCGGAAACTTCGCGAACATCGTGTTCGGCTCGAGCGTCAGGTGATACAGCGACAAATGAGGCGGCGCGAACGAGAGAGCCGTCTCGATATCGGCTCGGCATTCGTCCAATGTTTGCTGGGGCAGGGCGAACATCAAATCGAGGTTGAAGTTGTCGAAGTGCCGCGCGGCGATCTCGACGGCGCGGCGCGCATCGAGCGCGTCATGAATGCGCCCCAGCGCCTTCAAATGCGCTTCATCAAAGCTCTGGATGCCGACCGAGAGACGGTTCACGCCGCTCGCACGAAATTGCGCGAATTTCTCGGCTTCGAAAGTGCCTGGATTGGCCTCCATCGTGATTTCAGCGTCGGCATCGAGCGGCAGCAGCGCGCGCACGTCCGACAGCAGGCGGTCCAGCCCCTTCGCGGACAGCAAGCTCGGCGTGCCGCCGCCGATGAAGACCGTATGCACCTGCCGCCCCCAAACGAGCGGCAAGGCTTGCTCGAGATCGGCGCGCAGTGCATCGAGGTAATCGTTTTCAGGAAATCGCTCGCCCTTCCATTCGTGCGAGTTGAAATCGCAATACGGACACTTGCGCACGCACCATGGGAAATGGACGTATAGCGCAAGCGGCGGCAGCGAAGTGAGCCGGATGGCGCCGGGGGCGGTGAACGCCTGCACGACGCCCGCGCGAGTGCCGATCATCGTTCCTCCTTAAGCCGCGCCAGCAATGCAGCCAGCGCGACGGCGCGATGGCTGCGTGCGTTCTTCACCGCGGGCTCGAGCTGCGCGGCAGTCGCGTTCAAGTCCGGCAGGAAGAAGTACGGATCGTAGCCGAACCCGTTCTCTCCGCGGGGCGCCTGCAGGATTTCTCCATGCCAGCGCCCCTCGGCAATCAGCGGCTCCGGATCGTTTTCATGCCGGACAAGCACCAGCACGCAGCAGTAGTAGCCGCGCCGATCGGCCTGCGCGTGCAAGCGTTCGACGAGGTGGGCGTTGTTCGCCGCGTCGCTCTTCTCTCCACCGGCGCGTTGCGCGTAGCGCGCGGAATACACGCCCGGCTCGCCGCCCAGTGCGCGCACGCACAAGCCCGAATCGTCGGCCAGCGCGGGCAAGCCGGTCAGACGTGCTGCATGGCGGGCCTTGGCGAGCGCGTTTTCGACGAACGTGACGTGTGGCTCCTCCGCTTCGGGGACACCGAGTTCGCCTTGAGGAATGAGTTCAATGCCTGCCGCGCCGAGCATGGCGTCGAACTCGCGCAATTTGCCGGCATTGTTCGAGGCCAGCACGACGCGCGCCAGTGCCGTCGCACCGGACGCATCGTTGCGTACGTGCGTGACAGCCGCACCGCCCGTGCGCGTGCCGGCGGACTCACTCATCGTGTACTCCCGGCGCAACCGTTTGCTGCCCGTGACTGTCGCCTTGCAGCGCTGCCTTTTGTTTGTCGACGAGCGTGCGAATGCCCTGCTGCGCGAGGTCGAGCAATGCGTTCATTTCGTTGCGCGAGAACGGCACGCCTTCGGCGGTGCCTTGCACCTCGACGAAGCCGCCTTCACCCGTCATGACGACGTTCATGTCGGTGTCGCAGCGTGAATCCTCGTCGTAATCGAGATCGAGGACGGGCATGCCTTCATAGACGCCAACCGAAATCGCCGCGACGTAATCGGTGATCGGCGACTTGGCGATCTTGCCCGCGGCGATCAGTTTGGAGACGGCGTCGTGGGCGGCGACGAATGCGCCCGTGATGCTCGCGGTACGTGTGCCACCATCCGCCTGAATCACGTCGCAATCGATGTGCAGCGTGCGCGGCCCCAGTTGCTGGAGATCGAACACCGCGCGCCGCGCACGGCCGATCAGCCGCTGAATTTCCTGGGTGCGGCCCGTTTGCTTGCCGCGCGCCGCTTCGCGATCGCTGCGCGTATGCGTTGCCCGCGGCAGCATGCCGTATTCGGCCGTCAGCCACCCTTGGTTACGCTCGCGCAGGAACTCGGGCACTCGCTCGGCGATGCTCGCCGTGCAGATGACTTTCGTATCGCCGAACTCGACGAGCACAGACCCTTCGGCATGCTTCGTGTAGTGGCGTGTGATGCGAACGTCGCGCAGTACGTCGGCGGCGCGGCCGCTAGGGCGTTGAACGGTATCGGGCATGGTGGGCGCAAGAAGCGGCGTGACGCCGCGTGGAAAGAGAGGAAAGCGCAATTTTACCGCTCCCAACGCTACGCATGCGTCGTGCCGGGTGCCGTGCCCCCGCGGCAGGTGTGCCCGGCAAAAATGGGATAATGCCGGTTCAACGCTTTCGCGCCGGGTCGACGCGGGAAGGCGGCTCGAATAACCGGCCGGTGACGGCCACAATCGCGAGACGGACGATGATTTACAGCATGACAGGCTACGCGAGCGCGACGCGCGAACTCGCGGCCGCAGGCGGCACCGGAGCCATGAGCGTATCGGTCGAACTGCGCACCGTGAATTCGCGTTTTCTCGACCTGAACTTCCGTATGCCCGAAGAGGCGCGCACCTGCGAGCCGACGCTGCGCGAGATGTTGATGACGAAGCTGTCGCGCGGCAAGGTCGACATTCGCGTGAACTTCCAGCGCAGCGAGCAAACGGCAACGGCGGGCTCGCTCAATCGCGATGCCCTCGAACAGCTGGCCGTGCTCGAACGCGCGGTACTCGAAGCGTTCCCCGGGAGCGAGCGCATGCGTACCGGCGAGATCCTGCGCTGGCCGGGCGTGCTGGCCGAAACGAACGTTTCGCCGGACACGTTGCGCGATGCGGTGCTCGCATGCGGCAAGCAGGCCATTGCGGAACTCGTCGAAGTGCGCGCGCGCGAGGGCGCTCAGCTGGCGACGATGCTGCTGAACAACGTGACGGAAATGGAAGCCATCGTCGCGCGCATCACGCCGCTCGTGCCCGAGCTCATCGCGAAGCATCAGCAAAAGATCGTCGAGCGGCTGCAGGAAGCGCTCGGTATCGCCGCACCCGACGCCGCCGCGACCATCGTCTCGCGCGAGGAGATCGCCGAACGCATTCGCCAGGAAGTGACGATGTACGGCATCCGCATCGACATCGCCGAAGAGCTGTCGCGGCTCACCGCGCACCTGAACGAAACGCGTCATGTGATCGAGAAGGGCGGCAAGGTCGGCAAGCGCCTCGATTTCATGATGCAAGAACTCAATCGCGAAGCGAACACGCTCGGCTCGAAGGCGGCGGCCAAGGAACTCGCCGATGCGTCGATGACGCTCAAGCTGCTCATCGAGCAAATGCGCGAGCAAGTGCAGAACCTGGAGTAAGAGGGACCATGACCGAATCCACGAACGAATCGAACGCGCTGCGCAACCCTTACGCCGGCGCTTATCCCGGCAACCTGTTCATGGTGGTTGCGCCCTCGGGCGCGGGCAAATCGACGCTCGTCAACGCACTGCTCGCGCGCGATCCGGCGATCCGCTTGTCGATTTCGTACACGACCCGCAAGCCGCGGCCGGGCGAGCAGGACGGGCAGCACTACCACTTCACGACCGTCGACGATTTCCTCGAACGTCACAATCACGGCGAATTCCTCGAAAGCGCGGAAGTGCACGGCAATTACTACGCCACCTCGCGTCTGTGGATCGAGCAGCAGATGAAGAACGGTCACGACGTGCTGCTCGAAATCGACTGGCAAGGCGCGCAGCAAGTGAAGAAGCGCTTTCGCAATGCGGTGGAGATTTTCATTCTGCCGCCGTCGCTCGCGGCGTTGGAAGAGCGCTTGAAAAAGCGCGGGCAGGACGAACCGAACGTCATCACGCGCAGGCTGCTCGCGGCCGGCAGCGAGATCGCGCATGCGGCCGAATCCGAGTACGTCATCATCAACGAGCACTTCGAACGCGCGCTGTCGGAACTGCAGTGCGTGGTCGATGCGACGCGTTTGCGCTTTGCCTCGCAATACGCGCGCCATGCCGAGCTTTTCATCGAGCTCGGCATCCATCTGCCGCACGCCGAGTAAAGACGGGTGCTTGCGCACATAAGGTAGAATGAGCAACATATTGAGAAGGAATTTCGAAACATGGCCCGCATTACCGTCGAAGACTGCCTGAAGCAAATCCCGAATCGTTTCGAGCTGGCGCTCGCCGCGACGTACCGTGCACGTCAGCTCGCGCAAGGCCACACGCCGAAGATCGAGAGCCGCGACAAACCCACCGTGGTTGCGCTGCGTGAGATCGCTTCCGGCCAAGTCGGTCTCGAGATGCTGAAGAAGGTCCCCGTCTAAAGTGTCCGACGCGCCAGGCGCTGTGCGTCTGGCGCCGTCCCAAGCCATGCCAGTTCGCGCATAGCCCGCATAGCGATCGATACACGGAGGCGAAAATGAGCGCTACCCCATCGTCCGCCTCCGCTTCCACCGATGCCGCGCACCTCGAGCACGAGCATGACGTCGAAGCGCCCGGCCCCGCGCGCAAGTACATCGACGCGGTTCTCGAACAATCGTTTCGCCATCTGTTCGGGCCCACCGCCACACCAGAGCAGCCCCGTCGCCACGACGTCGTTTCGATTGCGAAACTCACGTCGATGCTGGCCGGCTATCTGAGCGTCGAAGAAATCAAAGAGGTCAAGGCCGCGTTCCATTTCGGCGACGAAGCGCACCTCGGCCAATATCGCCATAGCGGCGAGCCCTACATCACCCACCCGGTTGCCGTCGCGGAAACCTGCGCGGGTTGGAAGCTCGACGCGCAGTCGATCATGGCCGCGTTGCTGCACGACGTCATGGAAGACCAGGGCGTCACCAAGACGGAATTGGCAGAACGGTTCGGCCCGAAGGTGGCGGAACTCGTCGACGGTTTGTCGAAGCTCGACAAGATGGAGTTTCGCAACCGCGAGGAAGCGCAGGCGGAAAACTTCCGCAAGATGCTGCTCGCGATGGCGCGCGATGTGCGCGTCATCCTCGTGAAGCTCGCCGATCGGCTGCACAACATGCGCACGCTGGGCGCAGTGCCGGCGGAGAAGCGCCGCCGCGTGGCGCGGGAGACGCTCGACATTTATGCGCCGATCGCCCACCGTCTTGGTCTGAATAATACCTATCGCGAGCTGCAGGACCTGAGCTTCGCGAATTTCAATCCGCATCGCTACGCCACACTCGAAAAAGCCGTGAAGGCAGCGCGCGGCAATCGGCGCGAAGTGGTCAGCAAGATTTTGGAATCGGTGCAGCGCGCGATTGCCGACGCCCAGATCGAAGCCGAAGTCACGGGCCGCGAGAAGACGATTTTCAGCATCTACAAGAAGATGCGCGACAAGCAGTTGTCGTTCTCGCAAGTGCTGGACGTGTATGGTTTTCGCGTCGTGGTAGGCAGTGCGCTCGAATGCTACACCTGCATCGGCGTGTTGCACGCGCTGTACAAACCGGTGCCGGGCAAGTTCAAGGATTACATCGCGATCCCGAAGGTCAACGGCTATCAATCGCTGCATACGACGCTCGTCGGTCCGTTCGGTGCGCCGATCGAGTTTCAGGTGCGCACGCGCAAGATGCACGAGATCGCCGAGGCTGGCGTGGCGGCGCACTGGCTCTACAAGAATGGCGGTGCGGATCTGAACGATGTGCAAAAGCGCGCGCATCAATGGCTCAAATCGCTACTCGACATCCAGAGCGAAGCCGGTGATTCGAGCGAGTTCCTCGAGCACGTCAAGATCGATCTGTTCCCGGATGCGGTTTACGTCTTCACGCCGAAGTCGAAGATCATGGCGCTCCCCCGCGGGTCAACGGCGCTCGATTTCGCGTACTCGATTCACAGCGATCTCGGCAATCAATGCGTCGCGGTGAAGATCAACAACGAATTGCTGCCGTTGCGCACCGAGCTCAAGAGCGGCGATATCGTCGAAGTGATTACGGCGCCGTACTCGAAGCCGAACCCTGCCTGGCTCGGTTTCGTCCGCACGGGCAAGGCCCGCTCCGCGATTCGCCATTACCTGAAGACGATGCGGCTGAACGAATCGGTTCAGCTCGGGGAGCGGCTTGTCGATCAAAGCTTGAAAGGGTACGGGCTCGCGCTTGCCGAGATCGAGCCGGACGTCTGGGACAGGCTCGTGCAATGGACGGGCAACAAGAATCGGCAGGAGATTTTCGCCGACATCGGGCTTGGCCGGCGCGTGGCCGCCGTCATGGCTAAACGCATCGAAGTGCTGGTCAGCGGGCGCGATGGGGACGACGACCACGGCCGAACGGAAGGGGGCGCCGGGTCCTCGGCGCCTCATGCGCCGCCCGTCGTCATTACGGGAACGGAAGGCATGTCGGTGCAGTTGTCCGCCTGCTGCCGGCCGATTCCCGGTGACGACATCATGGGCTACATCGGTATCGGGCTCGGGATGGCGATTCATACGACCGATTGCCGTGTCGCGCAGCGTATCCACCGGCGCGACCCGGGGCGTTGGATCGACGTGGCCTGGGCGCCGCAGCCCGGCCGGTTGTTCGACGTCGCCGTCAAGGTGCTCGTACGCAATGTGAAGGGCGTGTTCGCGCGGGTGGCCGCCGATATCACCTCAGCCGACGCGAACATCGTGCATATCGCCATGGACGAGGATTTGTCACAAGAATCGACGGTCTTGCGATTCGTCATTCAGGTGAGCGACCGGGTGCATCTGGCTAACGTCATGCGCCGCGTGAGAACGAATCCCGACGTGATGCGGATCGTCCGTGAGCGTCCGAGCGAGGATGGTCATCACCGCCATGACGGCGGGATGCGCATCGAGCGCGAGCGCGGCGATTATTGAGCGTTGCGGGGCCCGTCGTCCGGCAGGTCGGGCTCGATCGATGCGCCGTGTATCTCGACATGGACGCAACGTGGACGCAGCATGGATGGTTTGGCAGGGGCGAAACAGCCCCTGCAGCGTGTTCGCAAGCGCAGGGAGGGGAGCAGCGGTTGCGTCTTACTTCTGCGAGCGCAAAAAAACAAAGGGCCTTCCGACTGGAAGGCCCTTCATAGGTGGCGCGGCTGGCAGGATTCGAACCCACGACCCCTTGGTTCGTAGCCAAGTACTCTATCCAACTGAGCTACAGCCGCACGCTAAAACGCAAAACCGGACTTCGGTGAAACAAAAGAGCCTTCGGTGAAGAAGGCTCTTGAAAGAGTGGCGCGGCTGGCAGGATTCGAACCCACGACCCCTTGGTTCGTAGCCAAGTACTCTATCCAACTGAGCTACAGCCGCACGCAGAAGCGAAATTATAGCAAAGTTCCGAGAAAAGGGAAGAC
>NZ_JBQCDN010000147.1:0-24237 GCF_051961175.1 Trinickia sp. | reverse complement strand
GCCAGCATGCGACGGCAACGGCACCGCCGTCGGGCGAGCCGATTGCACGCGTGCCCAAATAGCTGGCGCGTCCCGCGCGCGGCGTCATCTGCGCCGTCTCTTGCGCGCCCGCCTCAGCGGCAATCACAGCCCCCGCCCAAGCTTCACTCGCATCGAGGCCCGCTTCAAGACCGCCCTTAAAAGCGTCGACGGCAGGCATCCACGCATCGAGCATGGTGCGATCCCCCGGCTGCGCGCCGCCCAATTCTCCGACCGCGTCGGCAGCGCCCGCCATGGCCGCGGCCCAATGTTGAGGCGTGGGGTTCGGGTGATCGGCAAGAATGCGGGCAGCCCTCACCAAAGCCGTCGCGTAAAACGGCCCGGAGCTGCCGGCGATGGCCCGACGCAACGCCATGCCGAGCGCAGTAAGCGCCTGATCGGGTGCGGCAAGCGCGCTGCGGGGAATAGCAAGCATGGCTTCCGCGGCGCGCCGCATGCTTGCGCCAAGATCGCCGTCGCCGGCTTTCGTATCGAGATCCGTCAGGACGGCTTCGTGATCGCGCAACGCACGGGCGACTGCCTCCAGCGCAGGCTGAAACCTCTCCGGCCATCCGTGATTGCTGCGTTCGCCCGTCGCCGAGACGCGCGTCTCGGAAGCCGCCGGAACATGGGTTGCGATAGTGGGCTCGATGCGAATGCGCTGATTGACCGTCCCGCCACCGGGCCATGCCCGCGCTTCGGTTTCCGCGTCCAGAAGCGCCAGCATTTCATCATCCAGACGCAACACGGAAATCGAGCAACCCGGCATATCGAGTGCCGATAGAAAGGTGCCCGCCCAAGCTCGTTCGACGCGGACGTTCCTGGCGTTCAAGCTCGCGAACGCCGCGCGCAGAACCACGGCTAACTCCATCTCCGGCGTCGCACCCAGCCCATTCACCAACAACGCGACCCGTTCGCCGCCCTTCAATGCCAAGTCATCGACGATGTTGGCGAGCAACGTTTCCGTCAGTTCATCGGCCGACATCGGGGCGGTACGCTCGACGCCTTTCTCGCCATGAATGCCGAGACCGAGTTCAATCTCGTTGTCCGCTAAGTGAAAGCCCGCCTGCGCCGCGCCCGGCAACGTACATCCGTCGAGCGCAACACCCATCGTTCCGAGATTGGCGGCTGCTTTACGTGCAACGGCGGCCACCTGCGCCAACGAATGCCCCTTCGCCGCGGCCGCGCCGGCGATCTTATGGATCAATACCGTTCCCGCTATACCGCGACGCTGATGACGTTCGACTCGGCCGCGCAGGGAGACATCGTCCGCTATCGTCACGATTTCAACGGGGATCCCCTCCGATCGCGCCAACTCTGCGGCCAGGCCGAAGTTCAAACGGTCGCCCGTATAGTTCTTTACGATCAGCAACGCGCCGTTGTTTCCGGCTGTCGCGTGAATCGCCGCGAGTACTGCATCGGTGGACGGAGACGTGAACACCTCGCCGCATACGGCGGCACTTAGCATGCCGTTGCCGACGTATCCGCCGTGTGCGGGCTCATGGCCGCTTCCACCGCCCGAGATGAGGGCAACAGCGCGCTTCGATGGCTCGGGGAGCCCTTGTCGAACCAGGACGTTTTCATCGCCGAGAATAGCGACATGGGGAGCTTGCCGTGCTATCCCTTCCAACATCTGACGGACCACAGCGGACGGATCGTTGATCAGTTTCTTCATGGCGGCCTCAAGGTAGTTTGAGGGAGGCAACAAGGCGAAACCAGGGAAACGCTTGAGCGATGATACGAGCACGGACGACGGCCGATCTGGATTGTATCGGCCGAGTGCACATCAATGCTAGGGAAAGCCGGCTCGCCGCATCACGCAGCGGCCGTAAAAAAGCCAGCCCGAAGGCTGGCTTGCAGAGTGAGGCGATCCGAACCTCCGATTTACTCCGGCAGAAACCCCTCATCCAGCGCCTGCTCTATCGACCACGGGCAAGATTCGGGGAAGAACGCGTAACCGATGCCCGTCTCTTTGCTCGCATCGCGCCTCGCATCCGCCCACATATCCGCAATCCATTCCGGGTCGGTCGAGTCCGTCGAACTGGCAACGCTGGCACTTCTCTCAGTTCATACGCCAAAGCGCGTTCTGACTCAGGTATTTGGCATCCGTCATGTCCAACGACGAACGCAGCGGTCGATACCGGTTCCATACGTATCCGAGCCGCGGGTGAAACGGTTTCAAAGTCAGATTCAATCAGGACTTCGGGACATAGAGGGAAGCGAGACGAGAGTCAACCGGAACGGCCCTCTCGCCCGCTGCGCGAGAGCGCTATCAGCTAAAAGCGATGATACCGAGCATCAACGCCTTAACGGCGGCGTGGGTCTTGTTCGATGCGTTCAGTTTCGAGATAGCGCTAGCCACATGGAAGTTGATCGTGCGTTCCGTCACGCCGAGAATCATGCCGATCTCGCACGACGTTTTGCCGGCCGCGGCCCAGCGCAACACTTCGCATTCACGCTCGCTCAACGGCGACACCCCTCTTGCATCGCCGCGCAACGGCAAAGGCGGCACGGACATCTCGTGCTTCATCAGTTGCTCCATTTTCTGCTCCGCAAAAGAACGCAAATATGCAAAACCACTTGCACTACGCGCAGCCCACGGCATCGAAAAAAGCAATTCACGCCGCGTCCGAATGAAAACCGGGATTTACAAGAAAAAATTCCCCACGCACGCGATGAGGGGCAAAGAGAAATACAGGATCAGCGGTTCGCACGAGGCTTGAGCTGCTCCGGGATCTGCCTGCAGCGGCAGGCTAGCCGGAATTGAACATATGCGGTTTTGGAGCCGCACCTCGTTGGGCCGCACGATGCGGGAAAAGGCGTGAACACCCCGTGCCGCTTTTTTTTATATCGCGTTCAGCATAATCGCTGTTTCCGCACTGCGGAAGATGCGTAGGGCGCACTATATTCATGATTGCAACGCCATGAACGACGTACGAGCCGGTGGCCACCATGACTTCAATCGATTTGAACATGCTAGTCGTGCTCGATGTGCTGCTGACCGAGCAAAGTGTCGTCCGCGCAGCCCAGCGCCTGGAGTTGAGCCCGTCGGCGATGAGCCGGGCGCTGGCGCGGCTGCGCGTCGTGACCGGCGACCAACTACTCGTGCGCGCCGGCCATACCCTCGTGCCCACGCCGCTTGCGCAGGAATTGCGCGGCAAAGTCAGCGCGGTCGTCGCCGATGCGCAAAACGTCTTGCGTCCGTCGATCCGGCTCGACTTGGCCTCGCTCAAACGCACGTTCACCATTCGCGCGAACGATGGGTTCATCGAGCGCTACGGGGCCCGCATCGCCGCGCTCGTCGAGGAACAGGCGCCGCTCGTCCGGCTGCGTTTCGCGGCAAAACCCGACAAGGGCGGCGCGATGCTGCGCGACGGCATCGCCGATCTCGAAGTAGGCGTGGTCAATAACATGGCGCCGGAGCTGCGCATCCAAGCCTTGTTCCGCGACAAGTTCGTGGGCGTCGTCAGGCTCGGCCATCCCCTTGCCGGCGAGGACGTGACGGCGGAACGCTACACCGCGTTTCGGCACGTCAGCGTATCGCGGCGCGGCCTTGCGTTCGGGCCGATCGACGATGCGCTGCGCGCGTGCGGCGCCAAGCGCATCGTCAGCGTGATCGTGCCCAGCTTTCCCGATGCGCTCGCCTTGGCGCGAACGACCGATCTGGTGGCGAATGTGCCCGAGCGCCAAACCGACGCCGCGCGCGAAGGCATGTACACCTTCCGCTTGCCCGTGACCACGCCCGACGTCACCGTATCGCAGATCTGGCATCCCCGCCTCGACGGCGATTGCGCACATCGCTGGCTGCGCACCTGCCTGCGGCATGTGTGCAGCGACGCGCCGGATACGCTTCAGTAGCGTACCGGCAGGCCAAGCCGTATGGGCGGCCCAAGCCACCCGGGCCGCCCAGCCGTCAGCTGCGCGGCATCTCGGCCATCGCCCGCTGCATTTCCTCAACGCTCGGTTCGCTCACGTGCGTGGCGATGTGCCAATGATGCCCAAACGGATCGTCGACGGCGCCCCAGCGATCGCCCCAAAACATGTCGGCCAGCGGCATCTTGACGGTCGCACCGGCGGAGACGGCACGATCGAATGCCTTGTCGGCGTTCTCGAAATACAGGTACAGGCTGACCGGCGTGCCGTTCAGGGTCTGCGGTCCGGCCATGCCGCACTCGGCATTTTCATCGGTCATCATCAGCACCGAATCACCGATCTTGATCTGCGCATGCGCGATCTTGCCGTTGGGTCCGAGCATCCGAAACAGTTCCACCGCGCCAAATGCCTTTTCATAGAACGCGATCGCATCGGACGCGTTCCGGCAAATAAGGTGAGGCGTGACGGTATGCATCCCTTCGGGAATGGGTTTAATGGATGAGGTCATGCTGGGCGCTCCATTGTCATGAGGTTGTCGATGAATGGGCCTCGGCGTCCGCGGTATGACGGCTGTCGCGCGTCCGCACTATGGCTCGCGTATTGGCGTGTCGAGAGGCTCCGTCCTAACGACGAGCGAGCGCTCGCGATTTCGACATCGGTCTTCGGCTTTTTTAACGTTCGCGGCGGCGTGCGGCCGGGCGCTGCCGGATTGCCGATTGCGCCCCGAATCCCGTCACGATCTCGCACCCGTGGCGCCTCGCTCGACACCAGCGTCCGTGTTCGCACCCATTGTTAAGTAATTGACGACATGCCACATTGATATGGGGTTTTCCCTGCGCCCAGCCGCAAATCAGTCGCAAGGCGGCATGCGCAAGCAATCCACAGCCAAACGCAAAAAGAACGGAAAGAGGCGAAGATGACCGATCGACAATCCTTAGCAATCGCAGCACGGTTCGACCGACTGCCGCCGTCACGCACCGTCTGGACCATGGTGATGCTGATCTCGCTCGGCGGCGTGTTCGAGTTCTACGACCTGTTCTTCACCGGCTATGTCGCGCCGGGCATGGTGCAATCGGGACTGTTCAAACCGGACTCGCTCGGTTTCTTCGCAGCGCTGACGCCGATTGCCGTGGCAGGGTTCGGCACGTTCGTCTTCTCGACATTCGCCGGGCTGTGGCTCGGTACACTCGTCTTCGGTTTCGTCGCCGACCGCTTCGGGCGCCGTTTCATCTTTACCTGGTCGCGGATCTGGTACGTCGTCTGCACGGCGATCATGGCGTTCCAGCATTCGGGCCTCGCGATCAACTTGTGGCGGATCGTGGCCGGCATCGGCATTGGGGTGGAGCTTGTGACGATCGACTCGTACATTTCCGAGTTGATCCCGAGCGGCGAACGCGGCCGTGCCTATGCGGTCAATCAATTCATTACGTTCTGCGTCGTGCCGATCGTCGCGTTTCTCGCGTTCATCCTCAAGGGTACGCATCCGTTCGGGCTCGAATATTGGCGTGTGGTCATTCTGATCGGCACGCTGGGCGCCGCGTTCGTCTGGATTATCCGCCGCAACGTTCCGGAAAGCCCGCGCTGGCTCGCGCGTCAAGGACGCGTGGACGAGGCCGAGCGCATCGTCGCCGACATCGAGCGGCGCGTCGAAGCCGAAAAGGGCATTAAGCTGCCGCCGCCGCGGCCGATCGGCGATGAAGTCGAGGGGCGCGGCTCGTTCGGCGAAATCTTCGGCCCGCTCTATCGGAAGCGCACGGTCCTGCTCTCGATCTTCAACATCGCGCAAGCGATCGGCTTTTACGGCTTCGCCGCATGGGTTCCGACGCTGCTCATCAGCCGCGGCGTTCATGTCACGACGAGCCTGCAATACGCATTCATCATCGCCATCGCGAACCCGTTCGGCCCACTGCTCGGCACGCTGTTCGCCGATCGCATCGAACGTAAAGCGCAGATCTGCGGCGGCCTGTTGGTCATGGGCATCGTGATCGCCTTGTTCTCGCAGGCGTCATCGCCCGCGCTGCTGATCCTGCTCGGCGTGCTCTTCACGCTGGCGTCGAACGTCATGTCGTACGCCTATCACGGCTATCAAGCCGAGCTGTTCCCCACGCGCATCCGCGCGCGCGCCGTCGGCTTCGTTTATTCGTGGAGCCGGCTCGCCGTCGCCTTCGCAGGGCTCGCGATCGGGGTCTTGCTGCATACCTACGGCGTGCCTGGCGTAGCTGTCTTTATCGGCGCGGCCATGGTCGTCGGCATCTGCATGATCCTGCTCGGGCCGTCGACAAAGGGCCGCGCGCTGGAGTCGATCAGCCACTGATCGAACGCGCGGCGCAATACCGCGTGCGCTTGCTGCGCGAGTGGCGTACTCTTTTTGCAAAGCAGGGACTTGGCACCCGATGGAAGGCGGCCGCGCGAGCGCCGCCTCCGCCGATCGCCGCCGTGTTCACTTTGCCCGCGAGGAGGCTCTCGATGACCGCACCGGTTCGTACAGGCGCCCATATCGAAGGAATTCATTGGGTCGCCGAATATCTGGAAGACACGCACGAAATTCGCCTGCTGCGCGAAGGTCTGGAAGTGGGCGTCTGCGACGCACCCCCTAGCCTCTTCGGCGAGGAAGACGAAGCCGGATCGAAGAGCGTCGCCGATCATCGCGCGCTCGATGCCGCCCTGCGCGCGTACTTGCTACGGTTCGTCGCCGAGCACGACGCCGAAGAGTAGCCGCAGCGCAGCACGAACAGCGGGCAGGGGGCTTTATGCCGCGGTCGCGCCCGTCAGAAAATCGAGCACTGTTTGCGTAAATTCCTCGGCTCGTTCGATGTTCGACAAATGCTGCGCATCGAGTTCGACGAACCGGGCGCCGCTCACCGCAGCGGCGAGTGCGCGGCTGTCGTCCGGCGGAACGGACGGATCGGCGCGCCCGGTCATCACAAGCGTCGGCGCACGGATCGCGCCGAGTTCCGCCCGCAAATCCGCCGCGCCGATGGCCTCGCAATTGCTTGCGTATCCTTCGCTGTCCGCATGCACGAATGCGTCGCGAATGGCCGCATGCACGATCGGCTCGCGCGCCGCGAAGGCCGGGCTGAACCAGCGCTGCAGCGTGGCATCGGCCAGCGCACACGCCCCTTGCAGGCGAGCTTGCTGCGCTCGGGCCTGCCAGACTTCGGAAGTGCCGATTTTGGCCGCCGTATGCGCCAGTACGAGGCGATCGATCCGCTCGGCGTGTCGCACGCCCAGTGCGATGCCGATGAGCCCGCCCATCGATAGTCCGCAAAAATGCGCGCGCTCGATCGAGAGCGCATCGAACAAGCCAAGGACGTCGTGGGTCCACTGATCGACCGTGTACGGACCAGCCGGGGCATCGGAACAGCCGAGGCCGCGCGTATCGAACCGCAGTACACGAAACCGCGATGAAAACGCCGCGATCTGCGGTGCCCACATCGTCACGTCCGCGCCGAGCGCGTTCGCCAGCACGAGCCAAGGCGCCTCGCTGCGCTCGGCGGCGTCGATTCGGTAGTGCAAACGCATTCCGTTGATGTTCGCGAAAGACATGGCGGCCATTCCTCAACGATCGTAGTGGTCAATGTGACGATGGATGCCGGCTATTGTGCTACGGCAGCGCGCAACGCGCAGTGGGCTGCGCGCGGGAACGGAAATCGTGAAACAATGACCCCCATTTCGTAGAGTCGCGCAAGCCAGGCGCACGAGGAGCAAGCGATGAAGGAAGGATCCCGAGCGAAGAAAGCGCAGAAGGCGGCCCCGGGCGGCCAGCGCGTGGCGGCATCGGCGTCGGGGCCGGTGCGGCCGAGCCGCGCCGAGGCGGAAGACGCGGTGCGGGTGCTGCTGCGCTGGGCGGGCGACGATCCCGCACGCGAGGGTTTGCTCGATACGCCGGCTCGCGTCGTGCGCGCCTACGAAGAATTTTTCGAAGGCTATGCGCACGATCCGCGGGAAATTCTGGCCCGAACCTTTTCGGAGGTAGACGGCTACGACGAGATGGTCGTGCTCAAGGATATTCGCTTCGAAAGTTACTGCGAGCATCACATGGTGCCGATCATCGGCCGGGCACACGTCGCCTATCTGCCGAACCATCGCGTCGTCGGTATCTCCAAGCTGGCGCGGCTTGTCGATGCATTTGCGAAGCGGCTCCAGATCCAGGAGAAGATGACGGTGCAGATCGCCGATACGCTCAACGACATTTTGCAGCCCAAGGGTGTCGGCGTGATTCTTGAGGCGGCCCATCAATGCATCACGACGCGCGGCGTGCACAAGCCCGGCGTGCAGATGGTCACCTCGCGCATGCTCGGCTCGTTCCGCGACGATCCGTCTACGCGCCGCGAATTTCTATCCATTGTCGGCAACCCCGGCGCGGGTGGCATCCCGAACGCCTGAGCAGCGGGCGGCGGCCCCGGTCGGGCGGCGCTGCCTTTCTCATTCGGCTGCCGAAGCCACGCGCCGTTTCGCTTGGGAGTCCTAATCGAGTTGCACGCGCGATGACGATGGCAGCGGCGCGACTCGCGTGCGCCGTCGCGCACCGTCGCAAGCAATCAGCAGGACGGCGCTGAGCACGCATGCAATCGCCCACCCCTGGGCCGGCTCGATGGCTTCGTGCAGTACCGCTGCCGCAAGCAGGGCAGCCGAAATCGGAACGAATGCGGTCAACGCGCTGGCCTGCGCCCCGTCGATGCGTGCCGCCCCCGCGAACCAAAGCAGAAATCCCCCGACGGTAGGCACGAGCGCGTAGTACACGACACCCGCGACGGCGATGCCGTCGTAACGGAGCGCCCACGGTCGTTCGATCAGTGCAGGGACCAGCGACAGCGCAAGACCGATGCCGGACATCAGCGTCGACATCTGCAAGGGCGAAACAGGCGTGCGCAAGCGCTTGTTGAGCAAAATGAACAGCGCCTCGCAGACGACGGCCAGCAGAATAAAGACGTTGCCGAGCAGCGTCGATGCCGATACCCCCGCCGCGCCCCGTCCCGACGCATCGCCCGCATGTACCGTACACATAAGCACGCCGATCGTCGCCAGGGCAACGGCGCCGAGGGTGAGCACGCTGGGGCGCTCGCGCAGCACGAGGATCGCCACGAGGGCGGCTACGGCCGGCAGCGTCCCCGCGATCACCCCGGCATCGGTAGCCAACGTCAACCGCATGCCGCTCAGCAGCAGCACCGTATAACCCACGCTACCCGAGCCCGACTGCAAGACGAGCAGCCATGCCTCGCGCCGGCTCACACGTGGCCATGACTCGCCGGTTGCCTTCATCGCCAGCACGAACAGCGGAAAGGCAATGGCGAAGCGCAGAGCCGTCGCCGCGAAAGGCGGCAGTCCATGTGCGATCAGTTTGCTCGCCACGACGGTGCTGCCCACACCGATCATCGCCAGCGCGCAAAAGAAATAGCCCGTCAAACGTGAACCCATCGTCTCGCTCCCACCGGAAAAGAATGTGGCTCAGATTAGGCACGCGGGCTCAAGCGGTCTTGAACGAAATTGCAGGGAATGAGTGAGAGGCTGAGGCGGTGAGGCAGACTGGCGCGGCTAACGAACGGCGCAGGCGTATTGCGCGGGCGTCACGCCAAAGGCACGCACGAATGCACGCGTCATGTGGCTTTGATCGGCAAAACCGGCTCCCGCAGCCGCATCGGCGAGCGGAGTGCCGGCTTCGATCTGGCGCCGCGCGAGCGAAATGCGCCGCTGAATCACATAGGCATGAGGCGGCAGCCCCGTTTCGCGCGCGAACCCGCGCAGCAGTTGGAAGCGGCTCAGGCCTGCTTCGGCCGCAAGGCCCGTCAACGTGATGGTTGCGCACGGATCGTCGTCGATGCGCGCCTTTGCTCGCCGGATGGACACACTCACGCCGTCGGTCGATGCCTTCGTCGGTGCACGCAGCCGCACAGTGGCATGGCTGCGCAAGAACGCGGCCATCACCGCGTATAGCGCTTCGTCGCACGCCAACGTCTCGGCTGCGGCGGGCTCACGGGTGAGCGCAGCGAACGCTCGCTCGAACCGCGCGACGAACGCCTGGTCACGCAGGACGGGCTGTTCGAGTTCGACCGAAGCCGGTAGGGCTGCGCCAAGTTCGCCAGCGACGTCGTAGACGAGCGCCGGTTCGATATAGAGCATCCGCCATGCGCGGCCGCGTTCGTCGAACGGGCTGCCGTCGTGGACTTCGCCGGGGTTCACGGTAATGACGTCACCCGCGCGCGCCTGCACCGGGCCGCGTCCGCTTGCCGAATGCTGCGCGCCGCGCAGCAGCACGCCGACGCCGAATGTGTCGTGCGAATGGCGGGCGAACGATCGCGCCGTATCGGCCGCCGTCGCCTGCACGCCCGCGATGGCGCAACGATGCATGACGACGTGTCCGCGGTTCATCGGCGTGTGCGCCCCCGCGGCTCGGCTTCTTCGCCGCGTGCGCCTTCGCGGACGTTGCCTTGCGACACGCTCGAGCCGGGCGCGACACTGTGCGTAAGCCAGACGTTACCGCCAATGACGGCGCCGCGCCCAATCGTGACGCGGCCCAGAATCGTCGCCCCGGCGTAGATGACGACGTCGTCCTCGACGATCGGGTGCCGGGCGTGCCCTTTCACGAGCGCACCGTCGGCATCGGCCGGGAAGCTCTTCGCCCCGAGCGTCACGGCCTGATAAAGCCGCACCCGCTCGCCGATGATGGCCGTCTCGCCAATGACGACGCCGGTGCCATGATCGATGAAGAAGCTGCGCCCGATCTGCGCACCGGGGTGAATATCGATCCCGGTGGCCGAATGGGCGATCTCGTTGATGAATCGCGCCAGCAACGGCACGCCCAGGCTGTGGAGCGCATGCGCGAGCCGGTGATGCATGACGGCGAGCACGCCGGGGTAGCACAGCAGAATCTCGGTGATGTGCTGTGCGGCTGGATCGCCGGCATGCGCCGCTTGAATGTCGCTCACGAGCGTCGCCCGGATGCTCGGCAGCTGAGCACCCAGCGCACGCGTAATCTCGAACGCGCGCACCTCGAGTTCGGGCGCCGGCGTATCGGCATGCTCCGGCAAAAAACGCAAGGCGCGGCGCACTTGTTCGCACAAGAGCCGCAGCGTATTTTCCAGCGTCTGTCCGACGTAGTAGTCGACGCTTTCGTCGGTCAGGTCGGCCGCGCCGTAGTGCGTCGGAAACATGACGGCGCGCAGGCCCTCGACGATTCCGACGATCGCGTCACGCGAAGGCAGCGCTCGAATCCCGCGCGGATGGCGGGTTCGATGCAGCTCTTCGCGCGAGGCGCGCAGCTCGGCCACGATTTGATCGAGGCCCCAATGGCGGGAAAGCGAATTCGACATGATGGTGAAACCAGTAGGGATTGCGGCTGGTGAAGTCGGATATGCGAAGAGATTACCGCTTTTCCTGCGATTTTGTTCGAGCGGCAGCGTGTAGAACGACCGGCAGGGATTCGAACGCGCTATACCGTCAAGCTACTTGCGTCGATCCAACGCACCGCCCAGTCGCGGGCGTGCGCGATGGCTGCGGCTTCGTTGTCGAAGCGCAGATCGTTTGGGAAAAATCGATTCGCGACGAGCTCGCCGTCGCTCGAGCGCGAGATCACGACGTACGGCTGAAAGCTGCCGTCTCCTGCCCGCGCGGGCGCGCAATTGAGCAAGTATCCGCGATGCGTGAATGCGGCGTCGGGGTGATGCATGAGTCACCTGCCTCCCTGAATACGCTTGCTGCGACGCCGTGCGATGCGTCGCGCAACCGCGAATGCGAGCGCCTGACTGCGTTTTTGACCACGGGCGCCGGTTCGCCGGATTCGAATCATACTCTGTAGCAAACATCGGTTCTATCGAAAAAATCGCCGTTTTTTTCCCGATGGAAGACGAAGGGCTGCGCGGCCAAGCCCCGCCGACGCCGGAACGCCTCTTGCATCGACTCCGCATGGGCTTTTCGCTTCCGAGCACCGAACATGGGCATGAACGATCGTGCGCCCACGCGGTGCACCGGGTGCTGCGCCGCGCATCCGGCGCGATACGCGTCCATAATGCATCGACGCGGCGATTGCTGCCGCGCCCTTTTCGTTGACTGAGGAGCAGGGATGAAAATCGTTGTCATCGGCGCCAGCGGCACGCTCGGCCAAGCCGTCTGCGCGCAATTGAAGCAGCGCCACGAAGTGATCGAAGTCGGCGCGACGCGCGGTGATTATCACGTCGATGCCACGAACCTGCCGAGCGTCGAGCGTCTATTTCATGAGATCGGCCGCGTCGACGCCGTCGTAACGACGATCGGCAAGGTCCATTTCGGGCCGTTTCAGGAAATGACGGCAGACCAGTTCTGGATCGGCCTGCGGGACAAGCTCATGGGACAAGTGAACGTCGTGCTGGCCGCACAGCATCATCTGAACGACGGCGGCTCGTTCACGTTGACAAGTGGCATCCTGGCCGAGGAGCCGATCCGCGAAGGCATCAACGCGACCACGGTGAATTTCGCGCTCGAAGGGTTCGTGCGCGGCGCGGCAATCGAATTGCCGCGCGGCCTTCGGATCAATCTTGTCAGCCCCACCGTGCTCGAAGAATCGCTGGAAGCGTACGGCCCGTACTTTCGCGGGTTCGAGGCCGTCAGCGCGCAGCGCGCCGCGCTGGCCTACTGCCGCAGCGTGGAAGGCGCGCAAACGGGCCGCACCTATCGAGTGGGGGGCTGAGGACGATCAACGGCGCTCGAACGTGCCGTCGCGCAAACGCCAGAGTTCCAGCGGGTTGCCGTCCTGCACGGCCTCGGGCAGCAATTCCGCCGGCAAGTCCTGATAGCAGACGGGCCGCAGGAAACGCTCGATCGCGAGCGAACCCACCGACGTCGAACGCGGATCCGACGTCGCCGGGAACGGCCCGCCGTGCACCATGGCGTGCGAGACTTCCACGCCCGTCGAAAAGCCGTTCGCCAAAATGCGGCCGGCCTTGCGCTCGAGGGTCGGCAACAGCTGGCGCGCGAGTTCGATATCGTCGCGTTCCATTTGCAGCGTTGCTGTCAGTTGCCCTTCCACGTGCTCGGCCAATTCGATCATTTCCTCGACGTTCGCACAGGTGACGACGAGCGAGCTCGGGCCGAAGATTTCGTCTTCGAGCGGTGCCTCGGCAAGGAAGCGCGATTGCGTCGTCGCGAACAGCTCGGGCAATGCCGCATGGTGCGCCTCGGTGCTCGCGCCCTGGGCGACGCGCGTCACCCCTAGAACGGCCGCACGCTTGCTCACGCCGTCGCGGTAAGCGCTGGCGATACCGGCGGTCAGCATCGTTTGCGCGCCCTTCTTCTCGAGGGCCTTCGAGGCTGCATCGACGAACGCTTGGGAATGCGGGCCGTCAAGCACGACCACGAGCCCCGGATTCGTACAGAACTGGCCCACGCCGAGCGTCAATGAATCGACGAAGCCGTTCGCGATCGCCTCGCCGCGGGCAGCCAACGCACCGGGCAGGACGAAGACCGGGTTGATACTGCTCATTTCGGCGTAGACGGGGATCGGCTCGCGCCGGCGTGCCGCGATATTCATCAGCGCAATGCCGCCGCCGCGCGAACCCGTGAAGCCCACGGCCTTGATGGCCGGATGCGCGACGAGCGCTTCTCCGACCGCATTGCCCGCCCCGATCACGAGCGCGAACACGCCAGCCGGCAGGCCGCACTCGGCGACAGCCTCTTGAATCGCGCGGCCCACGAGTTCGGATGTGCCCAAATGCGCCGGGTGCGCCTTGACGACGACGGGGCAGCCGGCCGCCAACGCCGATGCCGTATCGCCGCCCGCTACCGAGAACGCAAGGGGGAAGTTGCTGGCACCGAACACGCCCACCGGGCCGACGGGAATCTTCTGCAAGCGCAGATCGGAGCGCGGGAGCGGCTTGCGCTCGGGCATCGCCGAATCGAGCGTTGCGCCGAGCCAGCGGCCGTCGCGCACGAGCTGGGCGAACAGCTTCAATTGGCCGACCGTTCGTGCGCGCTCGCCTTCGAGCCGTGCTTTGGGCAGCGCCGATTCCGCGTGCGCACGCTCGATGAGCGCGTCGCCGAGCGCGAGAATGCGCTCGCCGATCGCCTCCAGCAAACGCGCGCGCGTCGCGAGCGGTGCTTGGCGGAACGGATCGAACGCCGCTTGTGCCAGTCGGCAGGCGCGATCCACGTCGCCCGCATCGCCCGCGCCGAAGACCGGTTCGATCTCCGTGTTGCGGGCCGGGTCGAACGCGCGCAGCGTCCCGGCTGTACCGCGTACCGAGCTGCCGCCGATCAGCATATCTCCCGTGATCTGCATTGTCAGATTCTCCAATTGAGCCGGCTCGCTGTCCGGCGGTAGTCGCAATGGGGATGACGGGCGAAGCCGCGTCGGAACCGTTGATGATCGCATGAATCCCGGTTTTACGAGGATCCCCGCCCGCGTTGCCCAAATGTTGGAACAGATCGCTCCCGAAAACCCTCACCTTTCGTGCGTTCCGGCTCATTAAGGTGACGCATCGGATTGCTCGATACATCACCGGAAATCACCCGCGGTGTGCCATCACGTCGATGACGCGTGGACGTTGCCCAATTGGTGAACATTCCTGCTCGAAACCGCGGTTAACGTGAAGCGTCATGAAGGCATCGCCCTCACCGCGAATGAGGTCCCGAAAACACTCACCTCAGGCAAACGGCCAGGTCTGCGCGAGCAACATCGCATTCATCGCGACTACGACGACGAACGTCGTCACAGCCAATACCAACATCGCGCGTCCGAGGCGGTGCTCGCCCATGACGCTGCGGCGGCTCGCGAAACCGATCAACGCGAGCATCGGCACCGGGACGGCAAAGCTCAGCACCACCTGGCTCAGCACCAACGCACGCGTCACCCCAACGCCCAGCGCGACAACGATGAAACTGGGCGCCATCGTCACGAGGCGCAGCAGCCACAGGGGCAGCGATACGCCGAGAAAATCCTGCATGATCATTTGCCCCGCCATCGTGCCAACCACCGAACTCGAGAGGCCCGACGCCATCAGCGACGTCAAGAAAAGCCCCGCCGCCATCGAGCCGAACAACGGCGTCAGGGTGCGGTAAGCCGAGCCGATTTCGGTCACCTGACGATGACCGTCATGAAAGGCGCCGCTCGCCATGATGACCATGGCCATGTTGACGAGCCCCGCGACCGTCAGCGCCACGATCACCTCGACGTTGGAATAGCGGACGAGTTTCGCGCGCTCTTGCTCGGTACTCGGCTTGATGCGCTCGCCCGTCAGCCCCGAATGCAAAAAGAGCGCATGCGGCATGATGGTCGCCCCGACGATTCCAGCGCATACGATGAGCGCTTCACGATCGGGCACCGCCGGAACGAGCATGCCGCGCAGCACCGGCCGCCAAGGCACCGCCACGAAGCCGAGTTGCGCGATGTAGGCGACGGCGATCAACCCGACGAGCGCACCGATCGCCAGCTCGATCGGACGGAAGCCGCGTCGTTGCAGGGCCAGCAGCGCGTACGTGAAGACGGCAGTGATCGTCATGCCGATCAAGAGCGGCAGGTGGGCAAGCAGCGAGAACCCGATCGCACCGCCCAAAAACTCCGCGAGATCGGTCGCCATCGCAGCCACCTCGCTCACGATCCACATCGCCAACACCACCAGACGCGGCAGGCTGCGCGCGCACTGTTTGGCCAGGCTCACGCCCGTCGCGAGGCCGAGCCGCGCCGAAATGGCCTGGAACAGCATCGCCGCCACATTGGCGAACAGCACGGCCCAGAGCAGCCCGTAGCCGTAGCCGGCGCCCGCTTGCAGGTTCGTCGCAAGGTTGCCGGGATCCATATAGGCCACCGAAACCACCACCGCCGGGCCGGCCAGCGGCAGCAGCACATGCGCGCCGCGCCGCCGCCCCGCAAGCGCTTCCCGAACCTGCAACGTTGTACGTGCGCTCCAGCTGCGTTCGCGCTCGGATACGGGCGTGTCGTTCATGGCCAGCACCTCGCTAGGAGACGGAGAAACGCTCGGCGCCGAACGCTCGGCGGCCGCGATGGACCTGCGCTCGGGCGGCCCGTGAGGCGGGTGCGAACTCGCGTCTGATACACGTCAGTTTGGCAGTGTTTTGCGCTTTCGGCTGCTTCCCGCCGCATCGGTCACCGCCCCTCATCGGGAATGGAACCTGCTCTTCGCAACGCGTCCGCCAGAATGAACGACGACGCGCATGAAAAACCCGCGTGCCTTGCCCGCCCGCTTCAGCCGACCGCTTGCGCGCGTCATCGGTATGCGCCTCATCGGTGTGCGCGGCTGCGATGCGCTCGCAAGGGCCGTGCCGCTTGCATCAGTCGTCACGCCGATCGCATGCGCTGCGGCACCGCTCGAACATAGCGCGCTCGCGCCCGCCGGCGTGCAAGCGGAGCACATCGTCCGTCTATGGGATCTGACGCTCGTCGTTTGCGGATGCGTGTTCGCAGCGGTGCTCGCCGGCGTCTTGTTCGCGCTTTGGAAGCGTCGCAGTACCGATGCCGCCGCGCCGCCCGCGCTGGACGTCTACGTCCAACCGGAACACCGAACGCAGCGCGCCGTCGTATGGGCGAGCATGCTGTCGGTGGTGCTGCTGGTCGCACTCATCGTCGCCGATGTGGTCACCGATCGCGCGTTATCGAAGCTGCCCGACGCCAATGCGGTGCGGATCGATCTGACCGGATGGCAATGGTGGTGGCAGGCGCGCTACGCCGCCGGGCCGTCGCACGGCTTCTTTATCACCGCCAACGAACTGCATGTGCCGGTGGGACGGCCCATCGTCATCTCCCTGAAAGCCGGCGACGTCATCCACAGCTTCTGGGTCCCCAGCCTGCACGGGAAGAAGGACTTGCTGCCCGGCATCACATCGACGATCGAATTCCGAGCCGACCGCCCTGGGGTCTATGACGGTCCCTGCGCCGAGTATTGCGGGGCCGAACACGCGCTCATGGCATTGAGGGTCGTGGCCGATCCGCCCGATCGCTATGCGGCATGGGCAGCCGCGCAGGCCGCGAACGCGCCGCAGCCGTCGGACGACCTGGCCGTAAGGGGAATGCAGGTGTTCGAACGTTCGACGTGCGCGAACTGCCACATGGTTCGCGGAACGAGCGCGACCGGGCTGCTCGCACCCGACCTCACGCACCTGATGAGCCGACAAACGATCGCGGCTGGCGTACTGCCCAATGACGCTGCCGACCTGACGCGATGGATCCGCGATCCAGGTGCCGTCAAGCCCGGCACGACGATGCCGGCAGTCCCCCTGACCACGCCCGATCTTCAAGCGCTCGTTGCCTGGCTGACCACGCTCAAATGACCCGCTCCGACATCGCTCCTCACCCGCCCCTCGACACGCGGCTCGCCGACGGTCCCGACGCGCCGGAAAGCGTACGCCATCTGCTCGCGCAGACGTGGGCCGATCCACCCGGCTGGCTGGGCTGGCTGGCGGCCATCAACCACAAAACGATCGCACGGCGGTTCATTGCGACGACATTCGCCTTCTTCCTGCTCGCCGGCGTGCTGGCGCTCGTCATGCGTCTCCAGCTTTCGCGCCCCGGCAACCGCGTAGTCGGGCCCGATACCTACGATGCGCTGTTCACGCTGCATGGCACGACGATGATGTTCCTGTTCGCGGTGCCCGTCATGCAGGCCGTCGCCGGCTATCTGATTCCGCTCATGATCGGCGCGCGCAGCATCGCGTTTCCGCGGATGAACGCCTATGCGTACTGGATGTTTCTGTTCGGCGGGGTGACGCTTTATGTCTTCGCGCTGCTCGGCACCGCACCGCAGGCAGGATGGTTCAGCTACGTGCCGCTCGCCGGGCCGAACTACGGACTCGGCAAAGGCCCCGACATTTGGGCGCAGATGATCACGTTCACCGAATTGTCCGGGCTGCTCGAAGCGGTGATCCTCATCACAACGATTCTGAAAATGCGGGCACCGGGCATGTCGCTCAATCGCATGCCGCTCTTTGCGTGGGCCACGCTCGTCACGCAATTCATGGTCATTTTCGCGATGCCTTCGATCATGCTGGTCAGCACATCGCTGATTCTGGACCGGCTCGTCGGCACCCATTTCTTCGATCCGTCGCTTGGCGGCGACGTGCTCCTCTGGCAGCACCTGTTCTGGTTCTTCGGTCACCCCGAGGTGTACCTGATCTTCATCCCCGCCCTCGGGTTCATCTCGTCGATCCTGCCGGCTTTCACACGCCGCCCTGTATTCGGGTATACGGCCATCGTCCTCGCCCTGATCGCGACGGCATTCCTCGCGTTCGGCCTCTGGGTCCATCACATGTTCGCCACGAGCATCCCCGCGCTCGGCAAGAGCTTTTTCACGGCGGCAAGCGTCATGATCGCCGTGCCGTCCGGAATACAGATCTATTGTTGGATCGCCACGCTCGTCACGGGCCGGCTCGTTCTGAAGACGCCGTTATTGTTCGTGCTCGCGTTCTTTTTCATTCTCGTGCTGGGCGGCATGACGGGCATCATGCTCGGTGCCGTCCCGCTCGATCTGCAACTGCACGATACGTATTTCGTCGTTGCCCATCTGCATTACGTGCTGCTCGGCGGCGCCGTCTTTCCGTTGTTCGGCGCGTTCTACTACTGGTTCCCGAAGATCACGGGGCGAATGCTTGACGAACGGCTGGGCCGCTGGCAGTTCTGGCTCTTCTTCATCGGCTTTAACGTCACGTTTTTTCCGATGCATCTGCTTGGCCTGCATGGCATGCCGCGCCGTCTCTGGACCTATCCGAGCGGCATGGGCTGGTCGGGTATGAATATGCTGTCGAGCCTCGGCTCCGCCATGATCGCGCTGAGCATCGTGTTGTTCCTCGTCAATGTCGTGCGCGCGCACTGGCGCGGCGAGCCCGCCAACGACAATCCCTGGGGCGGGGGCACGCTCGAATGGAGTACATCGAGCCCACCGCCCCCGCACAACTTCGATGCGTTGCCCGTCGTCTACGGACGCGACCCGCTCTGGGAACCCGCTGGCAAGCCTGCCTTTGTCTCGGGGCTTGCAGCCGATGCGCGCGAAGTGCTCGTCACGACGGTCCTCGACGCGGAACCCGATCTGCGCTCGCTGTTCCCGGCACCGTCGATCTGGCCGTTCGTCAGCGCGATCGCCACCACCCTCCTGTTCATCGGCTCCGTCTTCACGCCGTGGGCCATCGTCTGGGGCTCGATACCGGTCGTCGTGACGCTCACAGCCTGGTTCTGGCCGACGCATCGCGAAAACGCGCAGGCGCTCGCCCTGGAGCGTGCTCCATGAAAGCCGGCGCGCCGGCGGATACCAACGGCCCGGGCAATACGAACGGGCCGGCCGCGGCACGATCGCCGCCAACCGGCGTCACGACAACCGCAGCCGCCGATACGCTCGACGTCCGAGGCTTGCCCTCGTTCGCGTTCAGCTTCCGCAGCCTGATGTGGTGGGCGACGGCCGGCCTGATGCTGATCGAGGGCACCGCATTCGCCATCGCGATCGTCATGTATTTCTACCTGCGCGACATCAACGCCGCGTGGCCACTGAATGCCCCCGCCCCCGACTGGCGCTGGGGCACGTTGAACACGGCGGTCCTCCTGGCGAGCATGGTGCCGAACCAGTTCGTCAAACGCGCTGCAGAGCGGCAGAACCGCCGCTCCTCGCGCGTCTGGCTCGTCGTCTGTCTGCTCTTCGCGATTGCGTTCCTTGTCGTCCGCGGGTTCGAATTCGCGGCGTTGAACGTGACGTGGTATGCGAATGCTTACGGGTCCATCGTGTGGTTCCTGCTGGGGCTGCATACCACCCACCTGGTGACAGACACAATCGATACGGCGGTACTGGCTGGCTTGCTTTACATCGGCCCGTTCCAAGGCAAGCGTTTCGTCGATGTGAGCGAAAACGCACTCTATTGGTATTTCGTCGTATTGAGCTGGCTGCCGATCTATGCGGTCATCTATCTTGCGCCACGGGTTCATCCTTGAATCCACCGGGCGAGGAGGCATCGCTGCAATGAAAACCTGGCTCGGTTTGCTCGGGGCGCCGACGGTCGTGCTCGCGGCGCAAAGCGCCGATTATGCGTTGGTGCAATTCGCCTGCCGCTGGGGAACGTTCGCCCCGCTCTGCGCCGTGAGCGCGGTCGGTTTCGTATTTTCGGCGATCGCAACGATAGCCGCCTTCTATCAATGGCGGGCAACGGCGGCACCGTTTCGCGCGAGCTACGACGCTCGCGCCGCGCGTCCAGCCTGTCTCGTTTTTGCAGCCATGGGGGTGGGTGCGCTTTGCACGTTGATCCAGCTGACGATGTGGTTTCCGCAATGGCTACTGTCGCCCTGCCGCTAGCCGTGCCCCATCGGCGGACGGAAACACCCTCGCGGGCGGCCTGTGCGGCCTTGCTGTGTGCACCGGCGTACGCGCAAGCCCATGAGTGGATCGCGGGCGCCAAGGGCATCCCGGCCTTCGGCTGGGCGTTTCCAATGTGGGTCGTGACGCTGCTTGCCGTCGTCATGGGGCTGTACGGCATCGGCTTCGTCCGCCTGCATCGACGAAGTTCCACTGGATGCGTCACTCGGCGTAAGCACGCCGCAGCGTTTGTCGCCGGATGGGCCGCGCTCGCGCTCGTGCTGGTCTCGCCGCTTGCGGCCTTGAGCGGTGCGCTGTTCTCGGCGCATATGGTCGAGCATGAAGCGATGATGCTGATTTGCGCGCCGCTGATCGTGCTGGGGCGTCCGTTGGGCATCATGATGTGGGCGTTTCCCCGTACGACGCGCGTCGCCCTGGGACGGCTCGTGCGCGCCCGAGCCTGGACAGCGTGCTGGCGGCGGCTCGTCTCGCCGCTCTGGGCCTGGACGCTTCACGCGATCGCGCTATGGGCGTGGCATGTCCCCCGCCTGTTCGAGGCCGCCGTCGCCCATCCGCTCATCCATACGATGCAGCACGCCAGCTTTTTAGTGACGGCGCTGCTGCTTTGGCGCGGGATCGTCGGCGAAGGCGCGACGCGGCGCGGCAGCGGTCCGGCGATGTTCTCGCTGTTCACGACGATGGTCCACACCGGAGCGCTGGGCGCGCTGATCGCACTCGCACCGGGCATCTGGTACCCGTCCTATATCGAGCCAACGAGCGCACTGGGGGTGGATCCGCTTCGCGACCAGCAACTGGGCGGCCTCATCATGTGGATCCCTGGTGCGGTGGCCTACCTCATGGGCGCGCTGGCGGTCGCATCGCGCTGGCTCAGTCAACAAGCAACGTCGAGGCGGCCGTATCGCTGGCATGCACTCGGCGCCGATCGTCTTGCCCCGGGGAAACGAACGCCATGAAAAAGCCGCCGCGCATGGCAACCGATTTGTTCATGCTGACTTTGCCCGCCATCCTTGCGATTGCCATGGGCAATACACGACACACCGCGCAGCCGGTCGCACAGGAGGCAGCCCCCGCCGACGCGGCGTTGCTGGCTCGCGGCGAGTACGTGGCCAAAGCCGCCGACTGCGCAGGGTGCCACACCGCGCCGGAAGGCGGAGCGCCGTTCGCGGGTGGGCTCGGAATGGGCTCGCCGTTCGGAACGATCAAAACGAGCAACATCACGCCCGATCCGCGCTTCGGCATCGGCCGCTACAGCTACCAGGACTTCGATCGCGCCGTACGGCACGGCGTCGCGCCGGGCGGCAAGGCGCTGTATCCCGCGATGCCCTACCCCGAGTTTTCGAAGATGTCGGACGACGACCTACGCGCGCTCTACGCTTTTCTGATGCACCGCATTCCACCCGTTGCGAAGCCGAATGAGCCGGCCGACGTTGCCTTCCCATTCAATCAACGCTGGACGCTCTATGGTTGGCAGTTCGTGTTCATGCCGCACGATGGATTCAAGTCATATGCCCCCGACGATCCGCAATGGACGCGCGGCGCCTATCTTGTCCAGTCGCTCGGGCACTGCGGTGCCTGTCATACGCCTCGCGGATGGGGATACCAAGAGCGCGGGTATGACGAATCGGCACCGCGTTTTCTCACCGGCGGAGTGAACGACCATTGGTTCGCGCCGAATCTGACCGGCGATTCGGGTTCCGGTCTCGGCCGCCTGACCGAAACCGATATCGCGCATTTCCTCAAAACCGGTCACGCGCGCGGCACCGTTGCGTACGGCAGCATGGTCGAGCAAATCGAGGACAGCACGCAGTACTACACCGACACGGACTTACTCGCGATTGCCCATTACCTGAAGAGCCTCGCACCGCGTCAGCCATCGGGCACCTTCGCCCCTGTTGCCCAGCCCGCGCGGGCAAGCACGAACGGTAATCGCGTAGCGGACGCTCAATCGCTTGGATATGTCGTCTACCAATCGTTTTGCACGAAATGCCACGGCGACGATGGCCAGGGCGTGCCGAAGGCAATCCCCGCACTTGCGGGGAACCCTTCCGTTTTGGCAAAAGACACGACGTCCCTGATTCGTCTCATCGTGGAAGGCGGCAACAGCCCCGCCACGTTGAGCGGGCCGCCACGGCAGCGGATGCCCGCCTTTGCAGGAACCCTATCGAATGCGCAGCTGGCGGACGCGCTAACTTACATTCGAGGAGCGTGGGGCAACGTTGCGCAGCCCATTAGCGGAAACGATGTGGCATCGCTGCGCGAGAGCCTGCACAAGTAGCGGCCCGCCAGGATCGACGCCTGGCGATGATAGCGTCGCACGCCACGTGTGCTCCGCACGCCGGATGCGACGCTTTATCCGCCCGCGCTTCGTACTCCTGATCAACCTTCGTCACATCGGACGCCGGGACGCACACCTGATGAGGAAAGTGCACCTCCCGCGCTCACCTCCTCCCGATTATGGCTGCCGTTGCCCGCCTTGCTGGCGCGGCAGCTTCTGCTGGTTTTGCTGCTGTTGCCCCACGGGCTTACTCTGCTGCTGTTGGCGCGGGTTACTCGGCGCCGAGTTGCTGGGCTTCGCGTGCGACATGGCTGTGCCTCCGTTCGGTTGTCGGTTGCGATATTCCTCATAAGACGTCGCAACGGGCATTCCCGAAACCGCCGCCTGGGACGCCGGCAGTTGCGAAACGGGCGGACCGGTAGGGCGCCAGCACAACACGCGCCCTTTCCATGCAGCGAATCGTTTCACTGCGCGACCTTTGGCCGCCCTTTCATGCGAATCGCGTCGCTATCCGTGCGCCCAAGGGTCAGGCGCTTTACACTTCGCGTATTGCTACCCCCGCGGCTTTCATGACGCCTTCATTCCATGGCGATGCAATTTGACGATGACCAACGTGCGGCCGTCTATCGCGCGATTTACGAACGCCGCGACATGCGGCACTTCGTGCGCGGTCCGGTTGATTCCGATGTGCTGGCTCGCTTGATCGATGCGGCCCATCACGCGCCGAGCGTGGGCTTCATGCAACCGTGGCGTATCGCTCGCATCACGGATCCGGCGCTGCGCGCGGCGCTGCACGCCGCTGTCGAACGCGAACGCGTGCGCACGGCCGATGCGCTGCAAGCGCGCCATGACGAATTCATGCGCCTGAAAGTGGAAGGCATGCTCGAATGCGGCGAGCTGCTCGTCATGGCGTTGATGGACGGCCGGGAGCGACACGTGTTCGGACGACGCACGATGCCGGAGATGGATCTCGCTTCCGTTGCATGCGCCATTCAGAACATGTGGCTGGCGGCGCGCGCCGAAGGGCTCGGTATGGGATGGGTGTCGCTATTCGATGTCGACGAAGTGCGTACGCTGATGCGAATGCCGCCAGGTGCGAAGCCCGTGGCGATCCTATGCCTCGGACATGTCGAAGGGTTTTATCCGAAGCCGATGCTCGAACTCGAGCAATGGGCCAAGCGGATGCCGATCGGCGAGTGTGTGTATGAAAATCATTGGCCGGCTGATCACGCAGTTGATCAGGCAGCCGCACCCACCTCGCAAGAGCAATGACGCTCGGCGCTCGCGCCGGGCGTCAGCTTTCGCAGCGGTAGAAATCCATATGCTGGCCCGCCGCTACAGCTCGGCGCAGCCAATCGGGAGGATCCCCGAATCCGTCCCACGTGTTGCCCATTGCGTCGCGATAAAGAATCGGCCGCTCCGCCGCCTTATCGGCGGTTATCGATTCGGCGACGGCTTCCACGGTAATGCCGTACTCTTCCATGCGGCGTCGCAGCCAGCGAATCAACCGTTCGCGAGCTTCGCCTTCAAGCTGTTCCATCGATGATTCCGGTTATGGTTGATGCGGAGGTCGCTAAATGCCCCCGTTGACCCGAGCCGAATCATACTCGACTCGCGGCCGATAGGTTGCAGCCGCCCGCAAGCGCGTGCCCTGAAGGCAGCGCAAGATGTCGTCAAGCGGTGTCGGCTTGAATTATCGATACAAAATCGGCAAAAAGCAAAACCGGCAAAAAGCCAGTGTACCTTTTCGCATGCACGGACCGTTCAACGCTGCCGATCGGCGCTTGCCGTCGCCGC
>NZ_JBQCDN010000146.1:0-10987 GCF_051961175.1 Trinickia sp. | reverse complement strand
CGCACGGCATCGTCGATCGCCGTGCCTTCGAGGGTGGCCGTGACACGACTCGAACCGATGCCCTCGGTGATCGAATTGCCCTCCACCTTGATTTCGCCCGTCTTGACGAAGCTATATAGACCGCTGCCGTGCGGATCGGCCAATACGATCCTGATCGCTTCGTTACGCTCCTTCAGATAGCGCGACACACCCGCGAGCGTCCCGCCCGTCCCGGTCGAGCAAACGAACGCGTCGACCTTGCCGTCCGTATCGCGCCATATTTCCGGGCCGGTGGCTTCGTAATGCGCCTGACGATTGGCAACGTTGTCGAATTGATTCGACCAAATGGCGTTTTCGGTTTGCTCAGCCAGCCTGCCCGCAACTTTCTCATAATTGTCAGGATCTTTGTAATGCTTAGCCGGTACGGGCCTGACATCGGCGCCGAGCACGCGCAACAGGTCCATTTTTTCCTGCGATTGCGTTTCCGGAATCACGATCACGCAGCGATAGCCGCGCGCAGCACAGATATGCGCGAGGCCGATGCCGGTGTTACCGGCCGTCCCCTCCACGACCGTGCCACCCGGCTTGAGGGCGCCACGACGCTCGGCGTCGAGAATGATAGAGAGCGCCGCACGATCCTTGACCGAGCCGCCGGGATTCATGAACTCGGCTTTGCCGAAGATCTCGCACCCCGTTTCCTCGCTCAGCCGAGCGAGGCGAATGAGCGGCGTGCCGCCGACCGCACCCACGAAGCCATCGCATCGAGGCATGACGCCCTCCTCATCGACGATGATGCACAAGCCTCAAGCATAGGCGAGGCAGCGCGGCAATGCGATGTGGAGAGCGGCGCAGATGCGTTACTGCGCCTCCATGACGAGCAGTTGCGCCCCATCGGTCACTTGATCGCCGACGCCAAAGAGGACTTCCGCCACCTTGCCCGCAGAGGGTGCGCCGATCGTATGCTCCATCTTCATCGCTTCCATGACGATCAGCGGTGCGCCTTTCTCGACAACGGCGCCCGGTTCAACGAGGACTGCAATAACCTTGCCGGGCATCGGCGCAGTCAGGCGCCCTTCCCCATGTTCGGCGTCGGCCGCGTGGGCCAGCAGATTCTGCCATTCGAACGTGAGCGTCGAACCTTGGTAAAACACGTGGAACATATCGCCATCGATGAACACGCGCCCCGTCACGCGGGCGTCGCCCACACGCGCCCCGAAGGTATGCGGTTCGCTCCCACGCCACCAGTCGAATGCTTCGGCCGTGCCGTCGTGTTCGAGCGTCCGCGCATCGCCCTCGCGCGCATAAACGACTTTAAACGCCCGCTCGTTTTCCGTATCGCGCCATTCTATCGTTTGCCGATAGCTGCCGTTCAAACGCCAATGCGATAGCGCATCCCACGGCGACGCACCGTGCGCGACACCGCCCTCTCGCGTCAACAACGCGCCGCACGCGAGGGCCAACGCTTCCTTGAACGGCTGTTCGACAGGCGCGAACAACGCCGCGTGATGGCGTTCGATCAGCCCCGTATCCAAGTCGGCCGTGGCGAACGGCTTGCTTTCGACGATGCGCTTGAGAAATGCCACGTTCGTTTGCGGACCCACCGCCTCGCACGCCTGCAACGCACGGCTCATACGTGCAAGCGCTTCCTCGCGATTCGCACCGTGAACGATCAGCTTCGCGATCATCGGATCGTAAAACGGCGTGATCGTGTCGCCTTCGCGTACGCCGCTGTCGATCCGCACCGGCGCGCGCGAGGGCGAGCCGATCGAAAATTCGACGCCTTGCGGCATGCGCAGATACTTGAGCGTGCCCGTCGACGGTAAAAAACCACGCGCCGGATTCTCAGCATAGACACGCGCTTCGATCGCATGGCCATCGATGCGCAGCTCGTCCTGGCGCAACGGCAGCGGCTCGCCGGATGCCACGCGCAACTGCCATTCGACGAGATCCTGCCCCGTGATCATTTCCGTGACCGGATGCTCGACTTGCAGCCGCGTGTTCATCTCCATGAAATAGAACGCGTTGTCGGTCATGATGAACTCGACCGTTCCAGCCCCGACGTAAGAAACCGCGCGTGCAGCCGCCACAGCCGCTTCGCCCATCGCACGACGCACGTCATCGGACAATCCCGGCGCCGGCGCTTCTTCGAGCACCTTCTGATGGCGACGCTGCACCGAGCAATCGCGATCGAACAAATAGACGGCGCCGCCGTGCTGATCGGCGAACACCTGCACCTCAACGTGGCGCGGGCGCGTCAGATATTTTTCGATCAGGACGCGATCGTTGCCGAAGCTGCTGGCGGCCTCACGCTGACACGAAGCCAACGCTTGCGCGAAGTCTTCGCTCCTTTCCACTACCCGCATGCCCTTGCCGCCGCCGCCCGCGCTCGCCTTGAGCAACACCGGGTAGCCGATCGCGTCGGCTTCGCGCCGAAGCAGTGCCGCGTCTTGCTCATCGCCATGGTAGCCGGGTACGAGCGGCACGGCGGCCGCATGCATCAACGCTTTGGCCGCGGCCTTCGAGCCCATCTCGGCAATGGCGGACACCGGCGGGCCGATGAAGACGAGCCCCGCCGCCTCGCACGCTTGCGCAAAATCCTCGTTCTCCGACAGAAACCCGTAGCCCGGATGAACGGCCTGCGCGCCGGTGCGCACGGCGGCATCGATGATGCGCTCGATGCGCAGATAGCTTTCGCTCGCGGCGGCGCCGCCAATATGCACCGCTTCGTCGCAGGCTGCAACGTGCTTGGCGTTGGCGTCGGCATCGGAGTACACCGCAACACTCGCGATCCCGAGCCGCTTGCACGTTGCCGCCACGCGGCAAGCGATTTCGCCGCGGTTCGCAATCAGTATCTTGTTGAACATGGTGGAAAGTCTCGCAATCAAGCGGCAGTCAGTGGCGATCGGGTTGCAATCGGGTGGCAATCGGGTGGCGGTCAGCCGCGCCAGTTGGGCGCGCGTTTTTCGAGGAACGAGGCCACGCCTTCGCGCCCTTCTTCGCTCGCGCGGATACGCGCGATGCGGCGCGCCGTATCGTCGATCAAAGCTTCGTCGAGCGCTTCACCGGCGACGTCCTGCACGAGACGTTTCGATTCGCGTACCGCATGCGGCCCGTTGGCGCATAGGGCGGCTGCGATCTTTTGCACGGTGTCGTCGAGCGCATCGGGCGCCACCCTTTCATGCACGAGCCCGAGCCGTTGTGCCGTTGCGCAATCGAACGGCTCGGCCGTCGTGAAGTAGCGGCGCGATGCCCGTTCGCCAAGCGCGCGCACGACGTACGGCGCGATCGTGGCGGCAATGAGGCCGAGGCGCGCTTCCGACAGACAAAAGCGCGCACCCTCGACGGCGACAACGATATCGCTGGCGGCAACGAGGCCCACGCCGCCCGCATAGGCATCGCCCGATACGCGCGCAATGACGGGCTTCGACGCGCGATAGATGGCCGACAGCATGGCGGCGAGACGCCCGGCGTCGATGCGGTTCTCCTCATCGGAGAACGCCGCCATCTTCTTCATCCAGTTCAAATCGGCCCCGGCGCAAAACGCCGGACCGTTGGCGGCCAGTACGATCGCGCGGACATCTTCGCGTGCCTCGAGCTGGCGGAATACGTCCGTCAGCTCGGCGATCGTCGTCTCGTTGAAGGCGTTGCGCACTTCGGGCCGATCGAGCGTGACCGTCGCGACGTGACCGGCGAACCCGAGTTGCAGCATGCTGTATTGCGTTGACATTGATCGGCTCCCTGGAAAGGACAGTGCCTTACATGCGGAACACGCCGAAACGCGTGTCTTCGATCGGCGCGTTCATCGCGGCCGAGAGCCCAAGGCCCAGGACGTCGCGCGTTTGCGCGGGATCGATCACGCCGTCGTCCCACAACCGCGCGCTCGCGTAGTACGGGTGGCCTTGATGTTCGTATTGATCCCGAATCGGCTTCTTGAACGCCTCTTCCTCGTCGGCGCTCCAGGTCCCGCCCTTCGCTTCGATACCGTCGCGCTTGACGGTGGCCATGACCGATGCGGCCTGCTCGCCGCCCATCACCGAGATGCGTGCGTTCGGCCACATCCACAGGAAGCGCGGTGAATAGGCGCGGCCGCACATGCCATAGTTGCCGGCGCCGAACGAGCCGCCGATGATGACGGTGAACTTCGGCACTTTCGCCGTCGCCACCGCCGTCACCATCTTCGCGCCGTTGCGCGCGATGCCTTCGTTCTCGTACTTCCGGCCCACCATGAAGCCCGTGATGTTCTGCAGGAACACGAGCGGAATCTTGCGTTGGCAGCACAGCTCGATGAAATGCGCGCCCTTCACCGCCGATTCGGAGAACAAGATACCGTTGTTCGCGATGATGCCGACCGGGTGGCCCCAGATGTGCGCAAATCCTGTCACGAGCGTGGTGCCGTAGCGCGCCTTGAATTCGTCGAATTCGGAATCGTCGACGATCCGCGCAATGACTTCGCGCACATCGAACGGCTTGCGCGTATCGGCGGGAATCACACCGTACACGCTTTGGGCATCGTAGCGCGGCGGCTTGACTTCGCGCATGGCCACGGGCACCTGCTTCGTGCGGTTCAGCTTGCCGACGATGCCGCGTGCCAATGCCAGGGCATGCGGATCGTTTTGCGCGAGATGATCGGCCACGCCGGAGAGACGCGTGTGGACATCGCCGCCGCCAAGATCCTCCGCGCTGACTTCCTCGCCCGTTGCCGCCTTCACGAGCGGCGGGCCGCCCAGGAAGATCGTGCCTTGATTCTTGACGATAATCGATTCGTCGCTCATGGCCGGCACATAGGCGCCGCCAGCCGTGCAGGAGCCCATGACGACGGCGATCTGAGCAATGCCCGCGGCCGACAGGTTCGCCTGGTTGTAGAAGATGCGGCCGAAGTGATCGCGATCGGGGAACACATCGTCCTGGTTCGGCAGATTGGCACCGCCCGAATCGACGAGATAAACGCAAGGCAGCCGATTCTCCGCCGCGATCTCCTGCGCCCGCACGTGCTTCTTGACCGTCATCGGGTAATACGTGCCGCCCTTGACCGTCGCGTCGTTGCAGACGATCACGCACTCTTGCCCGGCGATCCGGCCGATACCCGTGATGACGCCGGCACCGGGCGCCGCATCGTGATACATGCCGAACGCGGCAAGCTGCGAGAACTCTAGGAACGGCGTGCCCGGATCGAGCAGCTGCGCGATCCGATCGCGCGGCAACAGTTTGCCGCGTGAAACGTGTTTATCGCGTGCGGCCTGTCCACCGCCCAGCGCCAGATGGGCCACCTTCGCGCGCAGATCGGCAACGAGCGCTTCAAGCGCGGCGGCATTCGCCCGGAACTCGTCCGAGCGCGGGTTCAACTTGCTTTCGATGATCGGCATAAGGCTCGATGCTCCGTCTCGCGGCGTTCGTTCTTAGGGGTGGCGGTGCCGGACACCGCCCTTGCCGTCAAAGCGTTTCGGCGAACAGCTCGCGGCCGATCAGCATGCGGCGCACTTCGCTCGTGCCTGCGCCGATCTCATAGAGCTTCGCGTCGCGCCACAGACGGCCTACCGGATACTCGTTGATATAGCCGTTGCCGCCCAGGATCTGGATCGCTTCGCCGGCCATCCACGTGGCTTTCTCCGCGGTATAGAGGATGACGCCGGCGCAGTCCTTGCGTACCTGACGCACGTGCTCCTTGCCGAGCGTATCGAGTTGCCGGCCCACGGCATACAGATAGGCCCGGCACGCTTGCAGCGTCGTATACATATCGGCAACCTTGCCTTGAATCAGCTGGAATTCGCCGATGGCCTGGCCGAATTGCTTGCGATCGTGGATATACGGCACGACGGCATCCATGCAGGCGAGCATGATGCCCGTCGGCCCGCCGGCCAACACCGCACGCTCGTAATCGAGCCCGCTCATGAGCACCTTCACGCCGCCGTTCAGCTGCCCGAGGATGTTCTCTTCGGGCACTTCGACGTCTTGAAATACGAGTTCGCCGGTATGGGAGCCGCGCATGCCGAGCTTGTCGAGCTTTTGCGCGACCGAGAAGCCTTTCATGCCCTTTTCGACGATGAAGGCCGTGATACCGCGCGAACCCGCTTCGACATCCGTCTTCGCGTAGACGACGAGCGTGTCGCAATCCGGGCCGTTCGTGATCCACATCTTCGTGCCGTTGAGCACGTAATGGCTGCCGCGCTTATCGGCGCGCAGCTTCATGCTCACGACGTCCGAACCGGCGTTCGGCTCGCTCATCGCCAACGCGCCGACGTGTTCGCCCGAGACGAGCTTGGGCAGGTACTTGCGCTTTTGCTCGGGCGTGCCGTTGCGGTGGATTTGATTCACACACAGGTTCGAGTGCGCGCCGTACGACAAGCCGACCGACGCCGAGGCGCGCGAGATCTCCTCCATCGCCACCATGTGCGCCGTGTAGCCCAGGTTCGCGCCGCCGTATTCCTCGGACACCGTCATACCGAGCACGCCCAGTTCGCCGAACTTGCGCCAGAGGTCCATCGGGAATTGATCGTCGCGGTCGATCTCGCCCGCCCGCGGCGCGATTTCCTTCGCGGCGAAATGGGCGATCGCGTCGCGCAGCATGTCGATGTCTTCGCCGAGCGCGAACTGCAAACCAGGCACATTGCTCATGAATGTCTCCTCGAATTCGGGTATTCGGATTCGGGCCGGATCAGCCCTTGCGAGCGATATCCGCGCTCGAACACCGCGCATTTCACGCCACATTTACGTAAGCGTCAATAGTTTTATTGAGGAACGCTCATTTTTCGACCGCCACACCCCGGCGTGGGCGTGCAGTGCTAACATCCGCGGCAGCAACCAAGCGGGCGTGACAAAGTTGAATACGACTCAGAGCGGGGAAGAAGCGAAGGCCGAAGCGGGCGGCGCGCGGCGTCAGCCGGCCGGCCGCAAGTCGGCGCAACGCGTGAAGGACATCCTTCAGGCGGGGCGCGCCGTGTTTTCCGAAAAAGGATACGAACGCGCAACGACGGCGGAAATTGCGCAGCGGCTCGGCGTGTCGGAAGCCACCGTCTTCAGCTACTTCCGCGGCAAACGGGAACTGTGCGCCCGCGTCATCGCCGATTGGTACGACGAAATCATCTCGGCGATCGAAACGGGCCTGCCCCGCGACGGCAGCGCACGCCAACAATTCGCCTTCATCGTTCGCACGCATTTGCGGTTGATGCTCGTGCACGGCACCGGCATGTGCTCGCTCGTGTTGTCGGAAGGACGGGCGAAACATCATGAACTGAGCGCCGAACTGACCGCCCTGCAACGCCGCTACACCGCGCCGCTGATGCGGGTGCTGGCACAGGCGCAACAGGCCGGGCAGATCCGCACCGATCTCCCGCTGCGGCTCATGCGCTCGATGGTGTTCGGGCCGATGGAGCACGTGCTGTGGGACGCGACGCTTGCGCACAGGAGTCCCGACATCGACGTGACCGCCGATCGGCTCGTCGATATTCTTTGGACGGCGCTGCAGCCGCCCGCCCCGGCTGTCGCCGCGCTCGTGCAGCTGAAGGACGATTTAAGCGAAGCGATGCAGCGGTACGAGTCCGCTACATCAATGGACGAAGCCGGCTCGCCAGTCACCGGCGCAGGCGATCGACGCAAGCCCCGGCGCTTGCAGACGGGCGATTGACAGATAGATCGACAGTCCATTTTCGATGGCCCCATCGGGTGCGGGCTTCACGTCCCGGCGCGCTTGCCGAACGCCGATCCGGCGACTATCGTTAGGGGCTGCTCAACCGATCTTCTCCTCGATGACTACCCGTCTTACGCCTGCGATTGCGTCGAAGTTCGCCACCTTGGCGCTCGCGCACCTGACGCGCGAATATCCGAACAAACTCACGCATTCGCTCGCCGGCCCGCAAGACGTGCGCTCGCCCCGCGAGCTGCATCCGATCTTCTACGGCAGCTACGACTGGCATTCGTGTGTGCATGGATATTGGCTGGCGCTGAGACTCGTCGATTGCTATCCCGAGCTGCCGCAGGCACCGGCGATTCGCACCGTCGTCGACGCGCATTTCACCCAGGCCAACGTCGCCGGCGAACTCGCGTATTTGAGTCTTCCTCACAATCGCGAATTCGAACGCCCGTATGGATGGGCATGGCTGCTCGCACTCGCCGGCGAGCTCGATGCCATGCGCTCGCCGGACGCTGCGCGGTGGGCCGCGACGCTTGCGCCGCTCACGGCCGCCATCGTCGATCGATTCATGGAATTCCTGCCGAAGGCGAGCTATCCGGTGCGCGTGGGGACGCATTTCAACACAGCGTTCGCACTGGCGTTGGCGCACGAGTTCGCTCACGAAACGGGGCGGACGGCGCTTGTCACGTTGATCGAGGAGACCGCGTGGCGCTGGTATAAGAGCGATGCGGATTGCCAGGGATGGGAGCCCGGCGGCGACGATTTCCTTTCGCCTGCGCTGATGGAAGCGGAATTGATGCGTCGTGTACTGCCGCACGACGCGTTCAGCCTATGGTTCGGCCGCTTCTTGCCGCGCTTGGCACAGCGTGAACCGGCCGCGCTGTTCGCGCCGGTGACCGTCACGGATCGCACCGACGGCAAGATCGCCCACCTCGATGGCTTGAACTTGAGCCGCGCCTGGTGCCAGCGCGCGCTAGCCGGCGCGCTATCCGACGGCGACCCGCGCAAGACGTTGCTCGAGGAAGCGGCCGAGACGCACTTGAAGACAGCGCTCGGCCACGTGGCCGGCGACTATATGGGCGAGCATTGGCTTGCCACGTATGCATTGTTGGCGCTGGAGGCGTGAGCGCTTCCCCGCCGGCCAGCCTCATCGGTAGTCCAGCGTCGGCGCTTTTTCTGGCTCAGGTGCCTTGTCCAACTCTGATATAAGACATAAGACATTTGACGTTACACTGCATTGGCACTTAAAATCGCGATCGCAGCAGTACCCGGAACAGGAACAGCCTCGGCGTGCCTGGCCTTCCCTCGAAACGCGATACAGCAGGTCCCCCATGCTTGAAAATTTTCGTGCTCACGTAGCCGCGCGCGCCGCGCTCGGTATTCCTCCCCTCCCGCTGTCGGCTCAGCAAACGGCCGAGCTGGTGGAGCTGCTGACGAATCCGCCCGCCGGTGAAGAGCAAGCGCTGCTCGATCTGATCACGCACCGCGTGCCCGCCGGCGTGGACGAAGCCGCCCGCGTGAAGGCCGGCTTCCTGGCCGCCGTGGCCAAAGGCCAGACCGCCTGCCCGCTGATTTCGCGTGCACGCGCCACGGAACTGCTCGGCACGATGCTGGGCGGCTACAACATCGAGCCGCTGATCGAACTGCTGTCCGACGCCGAAGTGGGCGCAACCGCTGCCGATGCCCTAAAGAAAACCCTCCTCATGTTCGATCAGTTCCACGACGTCAAGGAACTGGCCGAGAAGGGCAACGTCAACGCGAAGTCCGTCATGCAAAGCTGGGCCGACGCCGAATGGTTCACGAGCCGTCCGGAAGTGCCGCAAAGCCTGACCATCACCGTATTCAAGGTGACGGGCGAAACCAACACCGACGACCTCTCCCCGGCCCCGGATGCCACCACGCGCCCGGACATCCCCCTGCACGCTCTGGCGATGCTGAAGAACGCGCGCCCCGGCATCACGCCGGAAGAAGACGGCAAGCGCGGCCCGGTCAAGTTCATCGAATCGCTGAAGGAAAAGGGTCACCTGGTTGCCTACGTGGGCGACGTCGTGGGCACCGGATCCTCGCGCAAATCGGCCACCAACTCGGTGCTGTGGTTCACGGGCGAAGACATCCCCTTCATCCCGAACAAGCGTTTCGGCGGCGTGTGCCTGGGCGGCAAGATCGCCCCGATCTTCTACAACACGATGGAAGATGCCGGTGCGCTGCCGATCGAACTCGACGTGTCGAAGATGGAAATGGGCGACGTCGTCGAACTGCGCCCCTACGAAGGCAAGGCACTGAAGAACGGCGAAGTGATCGCCGAATTCCAAGTCAAATCCGACGTGCTGTTCGACGAAGTGCGCGCCGGCGGCCGCATTCCTCTGATCATCGGCCGCGGCTTGACCGCCAAGGCACGTGAAGCGCTGGGCCTGCCCGCCTCCACCCTGTTCCGCCTGCCGCAGCAGCCGGTTGATAGCGGCAAGGGCTTCTCGCTGGCACAGAAGATGGTTGGCCGCGCCTGCGGCCTGCCGGAAGGCCAAGGCGTGCGTCCCGGCACGTACTGCGAACCGAAGATGACCTCGGTCGGCTCGCAGGACACCACCGGCCCGATGACGCGCGACGAACTGAAGGACCTGGCGTGCCTGGGCTTCTCTGCCGACCTCGTCATGCAGTCGTTCTGCCACACCGCCGCTTATCCGAAGCCGGTGGACGTGAAGACGCACCAAACGCTGCCGAACTTCATCAGCACGCGCGGCGGCATCGCGCTGCGCCCAGGCGACGGCGTGATCCACTCGTGGCTGAACCGCATGCTGCTGCCCGATACCGTCGGCACCGGCGGCGATTCGCACACCCGCTTCCCGATCGGCATCAGCTTCCCGGCCGGTTCGGGCCTGGTGGCCTTCGCGGCCGCTACCGGCACGATGCCGCTGGATATGCCGGAATCGGTGCTCGTGCGCTTCAAGGGGAAGATGCAGCCGGGCGTGACGTTGCGTGACCTGGTCAACGCGATCCCGCTGTATGCCATCAAGCAAGGGATGCTGACGGTGGCCAAGCAAGGCAAGAAGAACATCTTCTCGGGCCGCATTCTCGAAATCGAAGGGCTGCCCGAGTTGAAGGTCGAGCAAGCGTTCGAATTGTCGGATGCGTCGGCCGAGCGCTCGGCGGCGGGTTGCACGGTGCACCTGAATAAAGAGCCGATCATCGAATACCTCAACAGCAACGTCACGCTGCTGAAGTGGATGATCGCGCAAGGCTATCAAGACCCGCGCAGCTTGCAGCGCCGCATCAAGGCGATGGAGCAATGGCTGGCCGATCCGCAACTGTTGTCGCCGGATGCCGACGCTGAATACGCAGCCGTCATCGAAATCGATTTGGCCGACATCCACGAGCCGATCGTGG
>NZ_JBQCDN010000145.1:0-40597 GCF_051961175.1 Trinickia sp. | reverse complement strand
AATATTCCCGTTCGGGAAGATTAGACCCGGCAGGAGGGCTTGGCAAGACAATTCTTCCCTATCGGGAAGTTACCCAGGCCACCGGCGGCGTCGTGCTGGTCGCGCGTGCCATACGGATAGGAGGACTGCGCGTGAAGCCTCAGGCGCCTCGTACGGGGGCGCTATGCGCCGACGTTTCATCGCCCCGGTCGCCCTGCAGAAGGGGCAGGAGTTCAGCGTCGCCCGGTATGGCGAAGCCTTTATCGGCGCCGGAGTCAATCCAGGGCGGACTGTCGACTACCAGTGCTGGCCCTTTGAGTGCAGTCCCGCTTGCCGGGAGGCATCGGTCGCACCCGACGCCCAGCAGAACAGCGTTGCGGGTTCACGCGGAGCTGCTTTTTGGACGCCATGCCGAAGTCAAGAGGCGTGACCAGGGTCTGTTTACATTTCGCCGAAGGCTCCTCGCACACGTCTTCGCCAGCGAATCGACGAGATCGGGAGGCCTGCTATGCTGGACGACTTCTCCGGGCCCGACATAACCTGCTTTCGAATGAATCTGACTTTCTCACCTACTACGCAATCTGACGCTGATCTGTTGGTGAGCATTCGCATCGCGGCGATGCGCGAGAGCCTGGAGCGTCTTGGACGCTTTAACCCACAGCGTGCGCGGGAACGTTTCCTGGCATCTTTTGAGCCGGCGCTGTGCCGCTTCATCGAAACCGATGACGCTCGGGTGGGCTTTTTATTGGTTCGCCCTCAACCAGACCACTGGCACCTGGACCACCTGTACATCTTGCCTGAACATCAGGCACGGGGAATCGGAACAGCAGTGCTGCAGCAGATAATTGCAGATGCCGATTTACAATGCATGCCGATCCGCCTGGGCGCATTGCGTGGCAGCGAATCGAACCGTTTCTATCAACGACACGGGTTCGAGCAGACGGACGAATCGGAGTGGGATATTTACTACATGCGCCAACCACGTTCTACAAAGGTATAGTTGCCACTCACATTCTTACGAGTGGGCCGAAGGTGCAGGCAAGCACCGCCAAAGCGAGATAGTTGCCGGCGAGCTTGTCGTACCGAGTCGAGACGCGACGAAAATGTTTGATGCGATTAAAAAAGCGTTCGACAATGTTCCGTGTCCGGTACAGCGTGCGGCTGTAGCGCCGCTTGGACTTTCGATTCGAGCGCGGCGGGATAACATCTTGCGACACACCACGTTCGTTGCCACTTCGTCTTGGAGCCGCATCGCGCATTGAAGTGCCGCCGTGATTTCAACATTCCTATGTGCTTGAGCGAGCCGCATCATCGCTCTGCTCGGCACAAGGCTCTCTCATAGACTTCCATCGACGACGTCGACTAGCCGTTGCAACGTCTCCAACGCACCACCCGCTATTCCTACTCCCACGGCAGGCGAAACCGAGTAATCGCGCGGATTGACGCGGATGAAGCGGAAGTCATGCTGTTCGCTGAAGCGCCGCACGGTCGGCACGGCCCTGCCTGCACCCAGTTCGATGACGAGGGGACGCTCGACGGACCGAAGCCATGCAGCAAGTCGTCTCTCCTGCCTGTCCACGTTCCTCTCTACCCATTGCCAGTCCCCGAACATCAGAATGTTCGGCCGGGCGAGACCACCGCAATGCGGACACCTCGGCATTACGTTCTGAAGCAGACATGTCGTCTCGTCGACAACCGGCGTGAAATCGTCCGCCGGCCAAGTCGCATCGGTACAAGCCTCGACGCATTGCAGCCGGTGGATGGTTCCGTGGCATTCCACAATGCGCTCAGCATCAAATCCCGCTTTCTGGAATTGCCCATCGACGTTGCTGGTGAAAACGAAAGCGCCATGCTTCATCGTCGATGCCCACCTGCGCAGAATGCTGAAACCCGCATGGGGAACGGTCGCGCGATAGAGAGCGAGGCGGTGCCCATAGAATCCCCAACTCAGGCGCGGATGACTCGCAAAGCCCGCGGGGTTGGCGATATCCTCGAACGAAAATCCATGGTGGCGCAGCGCCGGGTATGCACGCCAGAAGCCTTCCGTTCCCCGGAAATCGGGCAGCCCGGAATCCACGCCCATGCCGGCGCCCGCAGTGATGAGCAGGCCCTCCGCATCGCGGATCCACGCGGCCGCCTGCTTGATTGCGATATCGCTTTCCACGTACTCCCCCGATCACACTGTCTAGTTTGTCGATACACCTTTCAAACGGCGGTGCCGTAACGCTTAACCAGTTCGGCCGCCTCGCGCGCGAACTCGTCCCGAAGTGCGGGTGGCGCCAGAATCTCTGCTGCTGCACCGAGCGAGCGAAGCCACCATCGCAGCTTGACGCTCGGGACCACCGTCCCGGTCACCTTTATCCGCCCGTCGGGCATCGGCGCGTGCCGTTGGTCGTCCGACATGCGCCGTTCCTCAAGTCGCTTGGCCTCGAATGGCTCCAGCGCGAGCTCAAGCACGACAGGCGCCTCCGGAAGAAAGTCGAACACCTGCTCCTTTTCAATCGTAGCTTGCAGATTGAAATCCCCTGGATAGGCAAACGCGGCCCCGGAATCGACCGCCGACATGCATCGGTCCAGTCGATACATAATCCGTAGCCAGTTCGGCTTGCCTTTCTCCGGTCGCGGCGGATGGTCCGGACTCTGGGCGACCATGTACATGAGCCCCGCCGATTCGACCAGTGCGAGCGGCCAAAGCCGCTTCGGCTTGATGTCTTCGTCCCTTGTCTCCTTGTAGGCCGGCCGATACCGGACAAGGAGTTCGCGCTCGAAGAAGGTCGCGGTCACAACCGTCTGGAAGACTTCCGGATCAATGGGCGGCCGCCCCAGCAAATAGGTGGGCTCCACCGAACCAATCTTGTTGACCCACGCCCGATACAGCCGGCTGTCCTCCCCGTCTTGCGAAAGCCGGGTATCGGCGGCCTTGAACAGCGGCTCGACGTCCATCGTCACCGCCGCAGGCAGCTTGTCCGCCACAAAGCGACGCAGCACGTGGAACGCTACGGCCTCGGAAGCACTCATCAGGCCGGCCATCTGGTTGGCACCGTGCAGCCACGATTTGCGCTGCCAGACAAGCTGCCGCCCATCCATCGCAGCGAGGACAAGCTTCTCCTGCTCCAGCCTGGCAAGCCGGCGTCGAACCTGCCGCGGATAGTCCACTTGGTGGCCCCGGTCGGTCAGCAGTTGGATAACCCGTGAAGTGGGCATCCACGCTTCCGATTCCCTGTCCGTCGGCAGGATTCGAAGAATCGCTTCATCAAGGCTGGAAGTCATCAGTCTGGCCGCCGGTCGAGGGTGTGTGAGTCCGCTTTCGGATTGGTCGTGATTCTACAAAACGAAGGGGACACTTTTTGTCCCTCGTGTCCCGCATCATCGTTTCCGGCCACTGGAGAGACCTATGACTTCGACCACAAAAATCACCATCGCTGTTTCCGCACGGGCGCTGTTCGACTTCGAAGCGGAAAACCGGCTGTTTCGCGAGGACGACCCATCGGCATATTGCGCGCTTCAGGCCACGCGTCTGGATGTCCCGGCGAGCCCGGGCGTGGCCTTCCCGTTGGTGAGAAAGCTCCTTGCGTTCAACACCGGAGAAAGCACCGATGTCGAGGTTGCCATCCTGTCCCGCAACGATCCGGTCACCGGGCTGCGGGTCTTCACCTCGGCCCGGCACCACGGGCTCGCCATCAGCCGGGCCATCTTTACGAGCGGCGCAAAGCCGCATCGTTACCTGGCACCGCTCGAGGCCCAGCTGTTTCTGTCCGCGCACGCGCCGGATGTTTGCGAAGCGATGGCGGCGGGATTTGCCGCCGCGCGGGTCTACCCGGCTCCGGGCATGTCGATGACGGCCGACGAAGCAGAACTGCGTATTGCGTTCGACGGGGACTCGGTCCTTTTCAGCGACGAAGCCGAGCGCGTTTTTCGGCAGCAGCGGTTGCAGGAGTTCAACGCCCATGAGGTACGCAATGCGCGCCTGCCGCTGCCGCCGGGGCCGCTAAAGCCCTTCTTCGCTGCCCTGTGCGCCCTTCGTGGCAGGTGCCGGTCGCGGGTCCCGGTAAGAACGGCATTGGTGACAGCCCGTAGCGCACCGGCACACGAGCGGGCGATTCGCACGTTGATGGCATGGGGCGTTGCGGTCGATGAGGCGATGTTCCTTGGCGGCAAGGACAAGACGCCCTTTCTTGCGGAATTCCGGCCCGACATCTTCTTTGATGACCATGTGCCTAACTGCGAGTCGGCTTCCCGGCTCGTGGCGACCGGGCACGTGCCGTACGGTATCAACAACGAATGTCTGTCGGTGCTTCACTGAGCGAGTGCCGCGATGAACCGCGAATTCGAGCATGCTTTGGTCGGGAGCTATCCGGCCATCTACCGGTCCTTGCAGCCGCGCTTTTCCGGTGGCTGCCTGTTCGAGTGCGACGATGGTTGGTATCGCATCATCGACGAGCTTTCGCGCAAGCTCGAAGCCGAATCGCGCACGTCGCATCTGGTCGCAATCGAGGTGCGGGAGAAGCTGGGCAGTCTGCGCTTCCGTCTTCGAGGCGAGATAACAACCGCGGTGGATAGCTGGCTTGCTGAAGCTACGCGCTTGAGCCAGCGCGCCTGCGAGCGATGCGGGCAGCCGGCGACGCTGCGTGGACACGAGGATGGCCGGGTGCGCACGCTCTGCCCAACCTGCGCCACGAAGATGGGCTACGTCGTGGAATGACGCAGCCGCAACAAGACGATTCGCCATGTACCTACGGATGACATCCCATGCCGAAACTTATCGAACACGTTGATGCGATTGCCCGGAAGCTCAAGCGGGATGTGCTTTATCTCGAGTTTCCCAAGGCACAACGTCTTCGCCGTGCGGACTACCGGAATCTGAACAGTCGCCAGCGCATCATGCAATGGCTCGACAGCGAAGGCATCGGGTGGCGCGAGTGCGCACAAGTCGCGTCCGAGACTGTGATGCGCTCCTATGCCGGGGAGATTTTTATCGATGTGCCGTTCGACGAAACCGACAGCCAGTACCGAAAGCTTCAGGCATTTCTCGAGCATGCGGACGGCACCAGCCGTTTCGACGATGTCCGGTTCTTCGTTGTTTCATTGGCGCTTGCCATGAAGAACGCGCACCACGATGAGCCCGGCTTCTGGGACCGTTGGGCTGATCATTTCTGATCGGCAAGACGAGAGCCTGGGGGCGTTGTGAGCACGATCTATGTTCATGGACGATGCTATGAATGATGCGCCGGCTGAAAGTGCATGACGCTCGACGACGTCGCGCTGCGGTTGGCGCTCGGTGCAGCGTGAAACACCCTACGCCACCACCCGCCGCTCCATCGCCCCCGGCCGCACCCGGCTAACCGACGCCAGCGCCGCAAGACTCACCATCGCCGTGACCATCAAATAAAAGCTCGGCGCGCTTCGATTCGCCGTCGCGCTGATGAGCCACGTCACAACCGCCGGTGTAAATCCGCCGAACACCGTCACGCCGATGTTGTAGGCGACGGACATCCCCGTCGAGCGCGTGGCCGAGGGAAACATCTCCGACATCAACGCGGGCAATGCGCCGAAATAGACCGACTTCAACAACGCGAGCCAAGCCACGAGCGCGAACAAGGTGAAGGCCGACAGATGCCCAACCGTATAAGAAAACGCCGGATAGACCGTGACGGCGAGCAGTATTCCCACGGTGGCCATCTGCACGAGCCGGCCGATTCGATCCGACAGATGCCCCGCCAATGGCGTCACGCAAGTCAGAATGACCCCGCCTAGCATCGTTGCCGCGAAACTCGTCGAAGCAGGCAACTGCAGCTCTCGGATCGCAAACGTCGGCAGGTATTGCAACAGATAGTTGACCGACGTCGACACAGCCAGCGCACCCGTCGCCACGATGACCATCCGCTTCTGCAAGCGGAACACGTCACTCACCGGTGTCTCCGTCCGCGCGGCTTCCGTGAACTCCGGCGCATCTTCAAGAAAGCGCCGCAAATACAGCCCCACCGGGCCAATCAGCAAGCCGATAAAAAACGGCACACGCCATCCCCATGATGCCAGCGCCTCATGAGACAGCAGCCTTGCCAGCGCAAAGCCGCAGGTTGCCGCCATCAGCGTCGCCAGCCCCTGCGTGGCGAACTGCCAGCTCGCGAGAAAGCCGCGCCGATGCGGCGCATGTTCGATCAACATGGCCGTCGATGCGCCGAACTCGCCCCCCGCCGAAAACCCTTGGATCAAGCGCGCCGCGAATACGCCGATGGGTGCCGCAAGCCCGATGCTCGCATAAGTCGGAATAAACGCGATGATCGCTGTCCCCGCCATCATGAGGCTGACAGACATCATCAATGCCGCTTTACGCCCGCGCTTGTCCGCATAGGCGCCCAGCACGACGCCACCGACCGGCCGCACGAGGTACGACGCGCCGAACGTCCCGAACGTCAGCAGCAACGAGGCGGTTTGATTCGTCGTGGGGAAGAAATGCTTGCCGATGTAGATCGCGAAGAATCCGTAAATCGCAATGTCGAACCATTCCAGCGCATTGCCGGCCGAGGTTGCGATGACGATTTGCACAAGGCTCAGCGGCTTGTGTGCCGGCGAGCCGGAAGATAGGCGGTGATTCATCGCAATCCTCGATCGATGGACGAACGACAACTAACCGGACGCCGCAGCGCCCGTTGCATTTCAACTCAATGACTGAGCGCGGCAGCGGCAAAGGAAGCCGCCGCAGCCGAAGCGGTGGCCGAGGCACAGACGTGCGCGACATGCGTGCCGCGCGCAGACCGCAGCGCCGCAATGCGGTGAGCGTCTTCGCCCAGATCCCACCAAATCCCCGCCATCAGGCCGAGCGCTTCCCTCGCGACCGAACCGAGCAGATGTTCGTTCGGCGCATGCTGTGAGCAGGCGGGATAGGAGTGCGGCACCCAAAGCGTCGGCAAGCCCAACGTGTCGGCGAAGACATCGTTCGGAACGGTGCCCCCCAGGTTCGGCAGCAAGGCCGGCTTCTTTCCGCTCGTCGTGGCAATCGATGACAGCACCCAATCTACCCACGGGTCTTCCGGGTCCAGCCGCGTTGCCGCGGCGGTCCGAGTGACGGACACCTGCACGTCCGCGAAACCATGACGCGCGAGGTGCGCAGAAAGATGTTCGGCGGCCCGTGCACTATCGGTCCCGACAACGAAACGCAATTGGCACGTGGCGCGGGCGACGGGCGGAATCGCGTTGACCGGTGCATCGGGATTGCCGGCCTTGAACGCCAGCACTTCCAGTGAATTCCACGCGATGACGCGTTCGGTCGGCGTGAGCCCCGGCTCGCCCCACTCCGGATCGATGGCCGGCGCGTTTTCGTCGCCGCCGAGTTCGATGTCGGACAGCGCATGGCGCACGGCATCGGAAATCGGTGGCGGGCGAAGCCCGTCGACAACGATCGCGCCGCGATGATCGACGAGGCTCGCAATCGCATGGGCGAGGACGATCGCCGGGTTGCGCAGCACGCCACCCCAGTTGCCCGAGTGATGCGCGCCTTCGCGCAGATCGACGGTGAGATCGAAGTTCACCCCGCCGCGCGAGCCAAGGAACACGGTTGGGCGTTCGGCGCTGACGCGCGGTCCGTCGGAGGCGATGAATACGTCGGCTGACAGGGCTTCTCGTTCCGCTGCGCAGATCTCGTCGAGTCCGGGCGAGCCGATTTCCTCGCCCATTTCGAAGATGACTTTGACGTTGTAGCCGAGTTTGCCGCGGCGCGCTTGGAGCACCGCGCCGAGCGCGGCGAAGTTGATCGAGTGCTGGCCTTTGTTGTCGGCGCTGCCGCGGCCGTACCACCGATCCTTTTGTACCGTGACGCGCCAGGGCGCCAGGCTTGCGCGCCATTGGTCGTCGTAGCCGCGCACGACGTCGCCATGCCCGTAAGTCAACACGGTCGGCAGCGCCGGATCTTCGATTCGCTCGGCAATCAAAAACGGCGCACGCTCGACGGCACTATTCGCGACGATTCGACTCGTAAAGCCGAGCCGCGAGAGCGTCGGCGCGATTTCTTCGGTGAGGTAGGCATGCAATGCCGCCGCTTGCGCTTCGTTTTGGCTTTCCGTCCGGAACGACAGACGTCGGGCAAGATCATCGAGCAGGCGGCCTGAATCGTAGATGGCATGGGCACGATCGATCGCTTCTTGGCGCTGGCGAGCGTTATCGCTGGTGTGGCTGGGCATCATGGCGTCCTCGGATAGGGCTGTGAGCCAGCTTATGAGCACCAAAAATTCGCAACAATTTCAATTTTGTCGATTAGGCTTGCCTGAATGGCAACGCTGACCAAGGACGGCCTCATGCTGCACGGAATCGCCCTGCGTTACTTCGTCGAGGTCGCACGCACGGGTTCGCTGGCGGCCGCATCGGAAAACTTGCATGTCGCCGTATCGGCGATCAGCCGGCAAATCAGCAAGCTCGAAGAAGATGTCGGCGCACCCTTGTTCGAGCGCCTGCCGCGCGGGATGGTGCTAACCGAATCGGGCGAGCTGCTGGCCGAACACGCGCGGCGCACGCTGCTCGAAGCCGAGGCGGTGCTCGGCAATATCTCGGCGAGCGAAGCGCGCGGAGGACGGCTCGTGCGGATCGGCTGTACCGAGGGTTTCACGCGGTCGCTCCTGCCCGCCTCGCTCGCGCGCCATCTGCAAACGGCGCCGGGCACACGTTATGTGCTGCGCTCGGGCACGCCGGCCCAGGTGGAACATTGGGTGACGGTGGGCGAAGTCGATATCGGCGTGGCATTTTCAAGCGGCAGTCAAAGCGGCAGTCATTCGGCGCCGAACGTCGCCTATTCGGTGGCGATGCCTGTGCGTGCGTTGCTCGGTGTTGAGCATCCGCTGGCATCGCACGCGTGTCTCACGCTCGCGGATCTGCAGACCTATCCGATCGCCTTGCTCGAGCGCGGGACAACGGTACGGCAATTGTTCGATCTGTGTTGCTCGACGCGCGCGGTGAAAATCGAACCGATTTTGAGCAGCAATAACTCGGCAGCGCTGCACGCCTTTGCCGCACTGACCGGCGCGATCACGCTAGGCAGTTCGGTCGCGCTCAAAGGGCTGATGAATGACCTGTCGCTGGTATGGCGGCCGATCGACGAGCCGATCCTGAATCAGAGAGTGCTGCAGGTGACGACGATGCGCGAAAGGCGGTTGCCGGCGGTCGTGAGGAGCGTGTTGGAAACGATCGTATCGATGATCGGCGAGGCGTAAATGAGTGCGAGGGCAAGCGCGTTCCCCTTCGCTATGGAACGAAGGGGTAAGTGGCGAACGGAATAGCTTGGGGTACGTAGGGCACGCCCAAGCGATCCACAGGGCCTATCAGCAGTTGCCCTTCTTGGCTTGTCCCGGCGGACAGAAGCCGTTGCCCGGGCCGCCTTGCCGATGAACGACAACGCCCGAATCGTCCGGGACATACAGTGCGCATCCGCTCAGCAGACCCGATGCGATGGCCAAAGCAATGACGATTTTGTTCATACTGATTGATTCCCGTTTGGGACATTCGAGGAAAACGAAATGATTTCACACGTTTGCGTCGGAGTGAACGAGTTCGATCGTGCCTTTGCCTTTTACTCGGCCGTCATGGCTGCGTTGGGACACGAGCTGAAGTTCTGCGAGGAAAGCGCACATTGGGCCGGCTGGAAGGCAAAGGACCAGCCGCGGCCGCTCTTCATCATTAACCGGCCCTACGACGGCAATGCCGCGCAAGCCGGGAACGGGCAGATGGTGGGCTTGCTGGCACCCAGCCGGAAGGCGGTTGACGCTGTCTACCACAGCGCACTGGCGAACGGCGGCACGTCTGAGGGCGCGCCCGGCCTCAGGCCTCAATATCATCCCGACTACTACGGCGCGTATTTCCGCGATCCGGAGGGTAACAAGATCGCTATTTGCTGCCACGATCCGGAGCAATAGCGGGCGATGGCGCGTTCGGTGTCCGCGGACGGAAAGGCCCCACGACGCTCGCCGCCGTCGAGCCCCGCCGGCCCCTCGCTAAACGAGGCGTCCGCCCCCGTCCACATGCAGGACTTCGCCCGTGATGAAGCCGCTGGTCAGCAGCAAGTACACGGCTTGCGCGATATCGTCGGGACGGCCGATGCGTCCCGCAGGCAGCGCCGCAGCTGCCGATGTCAGCGTCTCGGTCTTCGTCTCGCCGAAGAAGCTGTCGAGCAGTGGCGTATCGACCAGCCCGGGCGACACGGCATTCACGCGGATCGGCGTGAGTTCGAGCGCGAGCGAACGCACGATCGCTTCGATCGCCGCCACCGCGCCGGCGAGAATCGCTCCGGTGCGAATCGGCCGCTCGGCCAGCAGCCCGGAGGTCAGCACGATCGATCCAGTCGGGCGCAGCCGGCCCAGGGCCGCGCGCACCATCGATAGCGGCCCGACCAGCCGCTCCTCGACGACCCGGCGCAGATCGTCGGGCGTGCTCTCACGCAGCGTTTTCAGCGATGCGGTACCGGCCGTCACGACCAGATGATCGATGTCCGGCAGCGTGTCGAATAGCGCCGTGAACGATGAGGCATCGTGCAAGTCGCCGATGCATTGCCGGGCGCCGCCGATCTCGTCCGCCGCTCGGCGCAAGCGCGCGGAATCTCGTCCGACGAGGGTGACTTCCGCGCCTTCGCGGGCGGCGCGTCGAGCGACCGCGAGGCCGATGCCGGAAGTGCCGCCGACGACAGTCACGTGGCGCCCTGCGAGGGGGGCATGCATCGCCCCTGTCATGGCTACCGTGGCACTCGCCGTTGTCGGCGTCTTTGTTCCGGCCGTATGGCCGGCGATGGCTTCGCTCATCACATTCTCCGATCGATGAAAAGAGGAGCCGCCATGGTGGCTGGGATCCTGAGTCAGCAGAACTGCCGCGAATTCGATGATCGTCATCGAATTATTTGATAGATTCGCGGGCATGGACCTCCTTCTTGCCATGCGCGTATTCGTGCGTGTCGTCGAATGCGGCGGGCTCTCGGCCGCCGGCCGCGATCTCGGCCTCGGGCAACCCGCCGTCAGCGAACGGCTGCGTCAACTCGAGCGGCATCTCGGCGCGCGGCTGCTCGATCGCAATACGCGCTCCGTCAATGTGACCGACATCGGCGCGGTGTTCTACGCTCGTGCCAAGACAGCGCTCGAAGCAGCCGACGAGGCGGCGGCGAGCGTGGCGACGTTCAGCCGCCAGCTACGCGGCACGTTGCGCGTCGCCGCACCTCATGCACTCGGCGAAATCGTGGTGCCGCCGCTGCTGGCTACGCTGCAGCAACGGCACCCCGAGTTATCAATCGACCTGATTTTGAACGACCGCTTCGTCGATCCCGTCATCGAGGGCGTCGATGTATCGATCCGGGTGGGCCGACTGGGCGAGGGCGGGTTCGTTGCGCGGCCGCTCGGCCGCGTGCGCAGGCTGCTGCTCGCATCGCCCGGCTATCTGGCCCGGGCCGGTGCGCCCGCGTCGCCCGCGGCATTGGCAGCCCATCCGTTCGTCCATATCGACGGCCTCGCGCGGGACGGCAAGCTGCATCTCGGTGGGCCCGATGGTGCGCCCGTCACGGCGTCAGTACGGTCGGCGTGGCGCTGCAATCATTGGCGGCCTCTGCTCGCCGCGTTGCTCGAGGGCAATGGGATCGGCGTCCTGCATCGGCCGGTGTGCCGGGACGAACTGGCGACGGGGCGGCTCGTGCCTGTGCTGGCCGGTCATCGGCTGCCGGACTTGCCCGTGCACGCGATCTATCCGGCGTCGCGCCGCGTGCCGGCGAAGACCGCCGCAGTCGTGGCGTGGCTGCAGACGCAGTTGCCTGCGCTGCTGGACGAGGACGCTCCGACGGTGGAATCCGCGTAGCGAAAGGACCTTGGGTGTGGGGGCGCGTCGCCTCCCTCGGTGGGGCAGCGCGCCGGATCCCGCGGTCAGCACCTGCACGATCGCACCTGGGCGCTCACATCCGGGCGCTCACACCCATAGCCGATACGCCCAGAACGATTCGTCTTCAATAAAGCGCTGAGTGAACTCGCTTGGCGAAAAACCGGTGGTGCGTTTGACGGCGCGGCTCAAGTGCGCCTGATCGGCAAAGCCTTCGTCTTGAGCCAGGGCTGCCCAATCCAATGTTTCCCCGGTCTCGTAGCGATCGCGTGCGGCGAAAAACAAGCTTTCGGTTTTGATGAGGGATTGCCATTCGCGCAATGAGCGCCCGCTATACGCTTTGATCCGGCGCTCGACTTGTCGCGAACCGTGCGTGCGGCGCCATTCGTGAGCCTGCCAGGCCAGACGTCCGACCCAATAGCGGCCAACATTCCGCACCGAAAGCGCCGAGCCGCGGCCGTTGAGCGTGCGCCACCGCGCGGCCAGATGCTGTTCCAGCACGGACAGCGACATCGCATCGCTGTCGGCGGCGAGGAGTGCGTCGAGAAAGGGGCGCCACATGGGCCCCAGTAGCGGTTCCGCCGGCACGATGCGGTCTTGGATCGCACGGAGATCGATCTCGAACAACGCACGCGCAGCATCCGCTTCGAAACAGATCATGCCGCCGCGGCCACTATGGCGGCCCCAGCTCACCATCGGCCGGGCCTGGCTGCCCGATAACGTGAATGCCGTCCCGTAGGGGCGCCAAACGGCATTTCCTGCTGCGCCCTCGACGATGCCCGCATCCGCCCCATCGAACCAGGAAAGGCACACGAGCGGGGAGGCGGGAAAGTGTGACAGGCGCTGGGCGTCGGTCAGCGCGAACCCCCTGGTATCGCGGCAGATCATCGCCACGATCGCGCCTTGCAAAGCGGGCGGCGCAAGATAAAGCCGCGAATGCGGGCGCCGTCCGTCATTCGATGCAAGCGGTGCGCGCATCAATGGATCGGGGCACGACGGCAGGTTTTGCGAGGCGGCTGGGAGCATGAGCGCCGAGTATAGGCAAGGGGCGGCCAATCTGTCGATGTCGTTTGCGTTCAAGACACGCGAAGGCCGATCGAGAATGATTCGAGGCAAATGACGTCGCGCCGGGAAGCGCGACTCACGACCCTTGAGGCCACCGGACCGCTATATGCCCATGAACTCGCCATCTTCCAACCGCTGCCCGTTTCACGACGATGCTGCGTTGTCCGTTGCGGGCACGGCTGCGGCTACAGCTACAGCTACAGCGCAGCAGCCGCCCGGCGCGTGGCCGCCCGGGCCGCGCAGCTTCACAGGCTGGGTCCATTTGAGCCGGATGTCGCGCGATATGTTCGGTACGCTGTCGCAATGGCAACGGCAGTTCGGCGATATCGTGCACCTGCGCTTTTGGCCCGAACATGACGTCATCGTCGCCGATCCCGAATTCGTGCGCGAATTGCTCGTCACGCACGGCGACGCGTTGATTCGTTGGGAACGGGCTATCGGCGTGTTCGCCCAGATACATGGCAACAGCGTGCTCATTGCGGAGCACGATGCATGGCGCAGCAAGCGCCACGCGTTACAGCCGAATTTTTTGCCGAAGGCCGTGCAAAGCTTTTCGCCGACGATCGCCGCGGCCACCGAACAGGCGCTGGCGGATTGGCCCGCCCGTGACGCACAGTGGCCGATTGAGAGCACGTTGACGTCGCTGACGATGGAAGTCATCTTGCAAATGACGTTTTCGAGCGGCGTAGGCAGCGATGCGAAGGTGGCGGAAGAGGCGATCCGCGTGACGAGCGCGGCGGCGAACGCCGAGTTCTATTGGCCGGCCAGTTGGCCGGACTGGGTGCCCTGGAAGCGCGCGAAACGCCGGGCGCTGGCCGATCTGAACGGCCTGATCGAACGGCATATGCAAGCGCGCTTGAGCCTACCGCGCGAGCACTGGCCCGACGATCTGCTGAGCCGGCTGCTTCGTCTGCACGATGGCGATCCGTCGGCATGGACGCTACAAGCTGTGCGCGATGAATGCATGACGACGTTCCTGGCCGGACACGAAACCACCGCCGCGACGCTCAGCTGGTGGGCTTGGTGCATGGCGTCGAATCCGGTCGCGCAAAGCGCTGCGCGCAATGAGGTCAGGCGTATGTTGCAAGGCCGCGCGCCTACGGCGCAGGCGCTGGCGTCGTTGGGTTATCTGACGCAGACGATCAAAGAGACGCTGCGGCTCTACCCCGTCGCGCCGGTGCTCATCAGCCGCCGGAGCACGAGGCCCTTGAGCTTGGGAGGATGGCAATTGCCGGCGCGCACGCTCTTCATGCTGCCCGTTCAATTGATGCATCGCGATTCACGCTGGTTTCCCGAGCCGGAGGCATTCCGCCCCGAGCGGTTTGCCCCGGATGCGCCCGAGCTGCCGCGCGGTGCTTATATGCCGTTCGGGACGGGGCCGCGTGTGTGTCTCGGGCAACATCTGGCCATGGCCGAGATGACGGTGATCGCTGCGATGCTGTTGCAGCGCTTCGAATTGTCCATTCCCGAAGGGAGGACGGCACCGCGCCCGGTATGGAGGGTGACGCTGCGTCCCGACCAGCCGCTGCACTTGGCCATCGCGCCGGTGCGCGATTAGTGGACTCTAAGGGCTCTAAGGGCTCTAAGGGAGCAAATACCATCCCATTTCGAACAGGACGGAAAGAACAGGAAGACCGACGCGCGGATGGCGACAACAATCCTTGCCCATATTCAAGCGCCGGCGCTTATCAACGGAATCGGTCGGGCCGATACGGCGTCGGATCGGTGAAGGGCGCTTCGCCCGTCATCATCTCGGCCAGCAAGCGGCCCGTTACGGGGCCGAGCGTCAGCCCGTGATGATTGTGGCCGAACGCAAACCATAAACCGCGATGCCGCATGGCCGGCCCGATCACCGGACGCATATCGGGCGTGCATGGACGCATCCCGAGCCAGGGCGCCGGATCGACTCGCTCCCCAATCCCGAACGTGTCGCGCGCCAGCGGTTCCACGCGTTCGAGCTGGACCGGCGTCGGCGGTGCGTTTCGGTTGGCGATCTCGACGCCCGTCGTAAGCCGCAGCCGATCGCCGCGCATCGGCGCCACCACATAGCCTCGTTCGCTGTCGACGATGGGCATCGATAGCATCGGACGCGTGGCCCGGTAATGCATGTGGTAACCGCGCTTGGCGCGCAGCGGGATACGATAGCCCAGCGGCCCGAACACGACATCGGACCACGGCCCGAGCGCAACGACCGCCTCCTTCGCGCTGAGCACTCCGTGCTCCGTTCGCACGGTCCAGGTTCGATCCGAGGCGCGTAAGGTCGTTGCATCGCCGATCAAGCTACTGCCGCCGTCGCGCTCGAACAGGGCGGCATAGCCTTTGACGAGCGCGCCCGGATCGAGCACGCTCTTCGGATCCTCCCAATGCACCGCGCCGCAAATATCGCTGCCGACCGCGGGCTCGCGCGCACGGAGCGCGGCAGCGTCCAGGATAGTCGCTCGCAAGCCGTGCTCGCTCGCTGCGGCCTGCGCGTCCTTGAGGGCTCGCGCGAAGGCGGCCGGGGTCCGGAACGCTTCCATCCATCCGCGCGCATGGACCAACTCGGCCAGCCCCGCGCGCGCGATGAGCGCGTCATGCTCCGCCACGCATCGGCCGATCAGCGGCTGCATGTCGCGCGCGGCGGCGTCGAGCCGGCGCGGCGACGATTCCCACCAGAATCGCGCGAGCCAGGCCGCATAGCCCGGCAGCGCTTTATAGTCCCAGTACAGGTCGGTCGAACGATTGCGCGCATAGCGCAAAAGCGTCCCGAGATCGCGCGGAAAGCCATACGGCACGACCGACGAACGTTCGATCAGCCCCGCATTGCCGAAGCTCGTTTCCTCGCCGGGCGCGCGACGGTCGATCAGCGCGACCCGGCGGCCGCGCGCTTGCAGATGCAAGGCGGCGGACACGCCGACGATCCCCGCGCCCAACACCACGACGTCAAAATCCATGGCTTTCATGCCCTTCGATTCAGCGTGCCGGACGATCCCGGCACGGTGTTACTTCGCGATGATGTCGCGCTTGAAATACTTTTGCGAGAGCTGCGTGAGCGTACCGTCGCGCTTCAGCGAATCGAGCGCCGCGTTGATCTTCGCCAGCAATGCTGCGTCGTGCTTGCGCAAGCCGAAGCCCGTGCCTTCACCGAGCGTCGACGGATCGCGCAGCGGCTCGCCGACAATGTCGAAGCCCGCGCCGCTGGGCTTGTCGAGAAATCCTTCCTGCGCTGTCTGCGCTTCCTGAACCGCGGCATCGAGGCGCCCCGACGCGAGATCCGAGTAGACCTGATCCTGGTCCTGGTACGACACGACGTCTACACCGGCGCCCGCCCAATGTTTTTTCAGGAAATCCTCCTGCGACGAACCTTGCAACACGCCCACATGCTTGCCTTGCAGCCGCTTCGTGTCGGGCAGCAAGCCCGAGCCGCGCTTGGCGATCATGACGATCGGAACGACGTAGATCGGCCGCGTGAAGGCGATGCTGTCCTTGCGCTTTTCGGTGATGTTCATCGCCGAATTGATGACATCGAACTTGCGCGCCTGCAGCGCCGGGATCAACCCGTCGAACGCGTTTTCCACCCACGCGCATTTGACCTTCATCCTCGCGCACATCGCGTTGCCGACGTCCACGTCGAAGCCGACGAGTGCGCCCGACGGCGTCTTGCTCTCGAACGGGGGGTACGCGGCCTCGATGCCGAAGCGCAAGGTATCGGACGACTGCGACGACTGCGCGAACGCGGTGCCGGCCGTCACGGCAATGACGGCGGCAAGCAGGGTGTGCTTCAGCTTCATGGCGGGAATTCCTGTCGTGGATGATCGGTACGGCGGCAGCGGACGACACCGGATTTTGCCGTATAGTGTAGACGGCAAGTCCAATATAGACTATTTTGGATCGATCGGTCCAGTCGCCGAAATTAAGGAGATCGAAGTCATGAAGCCTGCTTTGCCACTCGTCGTCGATGAGCAGACGATTCGCGAGATGCTGCCCGCGCTCGACATCAAAGGCGCGCTCAGCGCGATGTTTCGCGCGTTGGCGCTCGAACAGGCCGTGCAACCGCCACAAACGCTGACGCTGTTCCCTCACGATGCGGGCGATTTCATTACCTATCTCGGTGCGTTGGCCGGTGAGAAGGTGTTCGGCGCCAAGCTCTCGCCCTATCTGGTGACGGGCGCCGCGCCGATCGTCACGGCGTGGACGACGCTGATGTCGATGGAAACGGGCCATCCGCTGATGCTGTGCGACGCCGGCTTGCTGACGACGGAGCGCACGGCCGCCACGACCGCCGTTGCCATCGATCAATTGGCGCGAGCCGATGCTGCGCGGCTTGCCGTTGTCGGGGCGGGAGCGGTCGCGCTTGCGCACCTGCGGCACGCGTTGCCGCTGCGGGCTTGGCAGTCGATCCGCGTCTTCTCCCCGGATCTCATGCGCGATGAAGCCAAACGCAACGCCGTGCTTGCCGTGGATTCACGCGCGCAGGCGTGCGCGAGCGTCGACGCCTGTGTGGAAGACGCCGATGTGGTCATGCTTTGTACGTCGTCAGGTCGCCCCGTGCTGAAGCGCGAGTCCTTGACGAAGCCCGCCCTTGTCACTTCGATCAGCACGAACGTCCCGAATGCGCACGAGATCGAGCCGGCATGGCTGCTCGACATGGATGTCTACTGCGATTACTGGAAGACGACGCCGGCCAGCGCCGGCGAGATGAAACTGGCCGCGCAGCTTGGGTGGTCGCCGGAGCGGATCGAGGGCGATTTGCCCGCGCTCGTGAGCGGGACGTGCCGCAAGCCGGCGTATGAACGGCACGCGTTCTTCCGGTCCATCGGCCTCGGGCTCGAGGATGTCGCGATTGCTCACGCACTTTATCGGCATCTGAGCGATAAGCAGTCGCTACAATGACGCCGCGCCGTCCAGTTTTCCCGCGAGACGGCGGTTAAGGCTCGAATCGCTTTCATGACGATGCGCAAGAAGAAAACGTCCCCGGTCAAAGACTTGCTGCTGTCCCGCTACGCCCCGATTGCGGACGGCATCGCCGCGCTATTTTTCCCCTACGCGGAAGTCGTCATCCACGATCTGCATGATCAAACGGTGCTCTATCTCGCGAACAATTTGTCCAAGCGCGAGATCGGCGACGATTCGGCGCTCGAGGAGATCGAACAGGCCGCGCGCGAGCGCGTGATCGGGCCTTACGAAAAGCTCAATTGGGACGGGCGCCGGATGCGCTGCGTCAGCAACATATTGTTCGACGACGAAGGCAAGCCTGCCGGCATGATATGCATCAACTTCAACATCGCCGTGTTCGAGGACGTGCGCTCGGCGCTCGACCTGTTCATCAAGGGCGCGGGCCTCGTGGCGCAGCCGGAAGAATTGTTTCGCGACGATTGGCAAGAGCGCATCAACACCTTTTTGCACGCCTGGCTGCAGGAGCGGCAGTTGGGCTTGAACGGGCTCACGCGCGAACATCGGCGGGAAATCGTCGAAGCCCTCTATGCCGAGGGCGCCTTCCGCGGAAAGAGTGCGGCCAATTATGTCGCGAATGTGCTGGGCATGGGGCGGGCCACCGTCTATAAACATTTGAAGATGATGAAGGAGGGGGCGAACTGAGACGCCCTCTGTCGTTCGGCCGCGCCGCCAGACGCGATGCGGCGTGGCGGTATTTTCGCAAAGGGTAACCAAGCGCTTGGCGCAGGCAATGCGGCCGCTCAGACGCTCGGGGTCAATTCGCGCCATCCCTGCGCGCCTTAATGGATGAAATCGTTTTCGTGCCAGCGACGGCGCATTGTTTGCTCGTCGATGAGTTCCGATTCAGGGCTTTCCCCGTCTTCAAGGTCATGAGCGCGCCGCCGATAAAGCAAAAGGACGCCGGCTATGCGCAAGTCGTTCTATCTTGGATAGCGCAGATTGGCTCGATCAGGCATCGACCACGCTTTATTGTCGCACCCATATCGCATAACAACGCCCGCGCGAATGCGCGACACAAAAATCGATATGGCGCTTTGCAACCGAGGCCGCCGGTAGGCCCAGGAACGATCCCTTCTGAAATGTCGTGCCGGACGATGTTTCAGTGCGTCGCCGTTTGCAAGACGTCGACGTCAATTTTTCAGCGAGACGCGCCCATGCTCACGCTCTCCCGTTTTTCGATCCGTTCCGCCCGCTATGCCCGCTATGCCCGCTATGCCGGTTATGCATTGGCGGTATCGGCGCTGACCGCGACCTTCTCAGCCCCCGCAGTCGCCGACGATTCGCTTTATCGGCAATTCGGCGGTAAAGAGGGCATCGAACACGTCATCGACGATTTCTACGACCGGATGCTCGACGATCCCCGGACGAAATCGTTTTTCGACGGCGCTTCGATTCCCCGTATCGAGAAGCTGCTCAACGAGCAATTCTGTGCGCTGACGGGCGGGCCTTGTGCCTATACCGGCCGCTCGATGAAACGGGCGCATGAGGGATTGGGTATCGACGGTAAAGCATTCGCCGCGGGCATCGAAGATCTGAAGCTGGCGATGAACAAGAACCATATCCCGATCGATGCGCAAAATAAGCTGCTGGCCAAGCTCATGCCGATGGCCCGCGATATTCAAGATCGCCCGTGACGAGTCCGAGGCGGTTGTGCGGTGACGCGGGGTGCGCGAATGCGTGTCGCCCGCACGGGGGAACGAGATGAGCATAGTGATGCGAGCCTGGCTCGCCGGGTTACTCGCCGTCGTCGGCTTGCACGTCGCCAGCGCGCGCGCCGAGCCGTTGCGCGTGTCGGTAGTCGATCAAGCGGGCGCTCCGGTTGCCGATGCCGTCGTCTATGCCGTGCCGGTCGACGTCAATGCCAAAGCGCCCCCGGCGAAACAGCCCCAAGCCGTCATCGATCAAATCAAGCGGCGCTTTGTGCCGTTGGTATCGGTCGTGCAGACAGGCACCGCGGTTTCGTTTCCGAACCGCGACAACATCGAACACGACGTCTATTCGTTCTCGCCGGCGAAGCGCTTCGAGCTGCATCTCTATCACGGGATGCCGGCCAAGCCTGTTGTCTTCGACAAGCCGGGGCTGGTGGTGATGGGCTGCAACATCCACGATCAAATGATCGCGTATTTGCTTGTCGTCGACACGCCTTGGTTCGCCAAGACCGATGCGCGAGGCCAGGCGTCGATCGGGAACATCCGGGACGGTGCCTACCGGCTGTCGGTTTGGCACTACCGGATGGCCGAGCCCGAGCCTCCACCGTCGCAGATCGTCTCGGCCGGGCGCGGCGAGGTTGCGTCGTTCTCGCTGCAACTCAGGAGCGAATAGGTGAGCGCCATGCGATTCAAAAGCTTGCGTGCCAGGATCGCGTTCGTCGTCGTGCTGCTGATGCTGGCGGCACAAGCGGCCGCGTATGTCGTCATCAGCTCGGTGATCGAGCGCAATGCTGTCAGTAACGCCGAGCAGCAGCTTGCCGTGGCCGAACGTGTCTTCCGGGCAGTGCTGCGCACCAACGGCGAAAAGCTGACGCAGGCGGCCACCGTCGTGGCGGCCGATTTTGGATTCCGCGAAGCCGTCGCCACGCACCACGAGAGCACGGTCGTTTCGGCGCTGAGGAACCACGGCAGCCGCATCGATGCCGATATCGTCATCCTGGCCGATCTCGACGGTAAGCTCATCGCCGATAGCCGCGGCTACGTGCATGGGCGCGAGGCATTCCCGTTTCAAGAGTTGATGCAGACGGCGACGCACGGGCGCGAGCGTGCCGCTATCGGCGTCATCGACGGCCGGCTGTATCAACTCGTCGCCGTCCCCGTCAAGGCGCCGCTGCCGGTGGCTTGGGTCGCGATGGGTTTCCTGATCGACGACCGGATGGCGCATGACATGGCGAGCCTGACGTCGCTCGACGTTTCCTTTCTCGATCGACTGCCCGACGGACGCTGGCTCACGCTGGCTAGCACGCTGCCGACAAAATGGGCCGAGCGGGCGAGCCCGGAAGACGGTGTCGACGATCGCTACGCCACGCGCGTGATCTCGCTGACGTCGACGGGCGCGCAGGTGGTCGTCGTGCTCCAGCGTTCGTTGACGGCTGCCTTGGCGCCGTTTCATCGGCTGCAGTCTGCGCTGCTGGCGATCACCTTATTCGGCGTGTTGTTGTCGATCGCCGGCAGCATTGTGACCGCGAGAAGCGTGACGCGGCCGATCGCGGCGCTGATGATTTTCGCGCGCCGGGTGGGCTCGGGCGACTACGCGGAGCCGATCGCCGTGCGGCACGAGGACGAGATCGGCGAGCTTGCGCAGGCGTTCAATCGCATGCAGGAGGGCATCTCGCGGCGCGAGCATCGGATCACTGAACTCGCCTACACCGATCGGCTGACAGGCCTGCCCAACCGCGCTATGTTCAGCGATCGATTGCAGCAGAGTATTGCCGAGGCATTGCCGGAGAAGCGGGCGTTCGGCGTCATGATGATGGACCTGGACCGGTTCAAGTACGTCAACGATACGCTCGGTCATCCGATCGGCGATCTGCTGCTGTGCGAGGTGGCGCAGCGGCTGCGCGAGACACTGGCGCATCATGCCGGGTTGGTCGCTCGCCTGGGCGGCGATGAATTCGCCGTGCTGTTGCCGGACGACGATATCGTCGGCGCCGAGCGCGTGGCCGTCCGTATCCTGAAGGCGCTCGAACAGCCGATCTCGATCGAGGGGCAGCCCGTCGACGTCGGTGCCAGTATCGGCATCGTCACGTTCCCCGATAACGGCACCGACATGAACGTGCTGCTGCGGCGGGCGGATATCGCGATGTATGTCGCGAAACGTTCGAATCTCGGTGTGGCGCGTTACGAGGAGCGGCACGATAACAGCAGCGCCGAGCGGCTCTCGTTGATGAGTGAATTGCGGCGTGCGGTCGAACAGGACCAGCTGCTGCTGTTCTACCAGCCGAAAGTCGATCTCTCGACGCGTACGGTGAAATACGTCGAGGCGTTGGTTCGATGGGATCATCCGGCGCGCGGCTACGTCTCGCCCGATCAGTTCATTCCGTTCGCCGAACAGACGGGCTACATCAAAGCCATCTCTTATTGGGTGGCCGACAAGGCTATCCGGCAGTGCGCGATATGGCGTAACGCGGGGATCGAATTGGCCATCTCCGTCAACGTGTCGGCGAGAGAGTTGATTCAGTCTTCGCTGCCCGACACCTTCGCGGCGCTGCTGCGCAAATACGATGTCCCGGCGGACATGCTGTGGATCGAGATCACCGAAAGCGCGATCATGGACGATCCGAATCATGCGATCGAAACGCTCGATCGATTGCATGCGCTCGGTATCCGGCTTGCCGTCGACGACTTCGGGACCGGCTACTCGTCGTTGTCGTACCTGAAGCGCATGCCGGTCGACGAATTGAAGATCGACAAGTCGTTCGTCATGGGCATGACCGAGAACAGCGACGACGAGATGATCGTGCGCTCGACGATCGACCTCGCGCACAACATGGGGCTGAAGGTGGTCGCGGAAGGCGTGGAAACGCAGGCCACCCTGACGCGACTGGCGGATCTTCACTGCGATCTAGCGCAAGGCTTTCATTTGAGCCGGCCGTTGCCGCCGGAGCAGCTCGAAGCCTGGCTCGATCAGTGGCGCGGGGCACAGGGTGAGCGATCGGGCGATCGCTCACCGCGGTCATCGGAGACGTTTAGTCTCCCGTCAACGTGAACGTCGGCTGCCGGTAGCCGACACCGGCACGCGCGAGCTTCGGCAGTTCGCGTTCTTTCAGCACGGTCGCAAAGCCCGCCCAATCACGATTGAGCGCAGCGATATCGACATGGTGCGTCACACCCAACTCATAGGTCACGCCGGCCGTGTACGGGAGCTCCCAGTCCGCCTCGTGCCAGGCGCGTTCGGCGAGTGCCAGCAAGCGCGGATACACCATGTATTCGAGCAAGCGATCGTTGCGCATCACTTCGCCCCAGGCTTGTCCCTGCATGCCATGGATAGGCGGCGCGGCGCCCGTGCTCGTTACCGAGAACGGATTGCCGTCGCGATCGCCGAATACCTCGGCGTTTTGCGGCAGGTTCTCGGGTGCGAACGAGAAGACCTTGTACTCGTCGGTCGCGTGCGAGCCCCAGTAGTAGCCGCGTTCATGCGGGTTCAGGGTGTAGGGGAAATCGAAGTACAGGTAATCGGGCAGCGCGAGCACCGGTTCGAATCCCTTTGCGCCGTAGTTGCGTGCACTGTCTGTCGCGCCCCAGAACACCGTATCCCAGATCGATGCGATGACGGGACGCGTGGCGAAATCGGACGCGCCGTTAGCACCGCTCAAGCCGTCTTCCCATGCCCCCATCGTATCGACGCCGTTCGCGGCGGCTTGCGCGCTGACTTGCTTGGCCAAACGCGTCGGCAGCTCGTCGATCGATTTGATTTCCCCTCGCTGCAACAGCGCCATGCAGGCCGGCGAGCGTCCCCATGGTTTGTCCTGAATGGCCAGATTGACGCGGCCCTTGTTCGGATCGGTGCCGTTCAGCGGCTGGAAGCCGCCGCCGAGGAAGATGTTCTTCGCCTCGTCGCCGCCGAACTGCCACGTGCGCAGCGGGACCTGCGCGTCCGCGTACATCGACGCAATCTCGTGGATCACCTTGCCCGTGAAGTTCAGCGTGCCTGGCACGCACGGGTTGATGTGACTATGGCGGTCGTAGAACTGCACCGTCGTGACGTTCGTCGCATCTTGTGGATCGAGCAGGCGGTACTGCGTCGCCTCCGATTCGCGCCCCTCGGCATGCAGACGCCGATAGCGCGCCTCCATCGACATGACGGCCGCGCGCGCGTGCCCGGGCATGTCGATCTCGGGAGTCGTTTCGACGAAATGATCGGCCGCGTAGCGGAGCAGTTTGACGAATTCGTCGCGCGTGAGATAGCCGCCACCCGATTGATTCTCGGGGCCCGAGGCAAGCTGCGGCAGCAGGCAATGCGTCTCGCTCGGATCGAAACAGCGGCGTCCGCCGACTTCCGTCAGCTCGGGCAGACCGGGAATTTCGATGCGCCAACCTTCGTCGTCGGAGAGATGGATGTGCAAGCGGTTGAGTTTGTACGCGCTCATTTGATCGATCAACCGGCGCAGCGTGGGCGGATGCTTGAAGTTGCGCGCGAGGTCCACATGCATGCCGCGGTACGGGAAGCGCGGCGCGTCTTCGATGCGCATCGCCGGAATGCGTCCGCCGCCGACGGGCGTCAGGGAGAAGAGCGTCTGGACGCCGTAGTACACGCCCGCCGGATCGTCGCCTTCGATGAATGCGCCGCGCGGCGTGATCGTCAGGCGGTAGCCGCCCGGGGTCGCGATGTCGGCGGGGAGCCGCTGCGGCGCGACGACGCCGACGACGGGCGTACGCGAATCGTCGAGCCCGAGCGTCTGCGCGCGATCGCGCAGCGCATCGGTTTGTCCGGGCGATAGGCCCGCCAGCTGGAACTGCACGCCGTGCAGGTCGAGCGAGCCGCCGAGTGCGCGCTCGCGTTTCACGCTCGGTAGCGCGCGAGTGGCGATGGGCTGCGCGGAGACGGGCGGGGCGTTGCCCGTGGAATTGTTCTGGGCGTCGGCCGGGAGCGACACGACATAGCGTGTTTCGTCGTCGGTGTCGTCGAATTGCAGGATTTCAGGCGGCGCGCCGTCCACCGCGACGAACGGGCGCGGCAGCAAATCGCTATAGCGCAGGTACCAGTACTCGGCGACGAACGGCAGCGTCACGCTTTGCCCGGGCGCGAGAAACACTTTGCCCGGCAGCGGTGTGAGCGAGTAGAGATCGCCCGTCAGATGCTGGAGGGCGAAGTTGGGATTATCGAGCCTGAGCAGGCGGCGAATGCTGTGCAAGTAAAGCTTCCAGCCGCCGGCCCAGATCGTTTTCTTGCCCTGATTCGTGAGGATCAGATGTCCGGTGGCGCAGGCGGCGCCGTCGGCGCCGAGATCGGCGCACGGCAGGCCGGCTGCGTTCGCGTGATTGTTGTCGATGGCCACGCGCAGCGCGAGGCTGCTGGCGAGGAAGGCGGTGAGTGCGGCTGGGCTCTTGGTAGTGGCGTCGGCCGCCAGGGCGGCTGAGTTCGATGCGGCAAGCGGTGCCGGCTTGGCCGCGGTCGACACGACGGTCGCCGCCGCGGCTAACAAGCCGACGCGCAAGACATGCGCGATTCGATTCATTCCATGCTCCTCGGAAAAAAACGGCGATACGACGCCGCAGGGTTACGTCGCTGCTATCGGGTCTTTCAAGGAAGCTTTCGTGCTGAGAAGGGGCGGCTCGCGTGGCGAGGCGCCTCTGGGCGACTGGGCGATAGATGAGCTACGGCCCGGTCACTGGAGGATCTTAGGTGGTCTTTGATTGGTATTCAAGTGGCATTAAATGGACCTGAAGTGGCCTCTCATGACCTTCCGGTGGTCTGAGTGACCTTGGCTGGCTTAGCGAGCGCTCAAAAAGCTCGGCGCAGACATCAATCGTGCTCGACGTTTGCGGGAGCTGACTCAGCAGTCGCTCGCTGAACGGGAGGGCGTGGGATTTGAGTACCGTGAAGCGGTTGGAAGCTGGCGACCCGCGCATGCAACTTCACGTTCTGGCGCGGGTGCTACACCTTTTCGGCGAGCTTGGCAGGCTCGACGAACTGCTTGGTGCCGGGCAGGACGAAATCGGCTTGGCGCTGGTGGAGCAGCGGTTGCCCCAACGGTGCGGGTCCGGAAGAACAAGACAAATGCATTTTGAACAGCGTGGGAAGACCGCAGTGCCCCACTTGCCGTGAATCAGAGCGGATAGCTGTCTGCCCGTGGCGACAAGGAGTCGCGCCACGGAGCAGGCGGGCAGTGCTCCGAGCTTAGAAGTTGCGGTTCAGGCCGTCCGGCACCGCGAGATGTTCGGGCGGCGGGTTCTCCCGTCACAATCGACGGGGAGTCGGGCGCATACGGTTACCCCGCTCGTCAAGCCAACACCCCCCGCCGCGCCAGATTCCGATATAACGCCCGCACGCCGAAATGCCACGGCGCGATCTCCGTCGACAACCGCACCGTATTGACGAGCGCCCCCAACGCCGGCGTCGAGATCGTCACGGTATCGCCGAGATGGTGCGTGAACCCGCCGCCCGCCGCATCGCGGTCTTTGATCGGCGAGAACATCGTCCCGAGAAACAGCATGAAGCCGTCCGGATACTGATGATGCGCGCCGCAGGTTTGCGAAACGAGATCGAGCGGATCACGGCTGATCTCGCGCATATGGCTCACACCCTCGAGCACGAAGCCGTCTTCGCCCTTGATCAGCAGCGAAACGCTCGCCTCGCGGATCGTGTCGAGCGTGAAATCGCCGTCGAACAACCGAATAAACGGGCCGATCGCGCACGAACCGTTGTTGTCCTTCGCTTTGCCGAGCAGCAAGGCGGAACGCCCTTCGATGTCGCGCAAGTTGACATCGTTGCCGAGCGTCGCACCCACGACCTGTCCCGCCGCGTTCACGGCCAGCACGATCTCGGGCTCAGGATTGTTCCATGCCGACGTCGGATACAAACCCACCTGGGCACCGAAGCCCACCGCCGACATCGGCTGCGACTTCGTAAACACCTCGGCATCCTCGCCGATCCCAACTTCCATGTACTGCGACCACGCGCCACGGCGTTTCAGTTCTTCCTTGAGCCGCATCGCCGCCGCCGACCCCGGCCGGATCTTGGCGAGGTCCGTGCCGATCAACGCGTGCAGCGAATCGCGGATATCCGCGGCGCGGCCCGGATCGCCGCCAGCTTGCTCTTCGATCACGCGTTCGAGCAAGCTCACCGCAAAGGTGACGCCGCACGCCTTGATCGCCTGCACGTCGCACGGGGCGAGCAAGCGAACGGCGCCGGGTTCGTGCGGCTCCTCGCCCGTTTCGGCGCTGCCGCGCAACAGCGCATCGACAGGCCCCAGCAGCTCGCCCGGTGCTAACCGGGCAACGGCTGCGGCGTCGTCGCGATCGAACAAGTCGCTCGTTGTCGGCGCGCTGGCCGTGATGTCGAACACTTGGCCATTGCGCACGACGACGACGGACGGCCCGTTGTGGGGCGCGCCGCGCCAAACGCGCCCGACGAGCAGCGCGCGATCGAGGTCGGAGGGCAGACAAGCAGCGAAATCGATAGGCATGACGATCAGGTCTCGCGATGAATAAAACGGTGAGTTCTATGAATTCGGGGAATTCGGTGAATTCGCGGTCAATGCGAATGGCGCGGATCGCCGCGCGTTTCGATGACTTTCAGATAAAGCGTGGCGGGCTCCAGGCAACCGCCCGTCGACAGCTGACCGACAAACTGCCGGTAGATCTCCTGCCACGGCGTTTGCGACGGCGGCACGCTCGGCGCTGCTTCGCCCCGTCGTCGGGCGAGTTCCGCTTCGTCGACGAGCAATTCCACGCGCCGTGCGTTCAGATCGACGCGGACGCGATCGTCGGTGCGCATCAGCGCGAGGCCGCCGCCGGCCGCCGATTCGGGCGACATATTCAGGATCGACGGGCTCGCCGAGGTGCCGCTCTGGCGCCCATCGCCCATGCAAGGCAACGACGTCACCCCGCGTTTCACCAGCTCGGCCGGCGGCGCCATGTTGACCACCTCCGCGCTGCCCGGATATCCCAGCGTGCCGCACCCGCGCATGACGAGGATGCAGCGTTCGTCAATGTTGAGAGCAGGATCATCGATACGAGCCCGATAGTCCTCCGGGCCGTCGAACACCACGGCACGTGCCTCGAACGCATTCTCGGCACCGGGTTCGCTCAAATACGCCTGACGAAATGCCTCCCCGACGACCGACATCTTCATGATCGCGCTATCGAAGAAATTGCCCGACAGCACGATGAAACCCGCGCCATGCTTCAACGGTTCGGCGTACGAACGAATGACGTCCCCATCCGCCTCGGGCGCCTGTTCGACGATTTCGGAAATCGTGCGCCCCGATACCGTCGAACATTCGCCATGCAGCAGGCCCGCTTGCGAAAGCTGCCGCAACACGGCCGGCACGCCGCCGGAACGGTGAAAGCTTTCCCCCAGGTATTCGCCGGCCGGCATACAGTTCGCGAGCAACGGGACATCGGCGCCGAGGCGTTGCCAATCGTCGAGCGTCAATTCGACGCCGATGTGGCGCGCGATCGCGATCAAGTGCGGCGGACAATTCGTCGATGCCCCAAGCGCGGACGCGACGACAATCGCATTCTCGAATGCCGCTTTGGTGAGAATGGACGAAGGCCGCACATCGTCGCGCACGAGTTCGACAATGCGCTTGCCCGTCGCGTAAGCCATCTGTCCGCGTTCGCGATAGGCGGCGGGAATCGACGCGCAGCCGGGCAGCGACATGCCGAGCGCTTCGGCCAGGCTGTTCATCGACAGCGCCGTGCCCATCGTGTTGCAATGCCCGATCGACGGCGAGGCGGCCGCAGTGAGCCGCATGAAGCCTTCGTAGTCGATGTCTCCCGCCGCGAGCAGGTTGCGAGCGTGCCAGATGACGGTGCCCGATCCCACGCGCTTGCCCTCGAACCAGCCGTCGAGCATCGGGCCGCCAGACAGGACGATGGCGGGCAGATCGACGGTCGCGGCCGCCATCAAACAAGCTGGGGTGGTTTTGTCGCAGCCCGTGGTGAGCACGACACCGTCCAACGGATAGCCATGCAGAATTTCGACCAGCCCGAGATAGGCGAGATTGCGATCGAGCGCGGCCGTCGGCCGCCGGCTTTGCTCGGCCAGCGGATGGACGGGAAACTCCATCGGAATGCCGCCTGCATCGCGGATACCGGCTTTCGTGCGGGCGGCCAGCTCGATGTGATGGCGATTGCAGGGCGCGAGGTCGCTGCCCGTCTGCGCAATGCCGATGATCGGCCGCCCCGATTGCAGTTCCTCGCGCGTGAGGCCGTAGTTCATGAAGCGTTCGACGTAGAGCGCCGTCATGTCGGCATGCGACGGATCGTCGAACCAGTTCTGGCTGCGCAGCCTGCGCGGGGGAGTCGGTGACATGGGTGTTTCGTTCTCCTGATCAGTGTCCGCGGACGAGGCCGCGCGTCAGCACGTTCTGCGGCAGGCCCGGCACGGGCGCGCGAAACGTGAACAAGCCGCCCGCCAGCGTCTCCCGCTCGCGTTTGGCCTCGCTCAATCCCTTCATCGCCGTCGTCACGTAGGCGGTACGTAAATCGTCGCCGCCGAACACGAGCTTCGTGATATTCGAGCAAGGGAAGGCCACGGTATCGATTTGCTTTCCGTCGCGCCCATAGCGTTCGATGCATCCGCCGCCGAAAAGTGCGACCCACAGGCAGCCTTCGGCATCGACAGCCATGCCGTCGGGGTAGGCCGTGCCCTGCACTTCGATGAACACGCGTTTGTTGGACAGCCGGCCCTGTTCGTCGACATCGGACGCGTAGATCGTGCGCCCGCGCGTGTCGGTGTGGTAGAGCGTCCGGCGATCGGGGCTCATCGCGGGACCGTTCGCGATGTCGTAGCCGTCGTCGCGCAGCTCGACCCGGCCGTCGTCGGCCACACGATAGAGCGCGCCGGTCGGCTCGCTTTCGTCGTCGTCCATCGAGCCGAACCACAAGTAACCCAACGGATCGGCAAAGCCGTCGTTCAAGCGGTTGCCCGCGCGGTCGCGCTCCACGTCCGCCAGTTTGTCGAACGAGCCCGTGCGGGCGTCGAACCGGTAGAGCCCTTTGCGCAGTCCGCAGACGAACAGGCCATCGGATGCCGGCACGATGAAGCAAGGTTCGCTCGGCGCCGGCCAGGTCATCGTCTCGCGCGTGCCGGCTGCGTAGCGGTGCACGTGCTTGCGCTTGATGTCGACGAAGTAGACGGCTTTATCGGTTTTGCTCCAGACCGGCCCTTCGCCGAGTTCGGCGCCCAAGGGCCAGATACATTCGGGTGAAATCATCAGGATGCTCCGTACCATCCCGCATCGACGAAGTACTCGCGTCCCGAGCAGCGCGAGCCGTCGTCCGATGCGAGAAACAAGGCCATGCGGGCCACATGCTCGGGCTCGACCCGCTCGGGTAGGCATTGGTCGGCCACAAGCTTTGCCTCGCTGTCGGGCGATTGCCACAGCTTCATCTGCCTCGGCGTGCGCACGGCGCCCGGGATGATCGCGTTCACGCGGATCCCATGTGCCCCGAGCTCGCGGGCGAGCCCGCGCGTGAGCCCTTCGATGCCGGCCTTGGCCGTCATGTAGATCGAGAGGTTCGCGAGCGCGAGGTGCCACGAGATCGAACCGAGGTTCAGAATCACTCCGTGGCCCGCAGCCTTCATGCCGGATGCCGCATATTGCGCGCAGAAAAATTGGTGCCGCAAGTTCACGGCGATGCGCTCGTCCCAGTAAGCCGGCGTGATCGAGCCGAAGGGATGGCGGTCGTCGTTGGCGGCATTGTTGACGAGCACGTCGATCGTTCCGCCTTCGGCGCAGATCGCGGCGAATACACGCTCGATCGCGCCGATATCGCGCAGATCGCAATGATGGAAGACGGGAGGATGCCGGGTATCGCGCAGCCGCTCGGCCAATTCGCGCGAATCGGCCTCGGCGATATCGAGGAAGAAGACGCGCGCGCCTTGCGCGGCGAACGCTTCGACAATCGCGGCGCCGATACCGCTGCCGCCCCCCGTGACCACGACGGTCTTGTCCACCAAGCTGGGAAAAATGGCGTACGACATGCGAAATTCCAAGTTTGAAGAAATTGCCGGCTGCGCGGCATGCGCCTTGAGTATTGCGCCGCAGCAGGCCGGGTGTGCGAAACGGGTCTTTCGTTCGTGCCGCGCGTCAGCGGCGGTTCGAGCGCGAGACGACATCGATCCAGACGGCCAGCACCAGGATCGCGCCTTTCGCGATCATCTGCCAGTAGGCATCGACATCGAGCATCGACATGCCGTTATCGAGACTCGCCATGACGAGCGCGCCGATCAGCGCGCCATAGACGGTGCCGGAGCCGCCGCGCATCGACGTGCCGCCGATGAAGCAGGCCGCGATCGCGTCCAGCTCCCCCATGTTGCCGGCGGACGGCGAGCCGGCCGCGAGCCGCGCCGTATTGACGATGCCGGCGAACGCGCACATGAGCCCCATCAGCGCGAAGATCGCGAGCTTGACGCGATTCGTATCGACGCCTGAGAGGCGCGTGGCTTCGAGGTTCGAGCCGACCGAGTAGATGCGGCGGCCGAACACCGTCTGCGTGGCCACCCACGTGAAGATGCCGAGCATCAGCAAGACGAGCAATACAGGGACCGGGATGCCGCCGTAGTTGTCGAGCGTCGCGACGAAGGCGAGGATGACGGCGCCGGCGCCGACGATCTTGGTGATGTCTTGCCAAAGCGGCGGCACGGGCAGCGCATAGCGGCGGCGGTTACTGCGCTGACGCGCCGTCACGTAGGCCAGGACGGCGAACAGCAGCAACGCCAGCGCGTTGCCCGCCAGCCGCGGCAGATAGCCTTGGCCGAGGAAAACGAAGCGATCGGAGACGGGGGCGATCGTGGAGCCGCCCGTGATGCCGAGCAAGATGCCGCGATAGGCGAGCATGCCGCCGAGGCCGACGATGAACGACGGCACGCGGCGATACGTCGACAGCCAGCCGTTGAACAAGCCGGCCGCCATGCCGAGTACCAGTACGACGGGAATCGTCGCTTCGATCGGCCAGTTGCGATTCGCATCGAGAATCGCGGCGATGCCGCCGAGCAGCCCCAGCAGCGAGCCTACGGAGAGATCGATTTCGCCGGCGATGATGACGAATACCATGCCGCACGCGAGCATGCCGCTGATCGCCATCTGTCGCAGTAAATTCGACAAATTGCGCGGTGTGGCGAATGCGCCGTGCGTGAGGACCGTGAAAAACAGCCAGATCAGCGCGACGGCCAACAGCAGCGCCAGGATCTTGTAGCGCGCGAACCATTGGCGAATACGGTCGGCGCCGGCGGGCGACGCGCTGGCGGCCGCGCGGGCGGGGGAAAGGTCCGGTGTCATGCTTCGAAGGTCTCGTTGGAGTGAACGGCCGCGGCCCGCTGTGTGGGTTCGAGCGCGGCCGAAAGAATGGCCTCTTGCGTGAGTCCGTCGCCCGCGAAGTCGCCGCGCAGCTCGCCCTCGCCCATGACGAGAACGCGATCGGACAGGCCCAGCACCTCGGGCAGTTCCGACGACACGACGATGATCGCGATGCCTTGCTTGGCCAGCGCGAAGATAAGCTTGTAGATCTCGTACTTCGCGCCGACATCGACGCCACGGGTGGGCTCGTCGAGGATCAGCACTTTCGGTTCGGTCAGCAGCACGCGCGTGAGCACGGCCTTTTGCTGATTGCCGCCCGACAGGTGAGCGATCGGAAGAAACGGATGCGCGGCACGCACCGAGAGCCGCTTCATCGATTGGTGAATCGTGTCGAGTTCGAGGGCCGCATCGATGGCGCCGCGTTTGACGAATCGCTGCAGCACCGCGAGCGTGATGTTGTGGCCGACGCCGAGGTCGGGCACGATCCCATGCGCCTTGCGGTCTTCGGGCACCATGCCGATGCCCGCCCGGATCGCATCGCCCGGCGAGCGCACGGCGATGGCACGCCCTTCCATGACGACCGACGCGCGATACGTGCCTGGATACGCCCCGAAGACGGCCTGCATCAGTTCGGTGCGGCCGGAGCCGACGAGCCCGGCCACGCCGAGAATTTCGCCGCGTCGAACGCCGAACGAGACGTCGTCAACCCGCTTCCGGCGCGGATTCGTCACATCGAAGCAGGTGACGTTGCGTGCTTCCAGGACGATTTCGCCGATCTCATGCGGCTCGCGCGGAAAGAGATTGGTAATCTCCCGGCCAACCATCAACGCGACGATGCGCGAGGCGGGCATCGCGGCGAGCGGCGCTGTTTGTACGGGCCGGCCATCGCGAATGACGGTGACCGTATCGCAGACGGCTTCGACTTCTTCCAACTTGTGAGAGATGTAGATGCAGGCGACGCCGCGCCGTTTCAAATCGCGCACGATGTCGAGCAGCACACGTGTCTCGGCCGCCGTCAGCGAGGAGGACGGTTCGTCCAGAATCAACAGCCGCGCCTGCTTGTTCAACGCCTTGGCGATCTCGATCAACTGTCGATGTCCGCCGCCGAAGTTCATGACGGGCTGGGCGACATTGATCCCTTCGATGCCGAGTTCGCGCAGCAATGCGTCGGCACGCTGGTGCATCGCCGCGTAGTTCATCCGGCCGCCGGGCAGCGTGATTTCGTTGCCGAGGAAGATGTTTTCCGCGACGGATAATTCGGGCACCAGCATCAGTTCCTGATGGATGATGACGATGCCGGCGCGTTCGGTCTCGCGCACGCTCGAGGCGCGCAGCGGGGCGCCATCCCAGAGGATCTCGCCGTCCCAGGTGCCATGCGGATAGACACCCGAGACGATCTTCATCAACGTCGATTTGCCGGCGCCGTTTTCGCCGCACAGGCCCAGGCATTCGCCGGGGGCGACCGACAAATCGATGCCGTCGAGCGCCTTGACGCCCGAGAACGTCTTGACGATGCCGCGCAGCGACAGCAACGGTTCCTTCTCCACCATGCGTCTCGTTCCTTGTTCGATGCACGCTCTGGCGCGCGGTGCCGCTGTTCAGGCGAGCGCCGCGCGCCGCCTTGGCGTTATTGGCCCGAGAGCTGCGCTTGCGTGTAGAAGCCGTCCTTGACGACGACGTCGACATTCTTCTTGGTCAGCACGATCGGCTGGAGCAGGACGGTATCGACCTTCTTCTTGCCGTTGTCGTATTGGGCGTTGAAGGCCGGCTTGTGCCCTTGCGCGAGATCCACGGCAAGTTGCGCCGCCTGCGACGCGATGACTTTGATCGGCTTGTAGACCGTCATCGTCTGCGTCCCGGCGATCACGCGCTTCACCGCGGCGAGATCGGCGTCCTGGCCCGAGACGGGCACCTTGCCCGCGAGCTTTTGCGCCGCCAATGCCTGGATGGCGCCGCCGGCCGTGCCGTCGTTCGACGCGACGATGGCGTCGATCTTGTTGCTGTTGGCCGTCAGTGCATCTTCGACGATGCGCAGCGCCGTGGCGGCGTTCCACTCGGGCACCCACTGTTGGCCCACGACCTTGATGTCGCCGCGGTCGATGGCGGGCTGCAGCACCTTGAGCTGGCCTTCGCGCAGCATCTTGGCGTTGTTGTCGGTGGGGGCCCCGCCGAGCAGGAAGTAATTGCCCTTGGGCTGCGCATCGAACACGCCCTTGGCTTGCAGCTCGCCGACCTTCTCGTTGTCGAACGAGATGTAGGCGTCGACGTCGGCGTCGAGGATCAGGCGGTCGTAGGACACGACTTTGATCCCGGCCTTCTTCGCTTCCGCCACGACATTGCCGAGCGTTTTGGAATTGAACGGCACGATGACGATGACATCCACGCCGCGAGAGATCAGGTTTTCGATCTGCGAAATCTGCCGCTCTTCGCTGGCATCGGCCGATTGCACGGAGACGGTCGCACCGAGCTTCTTGGCCGCGGCGACGAAGTAGTCCCGGTCGCGCGCCCAGCGTTCGACGCGCAGATCGTCGATGCAAAAGCCGATGACGGGGTGGTCCTTGCTTGCGTGGGCGAGCGGGGCGGCGAGCGTCAAGCCTGCCAGAACCGCGCTTGCGATGAACGAGCCTAAAATGGAACGCCGTTTTGCGAATGCCATGTCTCCACTCCTGTCTTATATGTTGGGATTTCGTGCGTCGCTTGGGTTTGCCGACGGGCCATGGTGCAGCGGCGGCGCGCTCGCCACAATTGCGAAATTGCGCAGCGGGACTAACGTTTCTTGCCGGAGGGTGGCAAAGGTAGGGGCAGGCGTCCCGTTCGCGCCTAGAATCACGAAAACGAATGCAGAGACAACCGCGGAAACACCCGCGGTGAAATTCGGCCGGCGAGCAGGCGCATGAAGCGCGGCGCGCCACGATCGACAGGAGACGACACCATGTGCGAAGTGCGACTCGCGCGACCCGCGGCGGGAATCCGCTCCGGGGTGCGACGATGACGAGGGCGGGCGCCCCCGCGCCGCAAAAGGCGCATCGCATCGCCCTGCTGTTCAATGCGAACAAGGTGTACGACCGCGAAATCATCACGGGCGTCGGGCAGTACCTGCTGTCGACGCGCGTGAGCTGGAACCTGTTTCTCGAGGAGGATTTCCGTTGCCGCCTGGGTGGCATCGAGCGTTTCGACGGCGACGGGATCATTGCCGACTTCGACGATCCGCTCGTGTGCGAGGCGCTGGCGCATTGCCCGCTGCCCGTGGTGGCTGTCGGCTCCTCGTTCGAAGACCCGTCCCACTATCCGGACAATGTGCCGTATATCGCCACCGACAATGTGAAGCTCGTCTCGCTGGCTTATACGCATTTGATCGGTGCCGGGCTGCGACACTTCGCGCTGTATAGCCTGCCGCAGTCGAACGAGCATCGTTGGGCGCAGCAGCGCGAATTGGCGTTTGCGCGTTTGCGCGAGACGGACGGCATTGGGCGGGAGCAGATCGATACCGAGATTTATCGCGGGCTGTCCACAAGCGCGCCCACCTGGAATCAGGCGATCGAACAGTTGACCCAGTGGCTCCATGCGCTACCCAAGCCGGTCGGTATCATCGCGGTGACCGACGCGCGGGCGCGGCAGCTCTTGCAGGCGTGCTTGATCGCCGGTATCCCGGTGCCGGAAGACGTCGCCATCATCGGCATCGACAACGATCCGCTCACGCGGACACTGACGCGCATTCCGCTGTCGTCGGTGATTCAAGGCACCGAGGAGATGGGACGGACGGCGGCGCACATGCTTCATCAGATGCTGCATGGCGCGCGCTTTCCGGGCCGGCGGATTCTCGTGCCGCCCGTGGGCATCAACGTGCTCGATTCGACGAAGCATCAACCGCTGGCCAGCCCGTATGTCGCCCGTGCGCGTCACTTTATCCGGCAATACGCCTGCCAGGGGATTCGGACGGAGCAGGTTGCCGATTACGTCGGGGTGTCGCGTTCGTCGCTGGAAGAGCATTTTCGGCGCGAACTCCGTTGCACCGTGCATCAGGACATTCTTCGGCAGAAACTCGATGCGGCCAAAGCGTTGCTCGTCAAACGCGATGTCTCGAGCGCCGACGTTGCCGTGCGCTGCGGCTTTAAATCGGTCCAGTATCTGCATGCGGTATTTCGCCGCGAACTCGGCTGCACGCCGCGCGAGTATCAAGATCGCGCCAGCACGCGCGAAGCTGTTTAACCCGGCGAAGCTCCGGCACTTTTTCGAATTTCGTTTTCACTACCTCACGACCCTATGATCAGCACTGCCAAGTTGTCGCACGAACCCTGGGGCGCGCTGCCCGGCGGACGCACCGTTCACCTCTTCACGCTACGCAATGCGCACGGGATGCGTGTGTCCGTCAGCGAACTCGGCGCAACGCTCGTTTCCTGGCATGCGCCCGATCGCGCGGGGCGGCTCGGCGACATCCTGCTCGGGCACGATACGCCTGCGGACTACCGGGAAGCGAAAACCTACATGGGTGCGCTCGTCGGCCGCTGGGCGAACCGGATCGCCGGCGGGCGCTTCACGCTCGACGGCATCGCCTATACGGTCGATCGCAATGAGGGCGAGAACTCGCTGCATGGCGGATCGATGGGTTTTCATCGCGCGATCTGGCAGGCGCGCGAGGACGAAGGCGCCCTGGTGCTGACGCTCGATTCGGAAGAGGGGGAGGCCGGTTTCCCCGGCAATGTGCACGTCGAAGTGCGCTATACGCTCGACGACGACGGCGAACTGACGATCGACTACCGGGCGAAAACCGACGCGCCCACACCGCTGAACCTCACGAGCCACGGCTACTTCAATCTGACGGCGCAGGCCGGCGCGGATATCCGGGGGCACGTATTGTCGATCGATGCCGATTCGTTTTTCGAAGTCGATCCGACGCTGATTCCGATCCGGGAAACGGCCGTTGCGGGCAACGCGTTCGACTTTCGCGAGGCAGCGCCGATCGGCGCGCGGCTCGAATGGCCGCACGAACAGCTTTCGCTCGCGCGCGGCTTCGATCATTGCTACGTGCTGCGCGAGGCTAATGCCGCCGGGCATGGCGGCGAGGGCGAGCGGCCGGTGTATGACGTGGCGCGGCTGTACGATCCGGCGAGCGGGCGCGCGATGACGGTTTCGACCGATCAGCGCGGCTTGCAGTTCTACACCGGCAACTATCTCGACGGCGTGCGCGGCCGCGACGGGGCGGTGTACGCGCGCCACGCGGGGCTGTGTCTCGAAGCGGGCGGGTTCCCGAATCAAATCAACATGGCTGACCGCGAGGACGTGATCTCGCGGCCCGACAAGCCGTACCGGCAAGTGACGAAGTATCGCGTCGGCGTGCTCGACTGAGCTTGAACAGGCATAAAGGGTAAAGGCGCGCGCTCATGCGCCTTTACGCCTTTGCGCCGTTGCGCCGTTGTGCCGTTGTGCCGTTGTGCCGTTGCGCAAGGCCGCGGCTAAGACACACACTCGTAACGCCCGACCTCGTGCTCGGCATGCACGCCGGGATGTCGGCGCGTGGCCTCCCACAGCGGCGAGGCGTCGACGTTGCCGTCGTGCCCGTGATGCCCGCGAGCCGCCGCGTGACGGTGCGCTTGCGCCTGCGTCCACCGCGCGAAGTTCAACACGTGCGCTTCGTCCCGTGTGGCGAAGAAATTCGCCGAAATGTGGCCGTCGGGCGGTTCGGCATCGCCGTTGAGCGCGAGCATGACCTTATCGATCCAGCTCGCCTGGATGACGCCGCTCGGCTTTTGGAGCGATTGCCGGACGACGACGAGGCATTCGCCGGGGCCGCTGCGGCCGGAGGTCCAGCCGCCGGCCGGCACAGCCACATCGACCCACTCGGGCACGGCCTCTCCGGCAAGCGGTTCGATCGCGTGCGCGATCGCATCGACAACCGTGCGCTCGGCGGCCTCGAAGCGGCTCACCCGCCAGGCGGCGACGAAGAGCAAGGCGTTTTGGTCGACGTCGCGGTAGACGTCAGTCAGGGTGCCCGTGGGCACGGCATGGGCACGTTCGATCAGCATTGGCATCGCGCGCTCGAGCGCGTGGCGCGAGGCGAAGGTGACGCGGCCCGCGGCGAGCAGGCGAATGTCTTGATCCGTGGGGCTGAAGCGATTCGACAAAGGCGACATGAGCTTTTTCCTCCATGGCATCTACGTTACCGCGTCTTGGCCATGCTTGCCGCATGCATTGCACGCACAAGTCGACTCCCCCTCATTTGACAACGCACTTACGCTCGCGTAAATTTCGCGCACGCGTCGGGAGAGTGCGCTCGCGGTAGGGCTTTTCGCCTGCCGGGAACGCCGCCGAAGGGGCACACCCAGAAACTCTCAGGCAAAAGGACCGACCGCGTCGAAAGGCTTATCTGCATTGCCAGGCGGGTCTTTCGCACTCTGGAGAGTGGTGGCAGTTCGCAGCGGCGCACCGAGTCAGGGCAGCGCGCGCGGGCAAGCCGCCCACCGAAGGGGCGCGCGCAGCGATCGGGGAAACGATATTCGTCCCCGTAGGCGCAATCTCTCAGGTACCGAGGACAGAGGGGTCATGCATCGCATTCGCCGCAGGCATCGGGCCTCGCGAGTGTCGGTCGGCATGGCCCTTTTTTTGTTTTCGCGACACCTTTGCGCGCCGAGGCCCCCAATGACCGAACTGAAAAACACCCCCCTGAACGCCGCTCACCGCGCCCTCAATGCCCGCATGGTCGATTTCGGCGGCTGGGATATGCCTGTCAACTACGGCTCGCAAATCGACGAACACCACGCGGTGCGCACCGATGCCGGCATGTTCGACGTCTCGCATATGTGCGCGGTCGATTTCGCCGGCGCGCAAGCCCGCGCATTCTTCGAATACGCGACCGCCAACAACGTCGGCAAGCTGCAAACGCCGGGCCGGGCGCTGTATTCGTGCATGCTGAACGAAGACGGCGGCGTGATCGACGATCTGATCGTCTACTTTTTTTCCGATGATTTTTTCCGCGTCGTCGTCAACGCCGGCACGGCCGAGAAAGACATCGCCTGGTTCAGCCGCTTGAATGCCGAGCGCGGCTTCGGCCTTGCCATCACGCCGCGGCGCGACCTGGCGATCGTCGCGGTGCAGGGCCCGAACGCGCGTGCGAAGTGCTGGCAAGTCCTGCCTTCCGTGCGCGAAGCCACCGAACCGCTCAAGCCGTTCAATGCCGCACGCGTGGAGGCGGCCCCCTACGGCGAGCTGACCATCGCGCGCACCGGCTACACCGGTGAGGACGGCTTCGAAATCATCGTGCCGGCGCAGCACGTCGTCGCACTCTGGCAAGCGTTGCAAGCGGCCGGCGTGCGCCCCTGCGGGCTCGGCGCGCGCGACACGCTGCGGCTTGAAGCCGGCATGAACTTGTATGGCCAGGACATGGACGAAAACGTCTCGCCGCTCGATGCCGGGCTGGCCTGGACGGTCGACCTGACCGCACCGCGCGCGTTCGTCGGCCGCGCCGCCCTGGAGCGCGACGGCTCCCGGCAGGCGTTCGTCGGCCTCATCCTGCAAAAGGAAAACGGCAAGGCTGGCGGCGTGCTGCGGGCGCACCAGAAAGTCGTGACGCCCCACGGCGACGGCGAAATCACGAGCGGCACGTTTTCGCCGACCATGCAGGAATCGATCGCGTTCGCCCGCGTGCCGAACGGCGTGCGCGCCGGCGATATCGTGCAAGTGCTGATTCGCGACAAGGCGTTGCCCGCAAGCGTGGTAAAACTGCCGTTCGTGCGGGGCGGCAAGGTGCTCGTGGCCTGAACGCGGCCCTCGCGCGCGAGACGTCCACCCTTACGCTTTCGATTCAACGCATCTCTTATTCCTATCTCACCAGGAGCAACACATGAGCAACGTCCCGGCCGATCTGAAATATACCGACGAACATGAGTGGGTCAAAGCCGAAGGCGACGGCACCGTATCGGTGGGCATCACCGATCACGCCCAAGCGACGCTCGGCGACATCGTCTTCCTCGAACTGCCGGAAGTCGGCAAAGAAATCAAGGCCGGTGACGCCGTGGGCGTCGTCGAATCGGTGAAGGCGGCTTCCGATATCTACGCGCCGGTGACGGGCCAGATCGTTGCTGTCAACGAGGCGATCGTCGACGCGCCCGACGAAGTCAATTCGGATGCCTACGCCGGCTGGCTGTTCAAGGTGAAGCTGGCCGATCCGGCCTCGATCGACAGCCTGCTCGACGCCGCCGCCTACGAAAAGCTCGTCGGCTGATCTTTCCCTTTTGTTTTTGCCGCGCGGCGCTTGTCGCTTGCCTGTCATTTCCGTGACGAGCCGCCGCGCACCACACGCCGCCCTATCATGAAGCTCGAACACCCGGATCGTCTGATGAACCGCACTCCTCTCTCGCTTGCCGCGCTCGAGGTGCATGACGCCTTCGCCGAACGGCACATCGGCCCGGATTCGGCCGACCAGCAAGCCATGCTCGAAGCGCTCGGCTTTGCGTCGCGCGCGGCGCTGATCGACGCCGTCATTCCGAAGACGATCCGCCGCACCGAGCCGCTGCCGCTCGGCCCGTTCGCGCAGCCGAAAAGCGAGGCCGAAGCGCTCGCCGCCCTGCGCGAGCTGGCGGACAAGAACCAGGTGTTCCGCTCGTACATCGGGCAGGGCTATTACAACGCACACACGCCGACGGTGATCCTGCGCAACGTGCTGGAAAATCCGGCTTGGTACACGGCTTACACGCCGTATCAGCCGGAAATTTCGCAGGGCCGTCTGGAAGCGCTGCTGAACTTTCAGCAGATGGTGGTCGATCTGACCGGCCTCGCCATTTCCAATGCGTCCTTGCTCGACGAAGCCACCGCCGCGGCCGAAGCCATGAC
>NZ_JBQCDN010000144.1:0-20299 GCF_051961175.1 Trinickia sp. | reverse complement strand
TAAGCCTTTCTTAAGCCCAAGCGATTCACACTGCTCGGATTCTCGGATGCGGCTGGCCTACGGCGGGCCGCCGCGAGACGACGAGGCGTGGATCCAGCGGTACACCTGACGACGCGTACGTCGTTCGTCGGTCCCACTCCATCCATCGTTTTCGCACTGAATCCGCGGAAAGTCGATTGAAAGGTCGGGACGGAATGATATGACAAGCAGACTTGCGCCCATGCTCGCGGCGGTGGCCAGTGTGCTCGCAATGGCCGGGTGCACCGCGTATCACCCGCTGCCGCTATCTGGGCGGGCGCAGTTGGCCGATCGCATCGACGATATTCGGCACGTGCTGCCTGCGCCGGCACCCGATGCCAAGCCGATCGTGATCGACATCGGCCAGCCCTTGAGCGTCGATCAGGTCGGCTTACTCGCTATCCTCAACGATCCGGCGCTTCGAACAGAACGGGGCGAGTCCGATCTCGCGCGGGCCGATCTGACGCAAAGCGCGACGCTCCCCAATCCTTCCGTGAGCCTCAGTTATGCCGCATTGCTGGGGGGACCGGGTACCACGGGTGCGTTCACGGCGTCGTTGGCGCAAGACGTCGCATCGCTGCTGACGTATCGAAGCCGCGTCTCGTCTGCGCGGGCACATGTCTCCGAGGTCAACGCCAATCTGCTTTGGAACGAATGGCAAGTCGCGCAGAAGGCCCGCCTTCTGGCCGTTGATCTGTATTGGGGCGAGCGTTCGATCGAGCGCAGCGAGGCCGCCTTCCAATCGCTTTCGAAAGAGGCCGCGGACGTTGGCCGTGCCGTGGACGACGGCAGCATGAGCCTCGCCGAGCTCAGCCCTATCTTGGCTTCAAAGGCGTCGGCCGAACATACGCTCGCCTCGATGCGCCTCGATCAACTCAAGAATTGGCAGCATCTCGATGCGCTGCTCGGGATGAAACCCGGGATTCAATTTGCGATTGCGGAGCCTCGAGTCCCCGACGTGCCGAAGGATCTCGACGCGTTGATCGCGAGCGTTCCGGCCAGACGTCCTGACCTCGTAGCGCTCCAGCTCGGCTATCGTTCAGCCGACGAAGGTGTGCGCGCCGCCATTCTCGGGCAGTTCCCGGCGTTCGTCCTTGGCGGCTCGTATGGATCGGACACATCGGACGTCCGGTCGGCCGGCCCCACGGCGACGTTCGATCTACCGATCTTCAATCGGAACCAGGGCGAAGTGGCGAAGACACGTGCCACGCGGCGCTTGCTGCACGAGCAATACCAGGCCCGGCTCGACGATAGTGAATCCAGCATCCTCGCGCTCGCGGCGCGCAGCCGCAGCATCACGGGCAATTTGCTGCGGGCTCGGCAAAGCGCGGCGACGGCCGATGCGCAGGCAGAAGCGGCGCGCGCGGCTTTCGCGCGAAGCGAGCTCGATCAACGCTCGCTGAGGGATTACGAATCGACAGCGTTGGATCGGCGTCTCGAGGTATTCGATCTCGAACGGGGACTCGACGAAGCACGTATCGCCCTTGCATTGGAGCTGGGCTTGGGACTTCCGCAAACACGAATGGCTCCGCTCGACCCGGTGAGATAACGAATGGAAAACCGATGGATGCTGGGCGCCGTCGCAATGGCGGCGGTATGGCGCTAGTGTCGTGCCGAGCCCGATGCCGGCACACCGCGAGTTACCGCTGCGTGCCGCTGCGTTGCGAGAGCGCCGCCAGCATGACGTTCGCTTGCTCCATCAAGGTGGTGTGATAGGTCACCGGCGTGACGATGTCTTCCGTGCGCGAGAGGAGTTCGTCGATGCCTTGGCGGAACGACACATCGATCTGTTGGCACTGGTCGGCTGCGAGTTGCGGCAGCACGGCATCGACGAACTTGCACAGCACGGCCAGGCGGGCGCCGAAGCGCGCCACGGCGTCGCTGCTTTGTTGAGCGGCACTGGCCGCCACGTCGGTAAGCCCGTCTGCGTACCCTGTGTCTTGTGTTGTCATCTGACCGCGGCTCCTGTGCTCAAAATCCATGTCTCCATGTGAAAAGGCGCGATTCCGGGGTGCCCGGAATTAACGTATTACCTATAGCATGGGAAGGCTTGCGTGCACCTTGCTTGCCAATACAAACAGGCCTGAGGTTGTGCTGATTCTTTTGTAAGGAAAATCCGGCGAATCTTTCTCAAGTTCCGTTGCAATCTGCCGTTATCTCTGACGATACGCACTCGCTTTTCTTGGAGACATACGGTAATGCTCGGAACCATTCGCGGTCGAATCCTGGCGGCTTGCGTCGCCATCGTCGTGACCGCCCTGGCAGTGACAGGCGGCCTCATCTACTACGTGGTCAAGATTCATAACGATGAGGCGATCGACCAGAACTTCAAATCGATCCTGACGGGCCAGGCGCTCGCCATCGACGGATGGGTCGAAAGCCGTACGCGCGAAACGCAGGCGCTGGCCGACACGATCGCAGTGGGAGAGGGCGATCCCGTGCCGGCGTTGAACCTGCTCGCCAAATCGGGCGGCTTCCAGGTGATGACGCTCGGCTTGCCCGACAAGACGGCGTTCTCCAATGTGCCGCTATCTCCGGGCTACGATCCGACGGCACGCCCCTGGTATAAACAGGCGGTCGCGGCCGGTCACATCATTGTCACGGCGCTTTATCGCGACGCCTCTTCGGGCAAGCCCGCCGTTGCGTTCGCGGTGCCGATTCTTCGTGACGGCAATGTGAAAGCGGTGATGGCCGCGAGCCTGTTCATGCAAAGCGTGAGCGAAATCGTGACGGCCGTGCATCCGACACCGGCGAGTTTTGCCTTTCTCGTCGACGAAAAGGGCAATGTCATCGCCAGCGCGAAGACCGATCTCATCATGAAACCGGCCACGGAGATGGCCTCCGAGCTGACGCCCGACGCGCTGAAAGCGATGCAAGGCGCTTCCTCTTCGGTGGTCGTGCAGATCGATGGTGCGGCGAAGCTGCTGCGGGCTCAGCCGATCGCCGGCACCGACTGGAGCCTCGTGCTGGCCATGGATAAGTCCGATGTGACAGCTGGCATGCGGGCCGTCGCCACGACGACGCTCGTGGCCATCGTGCTGGTGGCGCTGCTCGCGGCGGCCCTCGTCGGGACGCTGACGAACGCGGCGTTCAAGCGCGTGCTGCTCGTGCGCGACGCACTGACCGACGTTGCCAGTGGCAGCGGCGATCTCGCGCGCCGGTTGCCCGTCAACGGCAACGACGAAGCCTCGCAGATTGCCCATGCATTCAACTTGTTCGCCGAAAAGATCAGCGTCATCCTCAGACATATTCGCGATTTCAGCGAATCGGTCAATGTCGCAAGTGCCGAAATCGCACAGGGCAATCAGGATTTGTCGAGCCGGACCGAACTTGCCGCCTCGAATCTGCAGAAGACGGCGGCCGCGCTCGAAGAGATTTCGGGAACGGCGCGCAATTCCGCCGATGCCGCCACGCAAGTCAGCGACCTCGCGGAATCGGCATCGAATGTCGCCATGCGCGGCGGACGCGTCGTGGGCGATGTCGTATCGACGATGGACGCGATCACCAAAGCCTCGACGGAGATCGCGAATATTATCGGCGTGATCGATGGCATTGCCTTCCAAACCAACATTCTCGCCTTGAATGCGGCCGTGGAAGCGGCGCGTGCCAGCGAGCACGGCCGCGGCTTCGCCGTGGTGGCCGGGGAAGTGCGCGCGCTCGCGCAGCGTAGCGCCCAGGCGGCCAAGGAAATCAAGCAGTTGATCAGCTCGTCGGTCGAGCGGATCGAAGCCGGCTCGACGTTGGTGCAAACGGCCGGGGCCACGATGGACGAAATCGTCGAAGGCGTGCGCGGGATCACGAGCGTCATCGGTGAGATCTCAGTGGCAGCCACGGAGCAGAGCACCGGCCTCGGTCAAGTCAACCAGGCGCTGGCGCAGCTCGACAACACGACGCAGCAAAACGCGGCGCTCGTCGAGCAATCGGCCGCCGCGGCGCAGATGCTGCGCGAGCAAGCTGCCAAGCTGGCCGAAGCCGTGGGCGAGTTCAAGCTGTCGGCCTGAGTGGGCCAAGCGGGCCCGTCGCGCCTCCGGCGCACGGCCCGGCACTGATAGAGGCGGATCGGTACCGATTCCCGAGCCGGCGGCGCGGCCCTGTGCAGCGGCCGCTAGTTGCGCGCGCAACGGGGAACGGGCATATTGGCGCGTGATCGTCGCGAACGCTGCTCTCCGTCGATTAGGACGGCTCACGGGCTTTGCCGGCTCCGCACCGATATCAGAATGCATTTAAAGGCGTCTCACACGCGAGGCGACGCATGACTATGGTCGTTCTCCAAGCCGTACGGGGATGGATTGCCCGCCTTCGCGCGGGCAGTATCGTTACGTCGCTCGCCGCGCTATTTTTCTTGCTTTGTTTTTTTTGGACGGGAAAGCTGGTTGATTCGGCTTCTCCGCGTCAGGCCGTATTGCGTGTGCTCGCCTGGCCGGGCTACGCCGATGACGATTGGGTCAAGGGTTTCGAAAAGCGCTTTCATGCGAAGGTCGAAGTCACATTCGTCGATTCCGATGAAGCCTTATGGGCGCGCATGCATAGCGCCGTGCCGCCGCCGTTCGATGTCTTGGCCGCCAACACGGCGGAAATCGAGCGTTATGCGCGCGCCGGGATGATCGAGCCGCTCGATCTATCGCTCGTTCCGAACCGCGCCCGGCAGCAGCCGTATTTCCAGCATGTCGATGCCATTCGCGGCCTCACGGACGGACATGACGCCTACGCCGTTCCGTTCACCTACTCGTCGATGGGGCTCATATACGACCGCAGGCAGATCGCGGTCGCCCCGCGTTCGATGCTCGCGCTGTGGAACCCACGTTATCGCGGTAAGGTGCTCGATTTCAACAGCGCGCAACATAATTTCTCATTTACCGCATTGGCACTCGGCTATGCTGATCCATTTCATCTCTCGCCTGAGCAGATGCGAACTGTCACGCGCAAACTCGTCGAACTGCGGCGCAACCTGCTGACGTATTACACCTTGCCCGAGGAGGCGACAGCGCTCTTTACTCAACATCATGCGGCATTGATGTTCGGCAATTACGGCACACAGCAGATCGAACTGTTGCGCCGCGCCGGGGCGGACGTCGGGTACGTGATTCCGGACGAGGGGGCGCTCGCATGGCTCGATTGCTGGGCCATCGTTCAGCGCGCGGGCAACCGGGAGCTTGCCTACGATTGGATCAACTATATGCTCCAGCCGGCGATCGGCGCGCAGCTCACGCAACGCGAGGGGCTTGCCAATACCTTGACGCGGCTGCCCGGCGATCCATCGAGCGGAGCGCAGCGTCTCGTCTGGATTCAACGCGTCGAGAGTACGGCCCAGCGCGAAGTGCTGTGGCAGCGGATCGAATCGGGTGAGCGGCTGAGGAACTTCCCGAAATGATCAAACTCGGCCTGACCTCCCGTCTTTCGATCCTACTCGTCTGTATTGGGGTGGCCGCTTCCGGTGCCACCGGCTATTACGCGTATCGCGCGAACCGCGCGACGATCATGCAGGAGGCGGAGCGCAACTTGCTGACGTCGACGCAACTGTTGAGCCAGCGCTTCACGGCCGCGCTGGGCGACGCCGGCGCCGATGCACTCGTGCTCGCGACCATGCCGGCGGCCGCGACGCTCGCACGCGGAGACGCTTGGTCCGACGCTGGCCGCGACCGGCTCGAGCAGGTGTTCGTGCGGTTCATGGTGCATCATCCCGAGTACCTGGAGATTCGCCTCATCACGCAGTTTCGCCATGGGCTCGAGCGGATTCGAGTCGAGCGGGGCGTACATGGCATCGCGATCGTGCCCGAGAGCGAATTGCGGGAGAAAGGGCAGTTTCCCTATGTGTTCGATGCGCTCGCAACGAAGCCGGGCGACGTTTATCTGTCGCCGATCGGCCTCGAGGCGGTTTCGGCTGCGGGTGACGAGAAGCGCAGGCCGGCCATGCGGATTGCCTCGCCGATCGTCGATGAGAATGGCGACAAGGTGGGCGTGCTTGTGCTCGACCTCGATTTGACGCAAGTGTTCCAGCGGCTCGAGATGGATCTGCCGGCCGATTATCTTGTGTACCTCGCGAACCAGTGGGGCGATTTCCTGATTCATCCCGACCCGAATCAGACATTCGGCTTCGAGCGCGGACGGCGCGTATTGATGCAGGCCAGCTTTCCGGCGACGCGCGCCATCTTCGAAGGCGGGCGCACGACGCTGACGTTCGACGGGCCCGCGCGCCCGGATGAAGCACCGACTCACGCATTTGCGTTCGTGCGCTCGTCGTTCGGCGACGTCGAGGGCAATCGTTTCATCGTGCTGGGGCTCGCCCGCGCCATGACGAATGTGCTCGCGTCCGCCAATGCGCTCGGAGCACGGATCGTGCGCATCGTGCTGATTTCCAGCGCCGTTGCAATCGTATTGGCGACGCTTTTCGCCGGTGCATTGGCGCGTCCTTTGCGGACGCTGGCCCGCGCCGCGACCCATGTCTTCGACGATTCCATCGTCGAGCGGTTGCCGGTAGGGCGTTCCGATGAGATTGGCGTGCTCGCGCGCTGTTTCGACGTGATGCGCTCCGAGATTCGCACGCAGATGAAGACGCTGCAGACGAAGCAGCAAGAGCTCGCGCACCTGGCGGGGCACGACACGCTGACGGGCCTGCCGAACCGGATGCGTTTTATGGAGCAGTTGGACGCGGCAATCCGGCAGGCCGCGGTGAACGGCGAGCGCCTCGCCGTCATGTTTATCGACTTGGACGGCTTCAAGCAAATCAACGATCAACTGGGGCATTCCGCCGGCGATAGAACGCTGGCTGTCGTTGCCCAGCGCTTGCGCGGGGCGCTGCACGGCGGCGATATCGCAGCCCGCCTCGGCGGCGACGAATTCGTCATCCTTGTTTCTGGCGTCCGTTCGATCGACGCGATTCGCGAGGCGGCGGATCGCGTCCAAGCCGCCATGAGTGAAACCATGATGCTCGGCTCACACCGCGTCACGGTGGGGGCCAGCATGGGGATCAGCGAATTTCCGGTCGATGGCGATCAGGCCGAGGAACTGCTGGTGAAAGCCGATGCCGCGATGTACGCCGCGAAGACGTCGTCGCAGCGCCGCTACGTTCGCTATCAGGAGTTGACGGCCAACGAGCCGTCGGCCGACTACGATGATGTAAGCCGGCGCGCATAGCATCGGCGGGACATCGTGTCGTACGCTATGCACGACGACTCGATCGGTGCTATCTGTCTCCCCACGATTCGATCAGCCATTGAGTACGGTTTCGAAGTAATGGGATGACCGTTTCGGCCCAGAACTCGCCGCTCACGATTCCGCTGCTCATGCCGCCCCGAGCAAACCGGGGAACGCGGATTTTCGATCGTGCGTCCAGCGCCCGACCGGTAATCGATAGAAAAGCCGACCTGACGATAGGCGCGATGGCGTCCGGCTGCTCGGGTAACGAAACGTGGCTCAGCGCCTGCCGCATCTCCGCCCATAAAACCGGATCGCCTCGCAAACCCCACTGCTGAGGCGCCGGCTCGAAGAGATCCGACACGACAGCACAATGCCGTTCGATAGGGGTATGAGAGGTGCGAGCGGCGAGGGCGCTCAAATAGGCCTCCTTGGCAGCGTCCATTTTCATTTTTCAGCCTCCGCGCTGGCAACGCAGTGGGAAGTTTGACTCTGGAATCATGGCGCCAACCCAAGTGCCCTGTCCCGCAAGTTCCATTGATATGAAATCGCCCATTTGACCGCCAGGCGGCGTCGCTCGTCGTTGTCATAGCTACGGCTATGGCGCCTCCTCGCTTCTTGCCTGACAGTCAAATGGACAATTTCATTTATCAAAGAACTTACGGGACAGGACACTAGCGCGACTAGAATGGCGAAAACGGTAGCGGTTGCAGTCATCGAACGCTTCTGGAAATAGAAACAAGGCTCGCGAAATGCGATTCTAAGCAAGCTACAGGCGGAAGGTAAAAAAAAATGGCGAAATCCACGAAGGGTTTGCGGCTGGCCGAAGTATGGTTTCAGCGTGCGCTATGGATCATTGCGATCGTATTCGCGTGTTTTCTGATCGGTCTGGGCGGGCGCATCGTCGACGATTTGCCGCGTGTCGAAAACGCCCCAGCACGCGATACGTTCCTCGATCAGCAGGCCAACGCGCCGCTGCAACAGCGGTTGTCCAAGGTTCAAGCCCAACTGACGGCGAACAGCGATGCGACCGATCAAGCGGCGCTGATGCTGACCGCCGCCGAACAAGATACGCAACAGGCGCGCGAGGCATTCCGCACGACGATCGCCACACGCCATGCCACTTCGAATGCCCAGCAGGATCCCGCCGTCATTGCGCACGCACGAGCCCTCGAAGCAGCCACTCAACGCGAGCGCGCCGCGCAAGCGCGGATTGAAGCGTTGAAGCAAGACCGGCTGGCGCTCGCCCACGAACACGATGCCGTCACGAAGTCGCTCTCGGCATTGAACGCCCAAGCGGACGATCGCTATGAAGTACAGCTGCGCAAGCTGGAGCTGCGCGTATTCGGCATGCGGCTGCTCTTTACGCTGCCATTGCTGCTCATTGCCGGATGGCTTTTCGCAAAGAAGCGCCGCAGCCATTATTGGCCGTTCGTTTGGGGCTTCATTTTCTTTGCGTTGTTCGCATTTTTTGTCGAACTCGTCCCGTATTTGCCCAGTTATGGCGGTTACGTTCGCTACAGCGTCGGGATCGTACTGACCATCGTACTGGGTCGCTACGCCATTCGTGCGCTTTCCCGGTATGTGGAGCGAAAGCGACTGGAGGAGGCGCAACCGGGCGTGACGCGGCGCGAATCGCTCGATTTCGTCAAAGCCTATGCACAGATCGTGGCGAAGATCTGCCCCGGCTGCGAGCGGCCGATCGATACTGCCGATCCCAATGCGAACTTTTGTCCGCATTGCGGGATCGGGCTATTCAACACGTGCCCGCAGTGCCAGACGCGTAAGAACGCGTTCAGCCGTTTCTGCCACACGTGCGGCAAGACAGAGGTAGATGGAGCAGGCGCAGCGCCGGCCTTAACCCCTTAACCCGCTCAGGCGAGCCCGTGCCGAAAAACCGGCACGATCGACGCGACCAACAACGCCGCCATGCTCCAGTTGAAGGCACGCAACGCCGCGGCACCCGATAGAAATCGCCGCACGCCCAGCCCGAATGCGGCCCAGATCGTGATGCTCGGCAGGTTGACGATGGCAAATGCGGCCGTCAGCAAAAGGGCGTTGATCAGTAAGTTGTCGTTGATATGGAACGCCGCGACACCGCTGACCGCCATCATCCACGCCTTCGGATTCACCCATTGAAACGCGGCGGCTTGTAGAAATGTCATCGGCTGCTCGTTGGCGGCGCTCACCGAGAAGGAACGCGCGCTGGCGATTTTCCAGGCCAGATAGAGCAAATAGGCGACGCTCGCGATCTCCATGGCCGAGTACAGCCCGGGTATGCGCGTAAAGACCTGGCCCAGCCCCAATGCGATCGCAATCATCATGACCATGCAGCCGCAGGTAATGCCGAGCATATGCGGCAGCGTGCGGCGAAACCCGAAGTTGACGCCTGAAGCGAGCAGCATGGTGTTGTTCGGCCCAGGCGTGATCGACATGACCAACGCAAACATCATGGCGGCGGAGAGGGCGGTGTACGACGGAGAGAGTGGCATTGCGGGTCGCGATCCGATGGTTAGCGGTAACGAGAACTGGAAGCTGGGAACGAGGATGACAATGGGTTGGCTGACAAAGTCTACGTTCAGTCGCTCAGACAGTACCGGTACAGATTGCTAGATAGTGGGCGGTACGGAGCAGGCTCCGATGGGGCACGCAACATGCTGCGCCCCCCATGCGTTCAATCGTTTGTAACGATCAATCCGCATGACACGAGCCGGCGCAGCGCGGCTCCGGGAGACACGTGATGGCTGACCTCAACGCACCCTTGGCCTCCCCCGTAATGCCGGGAGACATCCCCGAATGGCGGCCGCACGGCGCAGTCGTTTCCTGGAGCGCGGTGTTCGCGGGCGCAGTGGCCGCGGCGGCGTTCGGGCTGGTATTACTGACGCTCGGCGCAGGTCTCGGGCTCGCGGCGCTCTCGCCCTGGCGCTCCGCCGGTGCAAGCGCAGTCAAGTTCGGTTTCGCCGCCGTCGTCTGGGTGTGCGTCACGCAGATCCTCACCTCGGGCCTGGGCGGCTACTTGGCTGGACGCTTGCGGCATCGGTGGCCTGCCGTTCATATCGATGAAATCTACTTCCGCGATACGGCGCATGGCTTTTTGTCCTGGGCGCTCGCCACGCTGACGACGGCGGCGCTATTCGCCGTCATGTTGCCTGCAGCGGAACAAGCGGGCGGACGAGCTGTAGCCAAAGCGGCATCGTCCGCGCTCCTGTTGGACCGGGGCGACGCGAACGCGGCCATCAATCAATGGCCCGTGGGCTACTACGTCGATGCGCTGTTCCGGCCACTGGGTTCGTCGTCCCCGTCGTCTGCCACGTCCGCCACGTCGTCCGCGCCGACTGCCGCGACAGCTGCAACCGCCGCGACAGCCGCAACCGTCGCACCGGCAGCTTCGACGCCGCTTTTCAGTGCCGAGCCGAGCACTGCATCCGATGTATCGGTGCAGGCTGTCGCCGCTTCGTCCCCGGCGGCGAGCAACCATGCCGCCGCCGGGGCGATCGTCACGCCGGTCGCCACACCCGCGCTTGCGGCTGCCGCGACCTCGGAGCCTACTGTGGCGACGAGCGCGCCGTCGGCGAGCGGTTCCCCGCCAAAGTACGAAGTGGCGCGCATCTTCCTGAATAGCCTGGCGACGAACGATGCGCTTTCGGCGGCCGACATCGCCTATGTGGCCTCGATCGTTTCGCGCTATACAGGGATGCCTCTTCAAGCTGCCCAGGTGCGCGTTGCCGCAACCTACGCGCAACTTCAGCAAAAGATGGTCGCGATCGAGGGGGCCGCCAAGGACGCCGCGAACCGCGCCCGCCGCGCAAGCGTGTACGCCGCGTTGTGGCTCTTCGTTTCGCTATTGATGGGCGCGTTTTCGGCGTGCTTCATGGCAGTCTTCGGCGGACGCGTGCGCGATGTGTGAGCGCCGGCGCCGAACACCGCGTGCACTGCCGAGTGTTTTTCGATCGGGCAGGCGATGGATGCCATCCCCGATCGTTGGATTTCAGATTTCATAACCGAACTGGGAGGCCGCATGCGTTCGATCCTGCTTTATCTGCTCGGTGTGCCGATTCCGATCATCATCTTGATCGCGCTGCTTTACCACTGACACTCACACCTGTACGGCGCAGCCGGCGAACCCGCTGCGCCGCCTGCGCCTCAAGCGCCTTCGGAATCCTCGGTCAGCTTCTTTTCGAGTCTCATGAAAATCCGCTGCGTCTGGCCTTTCGCATGCAGCGCGAACAAGAGCAACGAGCGCCCGGTAACTTGATAGATGTCGCCCGATTCGAATTCGGGCAGTTCCTCGCGCACGGGCACATTCGTATCGATGAGGCAACTCCATTGATCGCTGCCGGGGATATCGGGCAGTTTGAATTCGACGATATCGTGATGGGCGTTGAGCACGATCAGCAGCGTGGCATCCGATGCCGGCCTTTGAATCCCGCTCGTTTGCGCGCGGCCATCGATCAACACGCCGAAGCAGCGCATCGACGGATCGTTCCATTGCTCCTGCGTCAGTTCGGTGCCGGCCGGACTCATCCAACGCACCTCGCTCAACTGCTGCCGCTCGTCGAATTGGCCCGTCAAAAACCGATTGCGCCGCAACACGGGCAACGTATGGCGCAACGTCGTCAGCTTGACGACGAAGTCGGTCAATGCGCGGTCATCGTCATCGATCGCGAGCCAGTCAACCCAACTGATTTCGTTGTCCTGACAATAGGCGTTGTTGTTGCCTTGCTGCGTGCGCCCGAACTCGTCTCCGGCCACGATCATCGGTGTGCCTTGAGAGAACAGCAGCGTCGCGAGCAGGTTGCGCTTCTGGCGTTCGCGCAAGGCACGGATCTGCGCGTCGTCCGTGGGGCCTTCGGCGCCGCAATTCCATGATTTGTTATCGGTGTGACCGTCGCGGTTCTCTTCGCCGTTTGCTTCGTTGTGCTTATCGTTGTAGGAGACGAGGTCGTTCAACGTGAAGCCGTCGTGGGCGGTGACGAAGTTCACGCTGGCCCACGGGCGGCGGCCGCGCCGGTTGAATTTGTCGCCCGAGCCGGTGATCCGGCTCGCCAGCTCGGGCGCCATGCCGTCGTCGCCTTTCCAGAACGCGCGCACGGTATCGCGGAAGCGGTCGTTCCATTCGGCCCACCCCGGCGGAAAGCCGCCAACCTGATAGCCGCCCGGGCCGCAATCCCACGGCTCGGCAATGAGTTTGACGCTCGAGAGCACCGGGTCTTGCCTGCAACTGTGAAGGAAGCCGCCGCCCTCGTCGAAGCCGTAGGGCTCGCGGCCGAGAATCGTCGCGAGATCGAAGCGGAAGCCGTCGATATTCATTTCAACCACCCAATAGCGCAGACTGTCCATCACCATCTGCAGGACGCGTGGGTGCGACAGATTCAGGGTGTTGCCCGTACCCGTATCGTTGATGTAATAGCGCGGCTGGTCCGGCATGAGACGGTAATACGAGGCGTTGTCGATGCCGCGGAACGAAAGCGTGGGCCCCCGTTCATTGCCTTCGGCGGTGTGGTTATAGACGACATCGAGAATCACTTCCAGGCCCGCGTCGTGATAACGATCGATCATCTCCTTGAATTCGTCGATCGCACCGGCACCCCGCGCGAAGAAACGCGGATCGGCGGCGAAGAAACCGATCGTGTTGTAGCCCCAGTAGTTCGTCAGGCCCTTGTCTAGCAGATAGCTGTCATTGACGAAGGAGTGGATCGGCATCAATTCGATGGCCGTCACACCGAGGCGCGAGAGGTAATCGACGACTGCCTTTTGACCGAGCCCTTCGAATGTGCCGCGCAACCGCTTCGGTACATGGGGGTGATGTTTCGTATACCCGCGCACGTGCAGTTCGTAGACGATCGTGCGATCCCATTGCACGCGCGTGCGCTTCGGGTGTGTCCAGGAGAAGTTTTGATCGACGACAACGCACTTCGGTACGAAGGCGGCACTGTCGCGTTTGTCGAACGTGAGATCGTCGCCGTCGGCGCCGATCGTATAGCCGAATACGGCATGGTCCCACTTCAGCGAGCCGACATGGGCTTTGGCGTACGGATCCAGTAGCAGCTTGTTCGGATTGAAGCGGTGGCCTGCTTCGGGTTCGTACGGGCCGTGGACGCGATAGCCGTAAAGCGCACCGGGTTGGAGACCGGCAACGTAGACGTGCCAGACTTCATCGGTATATTCGGGCAGTTCGATGCGTTGCAGCTCGCGTTTTCCGTTTGCGTCGAATAGACACAGCTCGACCTTCGTTGCATTCGCGGAGAACAGCGCGAAATTCACGCCGGCACCGTCCCAGCTTGCGCCTAGCGGAAACGGGAGTCCTTCGGCGATCGACAGGGTGCTCGGCATGACGGCCCTCGGTGGTTTCGTAGCAGCGCGAGAGCGACGCAAGGTTCGTTCCTGGGGGTATGACCACAAAGCCGCACGTATCACACGATCGGGCCAACGCTTCATGACCGAGGAAGCCACGCTGTGGTAACCGTTCGATACGCAAGGCAAGCTGCACGGCCAAGCCGTAGTGATCCCGCCGGACGAGCGACATGCTGAGCGTCGTGTGCCTACGCGTATCCGTAGGCCTCATACTCACCCGCTAAAGAATGGCCGCGAACTGCCGCTATTGAAAAGCCAAACCGATGACGTGCAGTAATGTTTCGACCCTTTACCTTGAGCCCAACGCGCGTTCTCATGCGCATTTTCATGTTGGGTGACCGTGATTTCGCTTGGGCAGCGGCTGAATCTAAGCGTGATCGCCGAGGGCGTCGAGACGCAGGCGCAAGTGGACATCCTGCGCGAGAACAGCTGTCACGAAGTACAGGGGTATCACTTCAGCAAACCCGTCGCGCCCGGGGAGATCGAAACGATGCTGCGCGCGACGGGGCCGATGGTCATCATCGGGTAGTCAGGCGTCACGCGTCGTCGTCATCGTCATCATCGTAGCCGAGCAGTGCGCGGCGCTGTGCCAGCGTGCTCTCGAGAAGCTTCTGGTTCTTGATGTTGGCGACGCGCGCGCGGATGTAATTGCCGACCGTCATCTGGTCGACGCCATCGTCCACGTTGGTATCGTCCACTCTGGCTTGCCCGAAATGCGCGTGTGCCCCCGCAGAGAACAGCTCATCGAGCAACCTCACCATGTCCGGCGCTTCATTGGCGCGAATCCAGCTTTCGCCGTTGTGACGCGGCCTGCCAGTGTACGGGTCCGTACCGCCGTTGCTCCCGAGGTAGCAATTGACGAGCTGCGCGAAGTATTCGCGGTTGTCGAACGCCGAGTAGCAATCCTGAAGGTCGTAGCGGGTGGAGAACTGAAAATGGCCGCCGCCGGGTTTCATGACGTAGGCGCCGCTCTTCCAGACCCAATAGAGTTTGGGCGTGGGCAGCAACGTCTGCCGTTGACGCGGGCCATCCGCCCACTCCTTCTCGAAAAGATTTTTGAGCTCGATCTGCGTCGGCGCCAGCGTGACGTCGTCAATGATGATCCGGCTGTTGGCGGCGTCGATACGTGCGCGTTGTTTTTGGTTGAAGCAACGCTCGATCGTGGCCGTTTGCTCCGCGGTCAGTCCGCCTCCGACATGCAGCCCGTGCGCGAATTCATGGGAGGTCGTCGAATAGCGCGCCGCGTAGCAGCCGCCGCCGATCGCGCTCACCGCACTACCGACGTTCGTGCCCAGCAAGTTCTCTTCTGTAACGGCGACATACATCTTCTGCGCACCCGACGCGGTGGTGACCGTGAGGCCGCCCACGCCGCGCGTCGGATTCCAGGTTCGCGGCGTGCCGCTAGCCTGGCTGATGTCGACGTCCTTCAGGGAAGCGAATTCGGGCAAGTCCGTCATGGGCCGGTCGGCAGGGACGACGACGACTTCGATGCCGGTGGTCTCGAACTGCTGTGCGAGCTGGCGGTTCTTGCCCAGCATGGCGCACAGCACGCGCATGGCCTCGATGCGGCAACGCTCCTTCTTCTTGGGATCGATGATGCTATCGAGCTTGAGCGTGGCCTTTGCGGCGAGGTAGCCGAGCTGTTCGGTGTTGAAGTCGTCTTTGTCGTGACCCAGCGCCTTGGCGCGCTCGATCGTTTTCGCCAGCAGTTCCTGATGGAAGGCGGCGCGCCCTTTCACCAAGCGCGGGTCCTTGTCTCCCGGTGCGATGTTCAGCGTTTTCGTACTGGTTTCATAACGAGACGTGACCTCCGCTCGGCGTTGCCGTTCTTCCGGCGAGATCGCATAGAGCGCCTCGCGCCGCGTTTTCATCTGCTGCTGAAGCGTCTCGATGGCTTTGCGGCGGTTGGAGAGCTTCTTGCCCGGCGCCGGCGTCGAGGACGTATCCGGATGCGCGTCGATCCATGCCTTGCATGCCCGCTCGACAAACGATAGTGCCAGCAGCGTCTGCTCGGCCGGCCGCGAGTGCGCCTCGTCGAGCGCCGCTTCGATGCCTTTGAGTAGTTCCTTACGCGTGCCGAAGATCGAACTCGACTTGCTGTTCGCCTTGAATTCGGTGCTGGTCCAGACACCCGTGATCATCGTGTACTCCGATTGGATAGCGTCACGTTATTTATTAGGGTTTTCCCAAATACGTAGGCAAGGTTGCCGCGTGGGATTACCGCGCAGCATAACAGCGGGCTCGCGAGTTTCCAACGGCCGGACGTGTGCCGGTTTCGAGGCAGGTCGTAATGCGGACATTCAATATCGTCGGAAAGGCTGTCATTCTTTTGAAAGAATTATCTGGCGGCCAATGAGTTGGATAGAGTGGAACCGATTTCAATCTTTTGGGGGGAAGTGCTTGAAATCTCTTATGTTCTCTACGGGGAGCGACGTTCCAGAAATGGGCTGCGCGAGGCGTAATATACGATTAACAAGTGGGGTTTCCACTTAATTTTCCGTCACCGGGGCGCGGAAAAATTTCGCATTCTTACTCCGTTCTTACTCAAATCGCATGGGCACAGTCTGGCCCTTGGAAGCGAGGGCGGGAATGCCCTGACTGCTTAACACTTTTTAAACTTTCTATGCTAGAGTCCGGCCTCAAAGAGACCAGAAAAGAATGGCTAGATAAGTACGATGGACCACAGAAGCTTTTCAACACAGGACCAACCCACGGATAGTCGAACGTCGGCCATTTGAGTGAGTTATCACGAGGTAGGCGTGGCGTCGATCGACGGTTGCGCTCGCCTCGGCAGTGAATTGGCGTGCGGTCGGGGGGTGCCGGTTCATTGCTATCGCCGGGAATCAGTGCGGAACAACGGCCCATCGGCTCGTTCGTCGTCGCGCGTCGTCCCGGCATCTTCAGGGGGCGAAGTCTTGTCCCCGCCTCGCAGCATCCTCCCCCCTACGAATCCTAGTCATTTCATTCGCGAAGTGTCATGCACGCGGCCGTTTCGATTGCGTGTTTGTGTTTTCAGTCCGGAGGGGACCATGTCCAATAGTTTGCAAAAATGGGTCGGGCGCAATCGTCCGCCGCGCGTTCAGATCACCTATGACGTCGAGATCGGCGACGCGGTGGAGAAGCGCGAGTTGCCGCTCGTCGTCGGCTTGCTCGCCGATCTTTCGGGCCAGCCGGCTACGCCGCTGCCGAAATTGAAGGAGCGCCGCTTCGTCGAGATCGACCGCGACAACTTCGACGAAATCATGGGCAAGGTGGCCCCGCGTCTGGACCTTTCGGTACCCGATGCAATGAAGGGCGAAGGTAACCTGAAGGTCGAACTCAAGTTCAATCAGTTCTCCGATTTCCATCCGGAAAGCATCGTGCGCCAGGTGCCGCGCCTCGCGAAGCTGCTCGAAGCGCGTCAGCAACTGCGCGACCTGCTCGGCAAGCTCGACGGCAACGACGAGCTCGATTCGATCCTCGAGCGCATCGTCCAGAGCTCCGAGGAGCTGAAGAAGGTGCAGAGCGAGGCGAACGGCGGTGGCGCTGCCGCCCAGCCGGCAGCCGAAGGCGCACCGGCGGCATGAGCGGCGCGACGCGGGCCCGCGCCCGTAGTCGCTGATGCAACGAACCGATAAAGGACTACCAGATGGAAACGAACTCCGCCGCCGAATCGTCGGCCGCCGGCGCCACGACGAGCGCAGAACTGAGCTTGCTCGACCGTATCGTGCTCGAAGGCAACATGGCTGTCGAACCCTCGCAGGGCGTCTATGCGAAGAAGCTGATTGGCCAGCTCGCGTCGCAGATCCTCGACGAAGGCATGCGCACCAGCCCGGACAAGGGTGTGGTGGCGATGATCAACGAGCGTGTCGCCGAGATCGACAAGCTGCTCACGGATCAACTGAACGCGATCATGCACGACGAGGCGTTCCAGGCGCTCGAAGCGTCGTGGACGGGCCTGCACGACATGGTGTACGGCACCGAGACCAGCACGCGCCTGAAGCTGCGCTTGCTGAACGTCACGAAGAAGGAACTGCTCAAGGACCTGGAAACGGCCGTCGATCACGACATGAGCGTGCTCTTCAAGAAAGTCTATGAAGAAGAGTACGGCACGTTCGGCGGCTACCCCTACTCGCTGCTGATCGGCGATTACACGTTCGGCCGGCATCCGCAGGACATCGCGCTGCTCGAGCGGATGTCGAAAGTCGCCGCCGCCGCGCACGCCCCGTTCATCGCCGCGGCCGCGCCGAGCCTGTTCGACATCAAGTCGTTCACGGAGCTCGGCGTGACGCGCGATCTGTCGAAGATCTTCGAGAGCGCAGAACTCGCGACGTGGCGCAGCTTCCGCTCCTCCGAGGATTCGCGCTACGTGTCGCTCGTGCTGCCGAGCTATGCCGCGCGTTTGCCGTACGGCGCGAAGACGAAGCCGGTCGAGACCTTCAACTTCGAAGAAGACGTGGACGGCACCGATCACAGCAAGTATCTGTGGGCGAACTCCGCGTATCAGATGGGCCTGCGCATCACCGACGCGTTCGCCAAGTACAGCTGGTCCACGGCGATTCGCGGTGTGGAAGGCGGCGGCAAGGTCGACGGCATCGCCGCCCATGCCTACAAGACGTCCGAAGGCGACGTCGTCCTTAAATGTCCGACCGAGGTGACGATCACCGATCGCCGCGAGAAGGAGCTCAGCGATCTGGGCTTCATCGCGCTCGTCAATTCGAAGGGCTCGAACTTCGCGGCGTTCTTCGGCGGCCAGACCACCAACAAGCCGGTGCTGTACAACAAGGACGAGGCCAATGCGAACGCGCAGTTGTCGGCGCGTCTGCCGTACGTGCTGGCGGCGTCGCGCTTCGCGCATTACTTGAAGGTCATCATGCGCGACAAGGTCGGCAGCTTCCAGACGCGCGGCGGTATCGAGGCGTATCTGAACAACTGGATTTCCGATTACGTGCTGATCAACCCGTCGGCGTCGCAGGAGCAGAAGGCGCGCTTCCCGCTGGGCGAGGCCCGCGTGGACGTGACCGAAGTGCCCGGTAAGCCCGGCTCCTATCGCGCGACGTGCTTCATCAAGCCGCACTTCCAGATGGAAGACCTGACGGCTTCGATCCGGCTCGTGGCCGATTTGCCGGCGGCGGCGGCCTGACGGCGGGCGACCCACGCCGTATGAACGTGCGGCGGGCGCTCGAGCGCCCCCGCCCATTTCGCTACTCATCGAATCGGATCAGACATGGATACAGTCATCCTGCAGTTCAAGGACATCAAAGGTAATTCGTTGATCGACGGCTACGCCGACGGGATCATCCTCTACTCGTTCAGCCATAGCGTGGCCATGCCGATGAACGCGGACACGTCGAACACCGAGCGGACGATGGGCCGTCCGACCTTCAGCGAATTCTCGATCACCAAGGCCACCGATCAAGCGACGCCCGCGCTCTACGCCGCTTGCGCCGCGGGCACGAAGCTCGGCGATGCGACGATTTCGATTGGCCGTAACGAAGGCGGCAAATTCATGCTGCTGATGAAGTACGTGCTGACGAACGCGATGATTTCGCACATCAGCACCGGCGGCGGCAGCTCGGAAATGTCGGATTCGGTCGTGATCCACTTCACGCAGATGACGTCGCAGTACACGCAGCAGAGCACGGATTCGACGAAGAAGGGTAATGCTTCGTTCGGCTGGGATCTGGCCGCGAACAAGGCGGTCACCGCCTCGTGATCGACGCGGACGCGGTGCGCGCTCGTCAGGTTGAGGGGGCGCACCCGTCCGTGTTTTGTCCAACGCACACGTGATGTCGACCACCCGCCGCGGCTATCCGATACCGCTGTTCGAGCGTCTCGTCGAGGATGCCGACGCCTGGCTCGAAGGCGAGGGCGCGCTGAGGCAATCGGTGGCGCGGGAACTCTCGCGCCTGCTCAATGCGCGCTCGCGCTTGACGATGGCCGAGTTCGCGAGCAGCGACTGCGGCGTGCTCGACTACGGTGTGCCGGATTTTTCCGAGCGGTCGCTGCGCTCCGGCGCTGATCGCGATGCGATTCTCGCGGCGGTGCGCCGCGCGATCGCGTTGTTCGAACCGAGGCTGGTCAACGTTGCCGTGAAGTTCGGTTTCAAGGATGAAACGAGCCGCGAAGCGGTGCTCGTCGTCGAAGGTGACATTCGCGTCGAGCGCTCGGTCGAACATGTGTTTTTTGAATTGGCGGCGGGCGCCGGCGCGAGCCCGGACGACGAGGACGGATGCTGACCGACATGGCGCCAGACGACATTCTGCAGTACTACAAGCGTGAGCTGTCCTACCTGCGAGTGCAGGGGGCCGACTTCGCGCAGCGCTACCCGAAGGTGGCGGCGCGTCTTGCGCTGCACGGCACGGAATCGCTCGATCCTCACACCGAGCGGCTGATCGAAGCCACCGCGTTTCTCGCCGCGCGTGTTCATCGCGATCTCGATCAGGCGTTTCCGCAGATCGCTTCGGCCATGCTCGAGAACGTTTGCCCGTCGCTCGCGCAAAGCGTGCCGTCGATGACGGTCGCGCAGTTCGAGCTCGACCCTACGCAGGGCAAAGTGACGGCTGGTTTTCGCGTGCCGCGCCATACGGGGCTGTCGGCACTGACGGAAGCCGGCGATGCGTGTCGTTTCCGCACCGCTTGGGAGACCGTGCTGTGGCCGCTCGTCATTGCCGATGCGCGCTTTGGCGACGACTCAACGTTGCGCCTGCGGCTCGAATGCGAACCGGGTGTCGATTTCTCCGAGCTCGAAGTGCGCCAGCTGCGGTTGCATTTGCACGGCGATTGGATGGTGACGATGCCGCTATACGAGTTG
>NZ_JBQCDN010000143.1:0-47026 GCF_051961175.1 Trinickia sp. | reverse complement strand
TGCAGCATCTGCCACATCCAGCGCAATTGAAACTGCGTGCCGTCCAGACGGATTGCGAGAGGCGCGTGCTTCTGGAACATCCACTTCACTGCTTTGATCGGTACGCCGGGAGCGGCCCACGGCGCCGCATAGCCGGGCGAGATTTGCCCGGCGTTCGCGAAGCTCGTTTCGAGTGCCGGGCCGGCTTCACGATCGATCACCGTGACTTCGTGCCCCGCGCGCGCCAGATAATACGCACTCGTCACACCGACAACCCCACTGCCCAAAACGACGACTCGCATAGTTGCTCCCAAAGACCGATCTAACCAGTTTCTGGTGCTATACTATTGCGACAAAAGCAGTTTTTGTTCCTGTTGTTTTTGGATTTTTGGTGAAAACACAATGAGAACGGAACGTCAGCCGATCCGTAAGCTCGACAAGCTCGATCGAAAGATACTCAAGGCGCTGCAGGAAGATGGCCGGATCGCCATGAAGGACCTTGCGGAACGCGTCGGGCTGACCGTCACCCCTTGCATCGAGCGCGTGAAACGCATGGAACGCGATCAGGTGATCACGGGCTACTACGCACGCGTGGATCCGGCACAACTGGGTGCGGCGCTGCTCGTGTTCGTCGAAATCACGCTCGGCAACAAGTCCGGGAACATGTTCGATCAGTTCCGGCGCGAGGTGCAGAAGATCCCGGAAGTGCTCGAATGCCATCTCGTATCGGGCGATTTCGACTACCTCATCAAGGCTCGCATAGGCGAGATGGCCGATTACCGTAAGCTGCTTGGCGACATCCTGCTTCAACTGCCTGGGGCCGTGCAGTCGAAGAGCTACGTCGTCATGGAAGAGATTAAAGAGACCCGGAAGATCGCGGTTGGCGATTGATTGATGCCGCGGCGGCAGCACATTGTGCAGCCGCCGCGGAAACGCGTTCTCTTGCGATCGTGGATACGGCGCTGCTCGGGCTGGCCCTGGATGGGGTGGTACGGCCGAGCAGCCGCGCGTCGCTTTCTTCTCTCTCGTCACCCTGCATGAGGCATGGCATCCAGGAACAATGCCATGGCTTCGCCCCGGGAGCTTCACTGCGTCTGATTTTGTGACCTCGCCGCTTTCACCCAAAAGCTCCGAATGTAGATTGGCGGCTTTTGAAGAGCGAGGGCGGCAGCGTGTCGTCGATGTCAGCGAGCCGAAATGGCGGGGATGCCCGAGCGTTCAGCCGAACGTGCGTCGTGCGGTGCGAGCGCGCTATACGCGATGTCCGTCCGCGCGTCGACGGATATCGCGGTCGGCCGCGAGACGACGATGCCATCGTTGCGCCGTTGACGTCGAAGAGGGCTTGGGAGATGGCGATCGCCTGGGCCTCGGCCATGCTGAGCGCGTCTCCGTTGGCGCAAGCGGCTCCGTCGTCAGAAATCGCACCCGGTGCCCAAATCCAGCGCCAGCAGCAACAGCAACTCGAAGCGACGAAGGCGTTGAATGCACAGCCCACGGTGCTTTCGCCCGTCGGCGAGGCACCCATCGCAACCAGCGTTGCACACTTGCCCGCCGACACCCCGTGTTTCACCATCGAACGGCTCGTTCTCGATGACAGCACATTCGAATGGCTCGCGCGATTCTTGCAGCCGCTTGTCGGCCAGTGTGTCGGCAAGACAGCGCTGAAGCAAATTCAGGACGCAGCCAACAACGCCTTGATCGCACGCGGGTACATCACTTCGCGTGTGTGGGTGCCGAGCCAATCCCTGCAATCCGGAACGCTGACGCTTGCGGTCGTACCTGGGCGCATCGCTGAAATACGAGCCGATGCGCCGACGATCGGCTGGCTGCGCACGGCGCTCCCTACGTCGCCGGGTAGGTTGCTAAACCAGCGCGATATCGATCAAGCACTCGAAAATCTTCGGCGCCTGCGGTCTCAGTCGGATGCGACGTTCGACATTGCCCCGGGCGCGAACCTGGGCGATTCCGAACTCGTACTTCATCCTAGCGAAGGAAAGCGCTGGCACATCGTCTTGGGTGTCGATAACGCGGGTTTGAACTCGACCGGAAAGACGGGATTGTCAGGATCGCTGACCTACGATTCCCCTTTGCATCTGTATGACCAACTGCAGGTTGCCGGTGCGACCAACGCAAACTTCGGTGCGCCGGGCGAGGGAGCCCAGTCGATCGCTGCGAACTACAGCGTACCGATCGGCTATGGGATGTTTTCGCTGGGCGTAAATCGATCGCGGTACAAGCAAACCGTTCCAGCGTTCGACGGGCCCGTTCAATACAGCGGCGTGCAATCCGAACTTCGGGCCGGCCTCTCGGGCGTCATTTTCCGAAACGCGAGCGCGCGGACGGAAGCGCGCGGCGATCTCTACCACCGAATCAATCGCAACACCTACGACGGCGTCGACCTGCCTGCTCAAACGCGCGACGTCATCGGATACGAGCTGGGCCTGGCGCATCGGCAGTACGTCGGCAACGTCGTGCTCAACGCCGCAATCGCGTGGCGGGCGTTGCTGCCCCGGTTGTCGAATACACCGGGCATGGTGCTGGACGAACCGGAATTCGACGGCAAAACAGCCATCGCGTTGGCGAGTGTCGGTGCGCAGCTTCCTTTCACACTCGGTGGCCAATCGTTTTCGTATCAATTCGATTGGAACACCCAACACGCGCGCACGCCGCTGGCGCCTGCCGACTATTTCACGATCGGCACGCGCTATTCGGTACGGGGGTTCAATCAGCAGGTCACGCTCGCCGCAGAGAGCGGATGGGCAATTTCCAACGAACTGAACTGGTATCTGCCGACGGCGATCGGAACGCAGTCCATTTATGGCGGTGTCGATCTGGGGCGGGTCCGAGGGCGCGCCGCCGATTTCCTGACCGGTCAGACCTTGATGGGCGCAGTGCTCGGTGCAAGAGGGCAGGTTGCGCCCAGAAGCGTCCTGGGAGCGGGTTTGATTTACGACGCGTCGGTGGGCTGGCCGTTGTCGAGGCCGGCTGGGATCAGCGGTTCTCCAACGTTTCTTTTTCAAATCAGCGCGCTGTTTTGAGTCGGCGGATTTTCGCAAGCGGCGCGGACTTCCGCGTCATTTTCAATGATTGACAACATTGCATGAGGGTAATTGAAGTATGGAAAACTGGATTGGGCGTCACGGGAGTAGGAAGACATTGGCGGCGACCGTAGCCATGCTTGCCGCGGTGGGGTTGAGTGCCTGCGGGGGCGGCGGCAAAGGCGGCGCGGCAGAGCCTGATGCGGTGGCGAACGTGGCGGGCGCTGACAGCGGCTCCGCGGCGATCAAGGTCGAGGGACAGTCAACTTCGCTTTCGAATGATATCGAGACGGTCAACGTCGTTACGCCGCCGGTGACGTGGGCGCCCGATGGCGGGTTTCCGCAAGGCACGGTTCGGCTTTCCAAGCGTGATGTGCCTGTCTCTACGCTCAAAGCACATGCGCCGGGTGCCTATACAACGCTGCCTTGGGGCGACGACGGGCTGAGCTTATCGGCCGGGACGGTGACCGACATGGCTGGCGATGGCCATTTCGCGATCGGCCGTTGGACGGCAGGCAGCGATTCGGTGGGGCAATCGTTCAATGCGAAGCAAGGCCGGGTCTGGGCGGTCGGTGCACCGGTAAACGTCAAGCTGCCGAAGGCCGGGATGAGCTGTGCGTTGGTGGCCGCGACGCGTCCAACTGCGAGCGACGGTAATACTGTGCCCGGCTTGTTGAGAAGCGCGACGGCTACCGTGGCGGGCGTCATCAATTCGCTAGGGGCCGTCGAAAACGTAGTGGATGTGTCGCTGCAATATTCGATTGGCAAGGATCTTGATCAGAAGTTTACTGCCGCCGCGCCGGTGGGCTCGATGTCGACGTCCCGCGGCACTTTGTCGTCGTTGTATACGGCCTTCCTGGGTCCCGATGCATCCAAGCCCTACCTTGTCGTCTCCTATGGCGTTCACTCACCGACGGTGGGGCTGATCAATGGTCTCGCGGTATTGAACTGCTCGTAATTCCGGCACGGGAGGGAGGAACTGCCCGTTGTTGCTCGGCTGCTCCTCCCATTATGTCTGGCGATCAAAACCACGAACCATGAATTCCGGCATCTATCGACTGGTATTCAACTGCGTGCGCGGCATGTGGGTGCCGGCCGATGAATTCGCGTCGGCGTGTCGGCGTGCGAAGCGCGCCTGTATGCGGAGCGCGGGTCGAAACGTATCGACCCGGCACGCCATCCCGCTCTGGTTCACCGCTCGCGCGAGTGCCTTCGCGGCGCTCTGCGCGTTTGGGATGCAACCTGTTCTTGTCGAGGCACAAGCCACGTTGCCGATTGTTCCCGATCGCAGCAGCGCGAGCCATCCAGTGGTGGGCGTCTCCGCGTCGGGCGTGCCGTTGATCAATATCGTCGCTCCCAATCGAGCCGGCGTATCGTTGAACAACTTTGCGCATTACAACGTCGGCGCCCAAGGCGCGGTGATCGTCAATACGCCGAGAAGCGCGCAGACACAAATCGCTGGTTGGGTGCAGGGCAATCCTTTGATGGGCAATTCGCCCGCGCGGTTGGTCATCAACCAAGTGACGACGGGCAATCCTACGCGGTTACTGGGGATCACTGAGGTTGCAGGTCATCGCGCCAATGTAATCATCGCGAATCCCGCGGGCATCACGTGCGCAGGCTGTGGCTTCATCAATATTCCGCGGATATCACTGACAACCGGGCGGCCGGCTTTCAATTCGGACGGATCGCTCGCGGGATTCGACGTGACAAAAGGCCGGCTTGGCATCGACGGTGCGGGACTCGATGCCCGGGGCAGTGCGATCGATCTGATCGCACGTGCGATGCAGATCAACGGCCAAGTTTGGGCGGATGCCATTCGAACAACTGCGGGTGCGAACCAAGTCAGCTATGCGGACGGCACTACTGCGGTCCGAGCCGGTGAAGGGGAGGCCCCGGCTTTTGCTATCGATGTCCAAGCGCTCGGCGGCATGTATGCCAATAGCGTGCGTCTTATCGGTACGGAGGCGGGCGTTGGCGTGCGCAGCTCGGGTGTCATCGATTCGTTGACCGGCGACATTGTTCTGTCGGCGAAGGGCGATGTCACGATTCAGTCCGGTGGGCGCATCCAGGCGGCCGACGACGCGCGTATCGATGCGCCGAACCTGGCGAACCAGGGGGTGATCGTCGCCAGCCAATCTGTTCGCCTGGATGCGAGGGGAGCCCTTCGGAATGAAGGAACGGTCGCTGCGCAATCGAACGTCGATCTCGCGGCGTCTGACGTCACCAATGCGGGCCAAATTTTCGCGGGTGTGGAGGCGAGTGGCGCGTTGTCGGGGCCGGGAAGCGTATCCCTTACCGGCGGAAACGTGTTGAGCAACGGCACGCTTGCGGCGGGTGACAACATCAACGTGACCGGAACGGCTGTGTCGCTCGATGGCGGCAACGTATTCGCGGCAAGCGCGCTCAACGTGAACGGCGATGATAGCCTGACGACTCGCGGGACAACCGCGCGCGCGGTCAATGCAGCATTGAAATCCAAAGGCACATTAACCAACGATGAAGGCGTGGTCGCTGCGTTGCACGATGCGCACATCGTGGCGCGATCAGCATCGAATCGAGAGGGCTGGATCGGGGCGCTCAACGGAGCACTGACCGCCTCGGTGTCGGACGCCATCGATAACACGCAAGGCGAGATGCTGGCCGGCGGCGGTGTCAAGTTAATGGCAAGCGAGGGTTTCATCAACACCAAAGGTATCGTGTTCGGTGGCGACGTTAGCCTGGGTACGGGTCATGCAAACATTGTGAACGCAGAGGGAGCGATCCTGGCGACTGGCCGTCTCGAAAGCGAGTCGGGCACGTTCGACAATCGCTCAGGGTTGATTCGCGCGGGTGCGTCGGCGGAACTCGATACGCATTCTGGAGCATTTGATAACGGTCTTGCAAAAGGGAGCACAGTTCGCGGGAGCGTGTTTGTCAACGGTGTGGCGTTGACGATGTCGGGCGTAGCCCTGAATAACGGTGGCGACATTGAGTCGGACGGCGACGTCAACATCACAGCGCGCAACGGTCTAGCCAATTCAGGACGGATTCGCGCACGGGGTGATCTCAACGCCACCTCGGACGGCAACGTGACCAACCACGGCTCGATGACAGCCCGCGGCACCGGTAACGTGTCCGGCCGTCGCATCGACAATGCAGCCGTCGCGGAAATCGCAGGCAACGCGAGGACCCACGTTCACGCCAAGGAGTCGCTGTCGAACGAAGGGCTGATCGATGGCGGCCGCACACATGTCGACGGGAAAGAGGTCGTGGACAACCGCGGCCGGATCTACGGCGATTCCGTATCGATTGGTGCAAGGACCGTGCGTAACGATGCTAACTCGCAAGGCCTAGCGGGGACGATCGCATCGCGTAGCGACATCCATATCGGGGCGAAGGTGACCGAGAATGCGGGTGGCAGTCTGATCTATGCATCGAACGACCTGCGAGTAGCCGGAAGTCTGGACGCGGACGGCAAGGCCTCGGATGCTTGGGCAGATCGATTGACGAACACCGGTTCGGTGGTCGATGCGGCCGGCCACGTCAAAATCGCCGCGACTCGCTTCGAAAATCTCAACGCGAACTTCCAGACGGAACAGATAACGACTGATTTGGGCCGGCAGCTTTGGTACACACTTCCCGGTTCCACGGAACGGATCGATCCGTCGTCCATCTATTTTTATCAGCGTAATTCGCATGAAGTGAGGCCCGGAACCGATTCTCAATGGGCCCTCGATGACGATCAAAAAATGCTGCTCCGTGCTTCGAACCAATATCCGTTCGATGAGTACGCCAAGTACACGATCAACGGCGTAGCTGGAAAGATCGACAGCGTTCATTACCCCAGTCATCCGTCGACTCTGGCGTATCCCGGTGAGGCAGCGAACACCGCGGAGTCCGTTGGTGTATTTCGCACGGTACCCGCTGAAATGTGGGCGAAATTTGGTATCGAGCCACCTCCGCCGCCGCCAGACTCTTCCTATGTCAAATCGGGCGACTTGTTCGTGAGTGCCTGGGGGCAGCAGCGTCGTTTGGGAGCGGATTGGTACACCCCGAACGTACCGGTCGTGCAGTCTCAGCAAGCCGGTTCGCCGTTGCCGGAAATGCAATCCTGTCTGACCGCGGCGGCCGATCGTTGCGGGCCTTTCAAGCAGTGGTACGACAGCTTGACTCAGTCGTACTCGGCTTTGAACCGCGCGGTCTATGACTACAACCGAAATGTGGAGAGCCGGAGCGTTCAGAGTTGGACCATCTACGACGTCAACGTGAAATCGACGAAAGACATCGTGACCTCAACGCAGCCGGGAATGATCACGGCCGGACGCGGGATGAATATTTCGGCGCGCTCCGGCATCAACGATAAGAGTCAGATGTTGGCCGGCGGCGTCGCCTACGTGAACGATGCGATTCAAGACAACAGTCAACCCAAAGGCAAGGAGACGTTCGATGCTTTGGGAAAGGCTATCCACACCTGGGTGGGATCAGGTGGCGCATTCCGCGGCGATGAACGCAAACTCGCCGCTCGGGACTTCGCGGCGCCGCTTCCGCCGAGAGAAATCGATCTGCCGATCGCGATTGCTACGCGGGATCGCGAACCGGTCAAGCGTATTGCGGCTAATTTAGCCGAGCGTATCGGCAGCGATACGGGGCGGACGATCGCCGCGTCCGGCGATTTGTTCAGAACGAAGGGGGTGGCGCTCACCCCTGACGCGCAAGCGAAGCTCGGGCCGATCGAAATTCGCACCGTCGAGCCTAACATCAAGCTACCCAACAACGCTTTGTACAAGGTTGTCCCAGATCCCGGCAGCCGACATTTGGTCGAAACCGATCCGCGCTTTACGAACGAGAAAGCATGGCTATCGAGCGAGAAGATGATCGCGGCGCTCAGTGTCGATCCAAGTTCGGTGCAGAAACGTCTGGGCGATGGGTTCTATGAGCAGCAATTGATTCAGCAACAGATCATCCAGGCGACAGGGCAGCGATTTATCGGCGACTATGCCGACAACCAAGCGGCCTATCAGGCGCTCATGGCCAATGGAGTGAAAGCGGCGCAGCAGTTCGACATGAATGTGGGCACCGCTTTGACCGATGCACAGATGGCGGCGCTAACCGACGATATCGTCTGGCTCGTGAATCGAACGGTCGCATTGCCGGACGGGACTGAGCAGACAGTCTTGGTGCCGCAGGTCTATTTGCGTGCGAATGCGGCGGATGTGACCGGTACCGGATCGATCATCGCCGGCAAGGGTGTGGTCTTGAACAACAAGGGGACGCTTGCGAACTCAGGCACGATCGCGAGCCGAACCATGACGATCGTTACGGCGGATTCGATCACGAACGTCGGTGTCGTGGCGGGACAGACCGTACAAGCCGAGGCGAGGCAAGACCTCGTCAACCTGGGCGGATTGATCCAGGGAAATACGATCGGGCTTTCGGCCGGCCGTGATGTGAGCCTTGCCAGCACCACGCAATCGGCTACAACGGCAAACGGATCGGCTACGGCAATCGATCGCACGTCGCAAATCAATGCGGGCACACTGACGGTGCGAGCGGGGCGCGACCTCAATGCCGACGCAGCGCAGGTGGTGTCGTCTGGCGATGTATCGCTGGCGGCCCAGCGCGATGTGAATTTGTCCGCGCTTCGAGAGCGCAATGACGATCATGTACGGTGGGACGACAAGAACCGGGCGGAACATAGCGCGTCGATCGATATCGGGACGGCTATCCAATCCGGGGGGAATATCGGCATCGTGTCTGGGCGCGATTTCAATGCGACCGCGGCAGGCGTCGTCGCGCAAGGCGATGTCAACGCTGTGGCAGGGCGCGACGTTCACCTTTACGCCGGCGAGCGCAGCGCCAGTGCATACGACGAGCATCACGTGAAGGAGAGCGGGATGTTGTCGTCGAAGTCGACGCATACGATCGACGCGAGTCGCTATACGGATGCGATCGGCACCCTGTTGTCAGGTGACACGGTGCAAGTCATGGCGGGCAACGATCTAACTGCAAGGGCGGCGACGATTGCAGGTACGCGTGATGTGAGGTTGAACGCGGGGAATGACCTGTCGATCACGACGGCGGATACCTTGTCGAGCGAATACCACTTCAAAGACGTAAAAAAGTCGGGACTCGGAACGGCTGGCGCGGGCATTTCATACGGCACGAACCAGACGATCGATACGAGCTTGGACAGAGAGAAGGGCTCGCGCGGCAGCTTGATCGGCAGTCTCGACGGCAACGTTTCAATGCGTGCGGGCAACAAGCTTCGTGTTACGGGATCGGATGTCCTCGCGGCGGGAAATGTGACGGGAGTCGCGAAGGAGGTCAAGGTCGACGCGTCGCAGACGGATCGGCATCGCCACGAAACGCATGAGGTAAAGAGTTCGGGTTTCACTTTGGCGGCCAAGTCATCGGTGACCGATGCGATGCAGAACGTTAATCAGCAGGCGCGAGGGGCGGGCCAGAGTCAGGATGGTCGGGCCGCCGCGCTGCATGGCATTGCAGCAGCGGGCGGGGTGGCGGATCTGGTCGGCGCGGGGGCCGACATGGCGAGTTCACTCGCCCAGGGTGGGAAACCGGAGGGGAAGATCGAGTTGAGCTTCGGTTCGTCGCGTAGCAAGACGACGTACACGCAGGACAGTACGCTCAGTAATGGCAGCCATGTAAAGGCGGGCGGAAGGGTTGCGTTCGTGGCGACGGGCGACAAGGAAGCGGGTCAAGGGAACGTGACGATCGAGGGTTCCGATGTGATGGCCAAAGACGTCGTGCTAAGCGCAACTAACAAGGTCAATCTAGCGAGCAGCACGGATACCGAACGCGTGCGCAGCACGAACGAGTCGCAGAGCGGGAGCGTGGGCGTATCGTTTGGTTCGAACGGCTGGGGTGTCTCGGCCGCTATGTCTCGAGCGCAGGGGTACGCGAATTCGGATGCGACGATGCGCAACAACACGCATATCGCCGCGAGCAACACGGTCACGATCGTGAGCGGTGGTGACACGGACATCATGGGTGCGAACGTCAGCGCGAGAAAGGTGATAGCGGACATCGGTGGGAATTTGAATATTGCGTCGGTGCAAGACACGGTTCATAGCGTCGCGCAACAGCGAAGTGTTGGTGGCGGCTTCAGCATCAGTCAGGGAGGTGGGAGTGCGAGCTTCAGCATGCAGAATGGCCGCGCGAGCGGTAAGTACGCGGGTGTGAGCGAGCAGTCGGGCATTCAGGCCGGAGAGGGCGGATTCGATATCAAGGTCAAGGGCAATACGGATTTAAAGGGCGCGTATATCGCGAGTGATGCTGAGCCGGAGAAAAACCAGCTAACGACGGGAACGCTTTCGTTCTCGGATATCCGCAACGGGTCGGCATACGACGCCAACAGCGTCGGGGTGAGTGCGGGCGGCAGCGTCGGCGATGGCGGCAATAACTACGCGACGCACGGGCCGACGAGGGGTAAAAACGCAGGGGGCGCGCTGCCGATGGCTGTGAATGACAGCGGAAGCAGTGAAGCGCTCACGAAGAGTGCGGTTAGCGCAGGCAGTATCACGATCGTCGACGAGGCGAATCAGAAGCAGGATGTCGCGATGCTGAGCCGCGATACATCGAATTTGAACGGCACGGTGGACAATCTGCCGGATTTGCAGAGTGTGCTCGCCAATCAATCGGATTTGATCGATGCGGCGGGAGCGGCGGCGGAGACGGTTGCGAAGCAGATCGGAGCGTATGCGGACAAGAAGCAACGCGAGGCGCTAGAGGCCGCGGAGCGGGAGACCGATCCGAACCTTCTAGAGCGTTATTGGCAAGCGGCGAAGGATTGGGGCGAGGGCGGTGACTATCGCGCCGGATTGCACATTGCCGGCGGTGCGCTCACCGGGGGATTGACGGGAGGCGGGGGCGGTGCGGTCGGAGGGGCGGTGGGAGCCGGGTTGTCGGCGAAGCTTGCGCCGCAGTTGAAGGAAGTCGCGCAGGCGGTCAGGGATGCGGGACCGACTGGCAATGGGGACGTGGATCAGTTGGTCGGGAATGTGATATCGAATGTGTTGGCGGGTGGCGTGGGCGCAGCGGCTGGCGAATCGACGGGCGCGTTGGCGGGGGCGGTTACGGATCGGTTTAATCGGCAGTTGAGTCCCGACGAGAAGAAGGCCATTAAGAAGGGCGCGGGTGATGACAAGGATTTCGAGAAGCGGCTGACGAGAGCAGCCTGCTATGAGGTGAAATGCTGGGCGCAGTACAAGCCCGGTAGTGCGGAGTACACGGCGAATTATGTGAGTCAGCTCGAGGCGTCGCAATTGCAGGCAGAGTTTGATTGGGTCGAGGATCAGAAACAGGCGGGGCTGTTCGATTACACGCCGCTTCAGAAGGTTGGTGACGCGATTCAACGTGATCCGATGGGCGTAGCGAAGGACGCGTTCAAAGTCGCGGTGGGTGGTGTGGCGGTGAAGACTGGTGCAACGATTTGCACTGCTACCGGAGTGGGCTGTTCTCTTGGTGGGGGTGGAATGGTGCTCTTCGGTTTGAGCGATATGGCTGAGGGTGCGGGCGGACTGTATAACCGGTACAGTGGGATCGCTTCTCCCGGGCTGAATCCATTGCGCTCTGGGCTAAATCAACTGTCTCCGACGTGGGGGGATACGGCATACGATGGTGCGAGCCTTCTTTTTGCTCTTGGAGCATTGCGAGCCGAAGTACCCTTGAAGATGGGGGTCGCAGATGGTCTAAACCGTCCCGGTTCTATGTTCGGTGTGACAGTGCCTCGGATCAATAACCCGACGTTGGTACCGTTCGTGAATCAAGCACTGCCACACGGTACGACGAAAGGCATTCTGTTGTACGGCATCGGTTCAAAGGGAGTGGCCGTTACGGACGACATTCGTAATGCGGGAGACAAAAAATGAGCATGCGAAGAATTCTTGCGGCGGAACGCACGATAACGATCGTTGGAAGTATTTCGCTTGCTTCGAGCGGAATCTATACCTTTGTGATCGCGAGTGTGTTTCGTTTGGCTCTCAATGTGAACGAGAATTCGGCGTTCCTTTGGATAGGCTTGCCGTTGTTCGCCATACTCTTGATTCTGCATATCCGAGTGCTTCCGAAGCACCTTCGCAAAGCTGGTTTTATTGACTCGAGCTGATAAAGACGAACCCGGTGTGAGCCGGGTTCGTCGTATTGGGCGTGAGTTGATGACGGGTACGCCGGCGGTCATGTAGCTATGGTCGAGCGTGACGGTGATGCCCGATGGATGCCCCGGCTCCTATCGCACGAAGATCTCAACCGCCCGTTGTCGATTCCAACTGCCACTGCAACACCGGATGCGTCGCGCCGGCCGGCATCGCCCAGACGCCATTGGACCCAAAGTCGTAGCCGACGAAGGACGAGGCCGTGCCCATTTGGGCAGTCGTCAGTCCACTGGCGCCCGACTGCGCGCGCTCGTCTCCAACGCCGGGGAAGGGGCTCGCGTCCGTATTCCAATAGACGTCGCCTGCGATCTTGCCACTATTGAACGAGGCAATGCCGTAGGGCCCGACCACCTGTCCGAACGAGTTGGTGGTGTCGGTGCCGGACTGCTTGCCGGTTGCGAACGACTGGCTGATCGTGCCGGCGTTGGTATCCACCAATCCTCCCGTGCTCCCGCACGTGTCCGGTGTTCCCTGGCATCCTGCCGCTACGGTGCCTGTCGCATAAGACTGAGTGATCGTGCCGGCATTGTAATTAACGAGCCCCCCGGCATCCCCACATATGTCTGCGGAGCACCCGCCCGTTACCGCCCCGGTCGCATACGATTGACTGATCGTTCCGTAGTTGCTACCGACGAGACCGCCCGGCGCTCCCCAGCTGTTGAACGTGCTCGCTCCGTTGACTTGCCCCGTCGCATGGGACTGTTCGATGAGGCCGCGGTTGACGCCAACGAGCCCGCCGTCCCCCCCCGAGGTAACGTCCACGGAACTGCTCGAGCGGATAATCGTGCCGCGGTTCAGGCCAACCAGACCACCGGCTCCCACGCTGTCGTTCTTGCCGGAGCCGTTTGAGATGGTACCGGACGTGTTCACGCGCAAAACAGTCCCGTCATTCTCGGCGGCCAAGAGTCCCTCCCAACCGTCGACCTGGTCAGCTTGATCTGCGTTGATCGATGAAGTACCGCTGATATTGACGTCGCGTACGACAGCGCTTGCACCGATCGTTCCGAACATACCCAAGGATAGGCCCGTCGTTTGCAAGGTCAGCGAGTTGATCGCGTGGCCCTGGCCGTAGAATTGCCCAGTGAAGGCTGCCGTACCCCCAGCTAGCATAGCGTACGAACCGTTGCTCGTCGCACTGGCATCGATGTCCTTGCCGAGTGCGTAGTTGCCGGCGAGATCGGCATTGACCTGTTCCAGGTCCGCCAACGAATTGACGAGCTTATAGCTGGTGATTTGCGTAACGAGACCGCTGTCGGTCGGTGAGGTCCACGATTGATTGGTGAGCAGATTGCCCGGGCGGTACATGCCGTTCATGTCGTAGAACAAGCTGACGATGCCTCGGCTCGTTGACCAATCCACCGTCCCCTTGTTGGCGATGCTGCCGCCGTTATCGATCGCTTGCGAATCGGCACGCAACGTCAAATTACCATCGCCGCTGTTCTTCAAATGCGCGGCCGTATCGATCGTGAGCGAACGATAAGCACCGAGCGTAAGCGATGCCGCGCCGCTCCAACGAATGCTCGACGCGACATCGATGTCGCCGCTTGCACCGCCCGTGCCCGTTGTTTGAAGATTGATCGACGTGCCACGGTCGAGATTACTTTGGAAGACGGGGGCGGCCAATCCGTCGACGGTGAAGCTCGGCGTGGTGATGTTCCACTGGCTCGCCAGCACGGTGGGGCGCCCGGCGATTCGTAACGTCTTAGCCTCGGTATCGACGGTACCGCCGCTGCCGTTTGCGTTGCTCGCTTGCACGGTGCCGTCGAGCCAGACTCGGCCCGTATCGGCGACGAGCCAGACATGAGCATCGCGCGTGGCGGTGCCCGTCGCACGCAATACGGAATGCGTGCCGGCCAACGCGAAGATATTGCCGTCGGCCGCTTGCAGGCTGATCTGCGCCGCTTCGATGGTGCCGCGATTGACGATCTTTCCGTCGCTGGCGGTCTGGACGAATAGCTGCTGGCCCGCCGCGGAATCGTTCAACAGGACCTGTTGAACGGCCGCGACCTCTGCTGTTCCCTTCGATGCGCTGAGCGTGCCGACGTTATCGACTTCCTTGCTGGCGATGAGGAACACGTCGCCACCGCTCGAGGCAATGTTGCCGAGATTAACGACGGTGCCGTTCGACGCGCCCACGAACGCGAGCGCGCCGCCGTTCATGAACGCCGTATTGTCGGTATCGAGCGTGGAAGCGACGAAGCGCCCGCCGGTGGAGACGACACCGCTTCGGCCGACGACGATGCCTTGCGGGTTGATCAAGTAGACGCTCCCTGTTGCCGAGAGCGAGCCGAGAATCGACGAAGGATTCGCGCCGGTGACGCGGTTCAGCGTGGCGCCGGTGCCATTGTCGATGTTGACATGGTTGCCGCTACCGATCGAGAAGCTGTCCCAGTCGATGACGCCGCGACCGGATGTTTGGTTGATCGTGAGCGAGGTGGTGCCGTTGCCTGCGATCGACCCTGCGCCGGCGACGAAATGCCCACCGCTCGGCAACGGTCCGGCCGCTTGAGCCAGTATCGGCACGGCGAGCGATAGCGCAAGAACGATCGGCGTCAGCGCCGGAGGCATCGAACGACACAAGCGGCTCGGGTCGCTCTCTGTTGCTGCCTGATTCATTGCAGACACTCCGTGTCCAAAAGAAGCAGGGCTCATATCTCAGGTATGAGCCCTGGCAACCATTCGGCGAATGGCATCGGGCACAGACTAATTTATGCGATGAATTGGCTCTACCGCTGGCACCGCCAAGATAGCGGTCAAACTCGCCATCGTGCCTCGCCGAACGAATCTGCCACGAATGACGATGTCGTCACCTGGGCACGCTGCTTCGGGTCCGCCGCTGCGGTGGCCGAAGATCGAGCAGTAGACGAGCAATGGGTGCAGTTGCTCAGCGTGCCGCGGTCGTGCTCGATTCGATTTCATCGGCCGGTGTGCGGCCGAGTGCGATATATCGCGCCAAATGATAGTCTTCGTCCCCGAGTTGATGATCGATCATGACGAGCCGCTTCGCGTAATGGGACAGCGGCAACTCCCATGTCATGCCGATACCGCCGTGCAATTGCACCGCTTCGCGTGAAAGGCGTGTGCCGACCTGCCCGACCGTGTACTTGGCCGCGGACAGCGCACGCTCGCGTTCGAGGCGTGGACCTTCGAGCCCTGCGGCCGCATTAATGACGGCCGAGCGTGTCTGTTCGAGGTCAATGGCGAGATCGGCCATGCGATGCTGCAATGCCTGAAAGCTGCCGATCGGCACACCGAACTGACGGCGCGTGCGCAAGTATTCGAGCGTCGCGGCAAACGCCGTCTCCATCGCGCCTAATGCTTCGGCTGACAGCGCAAGCACGCCGAGGCCGAGCGCCGCCTCGAGCGTAGGGAAGCCGTCGTCCCGCAGGCCGATGAGCGCACTATCTGGCAACGCCGCGTCGCGCAGAAACAGTTCCGCGCCGCGCCCGCCGTCGATCAACGGATAGCCACGCAGCGCGAGCCCAGGCGTGTCGCGAGGTACCCAAAACAGCGAAATACCGTGCTCAGCATCGACGGCTCCGCTGGTTCGCGCCGATACGACGAAACCGTCGGCGGCTTCGCCGCATAGCACGACGGCCTTGATTCCGTTCACGCGCCAGCCATCGCTCGTGCGCGCGGCCGTGGTGGCGACCCGCGCCAACTCGTAGCGCGACTCAGGCTCGCCGTGCGCGAACGCGGCCACCGCTTCGCCGTCGATCAGGCGAGCCAGCCATGCGCGTTGCTCCGTCGCGCCCGCCAATGCAATCGCACGTCCGGCGACGAGCGCGCCCAGGAACGGCTCGACGACGAGGCCGCGCCCGAGTTGTTCGAAGACGACGGCAATCTCGTCGCCGGTACCGCCGTAGCCGCCGTCCTCGGGGGCGAACAACGCGCCGATGGCGCCCAGTTCGCCGAAGCGCCGCCACATCGCGCGATCGAATCCTTCGGGCGAACCTGCGATCCGCTCGCGTGTGGCGAATCCATACTGCTCGGCAACGAAGCGCGCAAGCGTGTCTGCGAGCATCCGTTGCTCGTCGGTCAGCGCGAAGTTCATCGTCGGCTCCTCTCAGGTTTTGATTGCATACGAGCGTCCCGGCTCACGTGATGCCACACGCCAACGACGTAGAGCAACAGAGAACAACAAGGACAACGCGCGACGGCGCACACTACAGTTCAAGCATGGCCTTCGCGATGATGTTCTTCTGGATCTCGTTTGATCCGCCGAAGATCGACAGCTTGTAGTTGTTGAAATCGCTCTTGGCGGCATCCGGCGCATCGAACGCGCCGAACGGGGCGCCGTCGTAGCCCTCGTTGAAGGCTTCATCGATAAACGGCTGCGCATAAGGGCCCAACGCTCGCCGCATCAACGCCGCAATTTCTTGCCGGATCAGCGTGCCACGCACCTTCAGCATCGAGCTTTGCACGCCCGGCGCACCGCTGCCCGCGGCCGCCGCAATCGTGCGCAGGTTCGTCGTCTTCATGTTCTCGAGATCGATGGCGACGCGCGCCATCCGGGCCGCAAATAGCGGATCGTCGGCAAGCGGCCGTCCGCCTTGCATGATCTTCGCCGCCGCGTGTCGAAGCCGCTCCAGCGCCGCCACGGAGAACCCAACACCCGCGATGTTCGTGCGTTCGTAGGTGAGCAGATATTTGGCGTAGGTCCAGCCGCGGTTTTCTTCGCCGACAAGGTTGTCGACCGGCACGCGCACGTCGGTGAAGAATACTTCGTTGACTTCGTGCTCGCCGTCCAATGTCACGATGGGACGCACCTCGATGCCCGGCGTCTGCATGTCGATCAGCAGGAAGCTGATGCCTTCTTGCTTGCGTACGTCGGTGGCTGTCCGTACGAGACAGAACATCATGTTCGCGTAGTGGCCAAGCGTGGTCCACGTCTTTTGCCCGTTCACGATGTAATGCTCTCCCCCTGCGTCTGTCCCGCGCATCGCGCGCGTCGAGAGCGAGGCGAGATCGGAACCGGCGCCAGGCTCGGAGTAGCCTTGGCACCACCAGTCGCTGCCGTCCAGGATGCGTGGCAGCCAGTGGCGCTTGTGCGCTTCGCTGCCGTATTTGATCAGGACCGGCCCGAGCATGTTCACACCGAACGGCACGATGCGCGGTGCCCCCGCGAGCGCGCATTCGTTATCGAAGATGAAGCGCTGCACGGCGTTCCAACCCGTGCCGCCATGCTCGCGTGGCCAGTGGCTTGCCAACCATCCGCGTGTATTCAGGATCGCGTGCCACTCGGCCATATCGGCGCGCGTGAGCCGAAGCCCATGCTTGACTTTATGCGCCGTCCGCGCCGGCAGCCGTTCGTCGAGAAAGCGCCGAACTTCGCCGCGAAATGCCTCTTCCTCAGCCGTGAAACTCAGATCCATCGCTTACCTCTCGTCAGACGATCGAGTGATGAGATGGCGCGACGCGACGCGCCTCGTGTCGTGCTCGTAGTCGAATTCGTGTGTGCGCGGCCCGTGCGGTGTCCGGGGCGAACGTGCGGCGGCGCACGTACCCGTGCGCGCTGAACACCGCACGAGACGGCGCGTTACGATGGCGTGCCGTTCAGGCTCGCAAAATCGGCACCGCGCTGAACCAACTCCACGATCAGCGGCGACGGCTTCCAGAAGAACGCATCCTCCTGCGATAGGCGTTCCAATTCGGACAGCACGTTCGGCAGCCCGAGCATGTCCGCATATTTCATCGGGCCACCGCGGTAGCGCGGAAAGCCGTAGCCGTAGATCAACGCGACATCGACATCGAGTGGGCGCAGCGCGATGCCTTCGCGCACGACGTTCGCGGCTTCGTTGATGACGGCACACATGAGGCGGCGCACGATCTCATCGTCTGTGAAACTACGCGGCGAGACGCCCGCGCGCAAGCGTTCGCTCTCGATGATGGCCTCCACTTCAGGATCGGGCGTGCCTACGCGCGCGCCTTGTTCGTAGAGGTAGAAGCCGCGCCCCGTCTTTTGCCCGAACCAGCCGCGCTCGCAGAGGCGATCGGCAATTTCGACGTAGCGCATGCGCGGATCGCGTGTCGGGGCGCGGCGTTTGCGCGCCGCCCAGCCGATATCGCCCCCCGCGAGATCGACGACTTGATACGGGCCCATGGGGTAGCCGAATTCGCGCATGGCCCGGTCGATTTGATAGGGGGAGGCACCGTCCTCCATCAAGTAATCGGCCGCCGTGCGATAGACGGCGAGCAGGCGATTGCCGATAAAGCCGTCGCAGACGCCCGCGCGCACCGGCACCTTGCGCAGTTGCTTGGCCAATTCGAACGAGGTCGCGACCACATCGGCACTGACGCGGGCAGGGACGACGATTTCGAGCAGCTTCATGACGTTGGCCGGCGAAAAGAAATGCAGACCGATGACGTCGGCTGGGCGCGAGGTCACGCCGGCGATTTCGTCGATGTCGAGATAGGAGGTGTTCGTCGCCAGGATCGCGCCGGGTTGACACACGCGGTCGAGTTCGGCGAAGACGGCTTTTTTCACGGCCATGTCTTCGAACACCGCTTCGATCACGAGGTCGACGTTCGACAGCGCGTCGTACGAGGTGCTGCCCGTGAAGCAGGCGAGGGCGGCGTCCTTGGCTTCGGCCTTCATGCGTCCTTTGGCGACGAGCCCGTCGTAGACACGCTCGATATGCGCGCGGCCGCGGGCGAGCGCCGCTTCGTCGCGCTCGATCATCGTGACGGGCAGCCCGCCGTCGAGTACCGCGACGGCGATGCCGGCACCCATCGTGCCGCCGCCGACGATGCCGATGGCTGCGATGGGACGCGCCTTGGCGGCTTGCGTTTCCGGCGCCTTTGCCACTTCGCGTTCGGCGAAGAACGCATGGATGAGGCCCGCGCGTTGCGGGCTGTCGAGGCATTCGAGGAACAGCTTGCGTTCGAGTGCGAGCCCTTCGTCGAACGGCAGCGTCAGTGCGGCTTCCACTGCGTCGACGATCCTCAAGGGCGAGAAGAGCCCTCGCGCCCGCGCGGCCGTGTCCTTGCGCGCGGCCTCGACGGCTGCGCGGTTCGCACCGGCATCGGCGAGTGCCTTGGCTGCCCGCGTGGGGCGCACGCCGGCTTTTGCTGCTACCAGTTCGCGCGCGTAGGCGAGCCCTTCGCCAAGTACGTCATCTGTCGCGCCGAGGCGATCGACGAGGCCCAGCGAGCGTGCTTCCTCCGCACGCGCGTGCCGGCCCGAGAGCATCAAATCGAGGGCGGGCGCGGCGCCGATGAGACGCGGTGCGCGTTGCGTGCCGCCGGCGCCGGGCAGCAAGCCCAGCTGGACTTCGGGGAAGCCGAGTTTGGCGCCGCGCACGGCCAGCCGATAGTGTGCGGCCAGCGCGACTTCCAGGCCGCCGCCGAGCGCCGCGCCGTGAATGGCCGCGACGACGGGCTTCGCGCACGACTCGATGCGATTGCAGACGATCGGCAGCGCCGGTGGCAGCGGCGGCTTGCCGAATTCGCGGATGTCGGCGCCGGCGATGAAATTGCGTCCCGCGCCGACGATCAACACAGCGGCGACCGCCGCGTCGTGTTCCGCGGCCTCGATCGCATCGACGAGCCCGCGCCGCACATCGACGCTCAACGCATTCACAGGCGGGTGATCGATCGTGACGACCAGCACATTGCCGTGCAGCGATCGGGAAACGACAGATTGGGGCATGGAGGCATTCATAGCGGGCGCGCGGCAAGTTGACGATCGTGCGATTGTCGAGCGGATAGCCGCAATTGACAATTGAAGCCTGAGTTGACAGACTGTAAAAATTGCCTTGACAGTGCCTGCGGCCTCGCCGTGCGGCGGACTTATGGATCTCAATTCGCTTTCGCTGCTTGTCGAAATTCTGGAGGCGGGCAATCTGAGCGAGGCGGCGCGCCGGCTCAAGATGACGCGCGCGAACGTCAGCTATCACCTCAATCAGTTCGAGCGCTCGCTCGGGCTGCAACTCGTGCGGCGCACGACGCGGCGCGTCGAACCGACTGAGGCGGGGTTGCGTCTGGTCGAGCATGGCCGCGCGATCCGGCGGGCGCTGGAAGCCGCCCAGGAAACGGCCGAGACGCTCGGCCGGACGCCGCAGGGCCGCGTTCGGTTGTCGGTCCCCAGCGGTTACGGGCAACTCGTGATGGCCGACTGGCTGCTCGAATTCAAGCGGCGGCATCCGGGCATCGTGCTGGACGTCATGTTCGAAAACCGCGTCGAAGATTTATTGCGCGACGAAGTCGATATCGCCGTACGCGTCATGTCGGAGCCTCCGCAGAACCTGGTCGCGCGCGATATGGGGGCAGTGCGTTATGTCGCCTGCGCCTCCAAGCTCTACGCCGAGGAACATGGGCTGCCGACGGAACTCGACGCCTTGCGTACGACGCCGCTCATTACGGCGACCGTCGTCGGCCGGCAATTGCGTGTGGCGGCCTATTTGCGCGACGAGCGGCATGAGGTGCTGCTCGAGCCGACGCTGATCTCGGAGAATTTTCTGTTTTTGCGCCAGGCAGTATTGGCTGGGCTGGGCGTGGGGATCGTACCCGATTACGTGGTGCAGGACGATATTCGGAGGGGCGAAGTCGTCACCACGCTCGATGCGTGGCGGCTCAGCATCTTCGGCACGCACATGTATCTGCTTTACATGCCAGACCGTCATCAAACGCGCGCCGCGGCTACATTCATCGACTTCATTCTCGAACAGGCCAAAAAAGCGGGACGGACTGGCGGTGCTTTGCCGGGCCGTCCCGCTGGAAGCTAAGCGCGCGAGCGCGCCTTACCTTTAGTGGTGCTTTTTCACGTCGCGGTCGCGCTTGAGCTCGTCCTTCACGTCTTCCTTGGCGTCACCGTAGCCCTTGCGAACATCCCCCGCGGCTTCCTGGAGATCCCCCTTGGCCTGGCGAGCCGGATCGTTCGTCACGTTGCCGACTGCTTGATTCACCTTGCCCTTCGCCTTTTCCGCTACGCCCTTCACTTGGTCCTTGTTCATCTGAGCTCTCCTTTTACGTATGCCGCACGTGCGACATCGAGATAGACGCAACGGCCGTGCCCGCCGTCCCCTGGGTACGCCAAAGGGACGGAAGACAAAAGCTTGGATCGGAGCGCTGTGAGATGAACTCCTCAGAAGGACGGCGTGTTGTCGGCGGCCGCTGCCCGGCGAGCACTCGCTGCGTCGGCCAGGGGCTTCGCTTGTGCGTCGGCCGTCGCGAGGATCGGTGCCAGCGAGGGCCCGAGCGATTTCAGCAATTGCACGGCCATTGCGCTCGTGTAGTCGTACCGCGCGGCATAAGGCTCGTGTGCGTAGGCGGTCAACGTGCCGTAGAAGCGGTTGCCGATGACGAACACAAACACGGCGGTGCGGTTGACCTTGCGCGATTCGATCAGCCGTCCTCCGCGCGCATAGACACCGAAACGCTGATCGCCGGTCCCGGTTTTGCCGTAGACGTCGAGCGCCCGTCCGTCGCCAAGCGGCAGTCCGGCCGCTAGACGCGCGCCCGTCCCCCCCGCGACGACGTCGTGCAGCATCGAGCGTGCGACCGTGACGATCTCGGGCGAGATGCTTTGACGGCCCGGGCTCGGCGCGCGTTCGAACCGTGTTTCGAACGGTGTCCCCGCGGCGAACGTGAGTGTGTCGATGCTTTGCGCGGCGTGCGTCTTGCCGTCGTTGGCGATGATGCCGATCAGATGCGCCAGCGCATCGGGCCGGTCGCCAGACGCGCCGATGGCGGCGGCGAACGACGGTGTGATGGTCTCGAACGGATAGCCGAGCGCGCGCCACGATTTGCCGATAGCGTCGTAAGCCTGCAACTCGACCATATGGCGGATGCGTCGATCCTGTGTCAGATGGTGATGCGTCTTGAATAGCCACGAATACGACGTGAGGCGGGCCGCGCGGCTGGCCTTGCGGAGTTCTTCTTCCGTCGCGTTCGGATGCTGGCGTAAGTAATCGAGCATCCACAACGCGATCGGGTGCACGCCCGAGATGTAGCCGCGATCGTTCAGGTTGAACTTGTCGATGGCGTATTTGGCGTAGAGCTTGGCCAGATCGTCATCGGAAATCGAAGCGCTCGCCGTATTCTTGAGCGCCGCGCGCATGCGCTGCGCAAACCAGGGGAAGGGTGCATCGGGCGCGACGCTGCGCAGTGCCGTGGCGAGTTTGGGCGGGCTCTTGCGCATATCGGCGATGAGCATATCGAGTGCTTCGTCGGAGGGCTTTCCGTGGTACTTCACGTAGAACCGATGCAGATAGACGAGGCTTTCCTGATCGGCGAACGCGTTGAGGTAACTGCGGCGCAGTGCGGGATCGTCGAACCAGTGCGCGGACGGGCCGGACGTCTGCACCATTTCATAGTGGACGATATCGCGCATGAGCCGCACGAACACCAGATTGACCGAGTGCTGGAACGCCTGGCGCACGGTGAGGATGCGGCCGTTGTCGGACTTGTCGAAGTTCGAGAAGCCTTGCGCGCCGCCGCCGGTATAGAAGGTTTCGCCAGGGCTTGCCGAATACTTGCGTTCCACGGCCGCCTCCAGCATGGCGGGCAGCGACCGATCGTTCGTATGCGAAAGGTAATCGACGGCCCAGCGGGAGAGGCCATCGAACGGGTCGAGCTGAACATGCTTGAGCTCCGCCGCACTGAGAGGCGCGTAACGCGCGTGCAAGGCCGAGACGATCTGCAGATAGGTGATGATCGTTCGCAGCTTAGCGGTCGAGCCGAGGTTCAGGCGCGCGCCGCCGTTGATGTCGAAGGGTTGATTGACACTGTCCGTTTGCACGCGCACGACATCATGGCCACTCGGCTCATGTTCGAACAGCGCGAAGCTGAATGAGATCTTCGACGGATCGTCGCCGGGGCGCAGCATCTCGAAGCCGTACAGTCCCGCCGCCTTGGCGCCGTCGACGGTGGCGGCCTGCGCAAGCCGTTCGGCAACGGCTCGCTCCACCGCATCGTTCAAGGTCGAATGCACGGTCACGTCGAGTCGATCGAGATCGTAAAAGCTATCCACGCCGAGCGCTTGCTGCAGCCGCGAACGCACGAGCGTGACGGCCTTGCGCGCGACGAAGGAGGCCGCCGGCTGCGGCGGGGCGCCTTTGCGCGAATCGAGCGGGGCCGCGAGCGCTGCGTCGCGCAGCGGGGCGGAGATGATGCCGTTGGCCGCGAGCACGCGGATATAGCTATCGGTCAGCCGTTCCAGCGCGGAACGGTTGCGCACCAGGTAGTACGACGGCGCCCGCTGCGCGATCAACAGCGAGAGCGCCTGCTTGAAGGCGAGCGCTTCGTTGGCGAGCACGCCCGGCGCGGTGGCCCCGTTGCCCGTTTCGGCGGTGATTTGCGACAGCAGTTGGTTGACCTCGTCGAAATCGCGTCCGTACCACGCGGTCATCCCATCTCCGAGGCCCTGTACTTCACCCACCCCGGCGCGCGCGGCGAGCGGCACCGTGTTCAGGTAATGCACGACGATATCCTGACGCGCTGCTGTGGTGTTTTCTCCGCGGAGGTAGGCGCGAACCGACGCCGACGCGATCTGACGCAGCTTTTCGGGCGGGGTCGCGGTGCGTCCGCCCGGCGAGTGGCGGAATTTTTCTGTTTGCGTGGCGAGTGTACTGCCGCCCGGGGTGGATTGATGGTGATTGACGAAGCGCAGGGCCTGGTCCCACAGCGCGCGGCCAAATCGGCCCCAATCCATGGCCGGATTGCGATCGGGTTCGCTCGAATCCAGCAGGTAGCGATCTTCGATGAAAGTCAGCGCGCTCACGACGATCGGGGGGATCGACGCGAAGTCGGCATACGCCAAGGCAGGGTACTCGGCGCCGAATAGCGGCGTGCCTTGCGTGTCGAACAAGCGCAACCCGGCTTGGTCTTTTTCGGCGTACGGGATGAATAGACCGCGATCGGCAAGCGAGGTCATCATCGACGAGTCGCGGGCTTGATCGGTCACGACATAGCCGCGCGCACGCAGGCGCGCTTCGAAATCGGGCAACCGCGCGTAGCCCAGACGCCAGTCGTAGGGACCGCCCGGCGAGGGAAAGCGGATCGAGTCGCTAGGCCCGGCTTGCACTGAAAACGATACCTGCCGCCCCAAACCCGAGAAGTAGCGCGCTTGGAGCCGCGACGTTTGCATCTCGAGGGAGACGAAGTAGGCGAGAACGCCGACGAGCGCGGCGATGCCGACGAAGGCGAGCCATTTCCATCGCGCGCCAAGCGACATCGTCGAGATGTAGCGCAAGGGCAGACGAGCGAGCGGCCGATTCATGATGAGGCTCCGTGGGCGGCGTCGCACCGCGCTGACGACGCTCGTACTAGTTTAATCACGCACCGAACGCCTGTGCAGGCTGCGTGATGTGTTCCGCCGCACGTATGCCTTTTTTCGCGTTCGAGCCGTGCAGCGGAAACGGTGTCTCTGTGTCGCCTGCCCGAGCAACGCTCACGCCCGGCGGGGCGCTCGCCCCCTTAGGATGCCTCGAACCGAAACCCCGAAGCCGCAACGGTGCATTGAAGGTGCATTAGCATGAACCGGACCGCAATTGTCCGTAAATATGACATTCAGGCTGGCATGCGGAAAAATCCTTTCGGTATTAATTTCCCGCTAAACATGTTTAACGGTTAACCGAGCTTTGGTTCGATTTTCAAACGCCGAAAATGTGAGATGATTGCGTTCGCTTAAATCGACGCGGGCGAGTGTCGACTAGGCCGGAAGCGAGGTTTAAGCATCAGGATGCGATCCGCACTGCGGAGATAATCGCTGGCGTGACTGGCCCGCGGTAAGTGCAGCCTTTTCTTCCACCATTACGATCGGGGCAGTGGCGTTGAGATCGGTGAACGCCGCACGATGTGAAATGGCGGAAATCAAGCCGTTGCTAATCGAAGTGTCAGCGTTGAAATAAAGAAGAGCCTTTGGCGTGCGTCTCGTTCGAGAGCCGTGGCCCGGCGCGTGCCGGGCTGGGGGAGACGTGTGCCGGGATGTCGATGCTCCGGCCGCTGGGCGTGGCCGTTTCGGTATCGCGCAAGTCGCTGCGAGGGCCTGCGCGACGACAAGGAGGCATAAATGAAAAGCTGGGCCGAGGAACTGTTGCATGAATTGAATCGCACGAGCTCCGATTCCGAGATTTTCAGCAAGATCGAGGGCGCCGCGAAGGGTTTGGGTTTCGAATTCTGCTCGTATGGTTTGCGGGCGCCGTGGCCGCTGTCCAAGCCGAAGACGCGTTGGATGAGCAACTATCCGGAGGCATGGAAGAAGCGCTATCTGGAAGCGCGCTACCTGGATATCGACCCGACGGTTCAGCACGCGCGCCGGTCGCAGTCGCCGATCGTCTGGAGCGATGCGCTGTTCAGCGGTGTGCCCGAATTCTGGCACGAGGCGCAATCGCACGGGCTGCGCCACGGCTGGGCGCAGTCGGCGTTCGACAGCTGCGGCGTAGGCGGCATGCTGACGCTCGCGCGCTCGGCGGGGCCGCTCACGGCGCAAGAGCTGTCCGAAAACGAAGTGAAAATGCGCTGGCTCGTCAGTACGGCGCACCTGTCGCTCAAGCGTGTGCTGATGCCCGCGCTGATGGATGACCCGGAGCGGGGGCTGACTGACCGCGAGGTTGAAGTGCTCAAATGGGCGGCTGACGGCAAGACGTCGGGGGAAATTTCCAAAATCCTCGTGATCTCGGTCGATACGGTTAATTTTCACGTAAAGAATGCCGTGACGAAATTGAAAACGACGAACAAGACGGCAGCCGTCGTGCGAGCCGCCATGCTCGGTTTGCTGCAATGAATCGTCTGTCTGATTGACGCGGCCCTGTCGGGGCATATCGAACGCGCATTCCGCGACCCGCCGGGCTGGCCTGATTCGCTCGCTCGAGTATGCGTCAATCGTATTGCCGTATCCGGGCTCAGTTAAATGCGTGAAAACTTGCAACGCTCCAATTAACTGGGCTGGGCGGTAACCGGCTCCCCTCCATTTGCCTATGGCATTTACGGCTCGTCGCGTCTGAATTGGCGCGAATCGAGCGCTCGGAACGCGTGCCCGGTGCGCAACCGCCGCGCATCGTCGAGCCGACATTCACGACGCCGCCGATCGCCTTGCCCCGCATGGCGTAGCGTGCTTCTCCGAGCGGCTTAAGCGCCCCCTGTCGAGCAGGAAGGCCGGCACGTCGGTGCAGCCCTTCTGCGTCGCGCTTCGTTGCGCGATTACCACAGCGGTTCCCTCGCCGGCGAGTTCCGCCCCGAGCACGGCCACGCGCTCGGCTTCGGCGGGCACCAAAGCGTCGAATGGATCGTCGAGCAGCAGCAGGCGCGGTTGCGACATCAACGCCCGTGCGATCGCGAGCAGTTGCCGTTCGCCGTTCGTGAGGCGGCTGGCGCTTTGATGCTCACAGGCTTTCAAAAAGGGAAGCCGCTGCGCCAGGCGATCGAGGCGTTCCTCGATACGCGGCCGATCCGTGTCGCGCCATACCGCCGCAAGCAGATTGTCCCGGACCGATAGCGAGCTGAACAGCAGACGGTTGTGCGGCACATAGGCGATGCCGCGCGCCAGGAGTTCGGTTGGCCGTTTGCGGCGGATATCTTCGCCGTCGAGGCGGATGACGCCGCGCTTCGGACGCACGAGGCCCGCGATCGCCATGAATAAGGTCGTCTTGCCCGCGCCGCCTGGCCCAAGCACATAGGCGAGGCTGCCGGCGGAGAGGGCGAACGAAACATCGTCGAGAACGTCGCCCTTGCCGTAACCGGCGGCGAGCGATTCGATTTGCAGCAAAGGCATGCGCATCGGGTGTCACCTCCGGAAACGAGCGCGGCGCGCTACGTAGCACGCCGCACTCGAACGCCGTAGATTTCACCTGCCGAGCCGGTTGGCGGCAACTACCACAAATGGTGGGGCGCCGGCCGGATGCCTTTCGCGTCAAGAAACTTCGATCCGCTCCCGGGTCGTCGCGGCTTCCGCCAGCGACAGTGCGGCGGTCTCGTCCCGCGCCAGCGATGGCTCGGCCGAATGCGACAAGGGGCCGACGGCGGCGGGTGCAGGGCGGGCCGCGAGGCTCGCACCCGGAACGGGCTCGGCGGCCGATTGCGCTTGCTCGACAATCCATTGCGCGACATCGCGCACGTCTTGCCGCGCCGACGCATCGGCCTGCACGAGCCAATACGCGTGACCGCTCGTCTTGCCGCCCGTCTTGCTGTTGTCGCCGTCTGGCGCCAAGGCCGTGTCGTCGAACAAGCGCGTCGCGCCGGGCGCCGGGTCCTTCAAACCCGTATAGCGAATGGCCAGATCGATTCCCTCGGCTCGCAAATCGAGCAGCTTGTCGTTGGCCGCGACGCGCACATCGAGCGCCGGGTGGCGGCGCTGCAGTTCGGATAGCCGCGGCAGCAGCCAGCGTGCCGTCACGCCGATGCTGGCCGTGATCGTGACGGGCTGCCGCTCGAGCGGACGGGTGATCGTCTCGAACGCGTCCTGGAGCTGGCGCACGACACCATCGGCGGTGCGGAACAGCCGCTCGCCGGCCGGTGTGAACGAGATCGAGCGGTAGCCGCGATGGAACAGCGAGACGCCGAGGGCGTCTTCGAGCGAGTGAATCTGCCGGCTGACGGCCGATTGCGTCAGACATAGATCCTCCGCCGCGAGCGTCACGCTCATGCGGCGGCCGACAGCGACAAACCCGCGGATCAGATCGAGCGGTGCAAGTCGAACGAGAGGCGTGGCCATGCGTCTACCTCATGCTGAAGTTACGGGAAATGCGTTCGCCAGGAACGCATCGGGTGGTCGTGCCGGATTTAAGCGACTCTTATGCGAAACCGTAACTGGCACAGTTGGTAGGCGCATGGGGCACCACGAGGGTGGTCTGCCTGCGGCCCCGGCTGGGCAAGGGCACGGCGCGGTCCCGGTGGGTTAGCGCGACGCGACGGGCCAGCCTGTCCTATGCGTCTTGAGCGGCTCGCTCGCGCAGGGAGCGAGCATCCCGCTTCGAGGAGGCGGCGCGCGGTGGATGGCCCGGCGGTGGCGAAGGAGCGCGGCAAGTGGTGCCCGCGCGCCTTCACTGTGCGTCAGCGATCGCCATCGTCGGAACCGTCGGTCTCCGGTTCGCTGCGGACGGCGTCCGCGAACCTCGCGAGCGCGGCGAGCGACCCGCTCACACTCACGTACTGTTCGCGGCCGATCTTCGCATCGAGCAGGACTGCCATGCCCGACTCGCGTGCGAGCTCGATGAGGTCCATCCGCTGGTGTTGTCCTTGTGTCTTGTTCATGGTCGTCCGAGGAATCGGTGATGCCGGGACTCGCGTTCGTGCCGCGCCGGCTGCCGCGGCCCCACGCCGAGTGCGAACTGCTCGCGCCCGATCCCGCTCCCGCTCGTCTTCAAGCACGACGCGTACCCAAGATGAACGCCGCACCTCATTGCCGTCCCGGTACCCCGCAGCCTGAACGGCGCGGCCTGCGCTCAGCGGGAGCGGCAAGGGGCCCGGTTTCGCCGAACATCGACATGCCCGATATTGCAAAAGCCGCTCACGGGCGGCGCATAGACGGATTTGTATAGACAACAACGATGCCCCTCGACAGCAGGTCTCGATCCATCGTCCGTGACGGCAAACTCCCTTGATCGAGCGTTCACGCCTATTAGGGCCTATTAGGGCCCGTCCAAAAGGCGGTCGCATCGGGCCATACCGTCTAATGGAAATCCCTTATCTTTCGGTGCCAGAAACAACTTGTATATACAAGCTGAGCGAACTAGACTCGCTTTCAGATCGCAGAGCCTAGTGCGCGGGCAACGGCCCGCCGCCATGGCCGCTTGGCGAACCCAACCGCATCAATCGCATAAGACAGGACGCCTTCATGATGATTCTCACGCCGGGCCATTTGACGCTTCCCCAACTGCGCCGTATTGCACGCGAGCGCGTGACGCTCGTGCTCGATCCCGCCAGCCGCGCCGTCATCGATGCGGGCGCGAAGGCCGTTGCCGACATCGCCGCCAAGGGCGAACCGGCCTATGGCATCAATACCGGCTTCGGCCGTCTGGCGAGCACGCACATTCCGCACGACCAGCTGGAGTTGTTGCAACGTAATCTCGTGCTGTCGCACGCAGTCGGTGTCGGCGAACCGATGGCGGCGCCCGTCGTGCGCCTGCTGATCGCGCTGAAGCTCTCGAGTCTCGGCCGCGGCCATTCCGGCATTCGCGGCGAGGTGATGGACGCGCTCGTGACGCTGTTCAACGCGGATATCCTGCCGATCATCCCCGTGAAAGGTTCGGTGGGCGCGTCGGGCGATTTGTCTCCGCTCGCGCATATGTCGGCCGCCCTGCTCGGTATCGGCGAAGTGAGCGCTCGCGGCGAGCGCATGAGTGCCGCCGAGGGCCTGAAGCTTGCGGGCCTCGCACCGCTCTCGCTGCAAGCGAAAGAGGGGCTTGCGCTGCTGAACGGCACGCAAGCGTCGACGGCTCTCGCACTTTTCAACCTCTTCGCGATCGAAGATCTCTTTCGCACGGGGCTCGTCGCGGGTGCGCTCTCGGTCGATGCGGCCGCGGGATCGGTCAAGCCATTCGACGCTCGTATTCATGCGCTGCGCGGCCATCGCGGTCAGATCGACGCGGCCGCGGCCTATCGCACGCTGCTGGACGGCTCGGGGATCAATCTCTCGCACCGCGATTGCGACAAGGTGCAAGATCCGTACAGCTTGCGCTGCCAGCCGCAAGTCATGGGCGCTTGTCTCGACCAGATGCGGCATGCAGCGGATATCCTGTTGATCGAAGCGAACGCCGTGTCGGACAATCCGCTCGTCTTCCCGGATACGGGCGAAGTGCTCTCGGGCGGCAACTTTCACGCCGAGCCCGTGGCGTTCGCGGCCGACAATCTCGCGTTGGCCGCGGCGGAAATCGGCGCGCTGGCCGAACGCCGCATCGCATTGCTGATCGACGCGACGCTGTCCGGACTGCCCCCGTTCCTCGTCAAGGACGGCGGCGTCAACTCCGGCTTCATGATCGCGCACGTGACGGCGGCCGCGCTGGCCTCGGAGAACAAGACGCTGGCCCATCCGGCGTCGGTCGATTCGCTGCCGACTTCCGCGAATCAGGAAGATCACGTATCGATGGCGACCTTCGCGGCGCGCAAGCTCGCCGATATCGCCGAAAACACCGCCAATATCCTCGCCATCGAACTGCTGGCGGCGGCGCAAGGCGTCGATCTGCGTGCCCCGCACCGTACGAGCGGCGCGCTGCAACGCGTGATGGACACGCTGCGCGCGCACGTGCCGCACTACGACCTCGACCGCTACTTCGCTCCCGATATCGCCAGCATCGCGCGGCTCGTCACGGATGGCGCGATCGCTCAGGCCAGCCCGCTGTCGTTCGCGTCGGAAGCGAGCGCCAACGCATAAACGATGCGTGACATCAAAGACATGAATGCTCCCGCGTATCAGGGTATCAAGGACTTCATCCTCGCGCGGATTCACGCGGGCGAGTGGGCCGAGGGCGATCAGGTGCCGTCCGAAAACGAACTCGCGCGCGAGTTCAAGGTGGCGCGGATGACGGTGAACCGTGCGCTGCGCGAGCTGACGGCCGAGCAAGTGCTCACGCGCGTGCATGGTGCGGGCACGTTTGTCGCCCGGCCCAAGTACGAATCCACGCTCGTGGCGATTCGCAGCATTTCCGACGAAATCGCCGCTCGCGGCCACCGTTATCAGCCGAAGGTGCTCGAACTCGGCGCGGCGGTTGCAAGCGAGGCGCTGGCCGACGAGATGCAAGTGGCGGCCGGCAGCCCCGTGTTTTATTCGCGCGTGCTGCATCTCGAGAACGACGAGCCTGTGCAGCTCGAGGCGCGCTGGGTCAATCCGGCCGTCGCACCCGAGTACGCGCTGCAGGATTTCGCCGCGGTCACACCGAATCAATACCTGACGCGCGTCGCGCCGCTGCAGCGGGTCGAGTACCGCATCGAAGCCGCGCAGCCCGAGCCCGACACGCGTATTCCACTCCACATGGACGACACCGAGCCTTGCCTCGTGCTGCATCGGCGCACCTGGTCGCGCGAGCAGGTGGCGTCCGTGGTCGACTTGTGGCATCCGGGCAGCCGTTATCGCTTCACTGGACATTTTTGAGCCGAACCGAACCGAGCCGTACCACCGAGGACCCCCATGAACGATCCGAAACCCTTCGATCCGCGCCTCGATCCGACGCGCACGATCCGCGCGCCGCGCGGCGCTGAAAAGACCTGCAAGAGCTGGCTCACGGAAGCCGCCTATCGCATGATCCAGAACAACCTCGATGCCGAGGTGGCCGAGCACCCGCATGCGCTCGTCGTCTACGGCGGGATTGGCCGCGCCGCGCGCAACTGGGAGTGTTTCGATCAAATCCTCGCGTCGCTGAAGGATCTCGAAGACGACGAAACGCTTCTGATTCAATCGGGCAAGCCGGTGGGTGTATTTCGCACGCATGTCGACGCGCCGCGCGTGCTGCTCGCGAACTCGAACCTCGTGCCGCACTGGGCGACGTGGGAGCATTTCCACGAGCTCGACCGCAAGGGCCTCATGATGTATGGCCAGATGACAGCAGGCAGCTGGATCTACATCGGCAGCCAAGGCATCGTGCAAGGGACGTACGAAACGTTTTACGCCGTGGCCAATCAGCATTTCAACGGCGACGCCCAAGGGCGCTGGATTCTGACGGGCGGGCTCGGCGGGATGGGCGGCGCGCAGCCGCTCGCGGCGACGATGGCGGGTTTCTCGATGATCGCCGTCGAATGCGACGAGACGCGCATCGATTTCCGTTTGAAGACGCGCTACGTCGATAAAAAGGCGAAGACGCTCGATGAGGCGTTGGCCATGATCGAAGCCGCGAAGGCGAGCGGCAAGCCGGTTTCGGTCGGCCTCGTGGGCAACGCGGCGGATGTCTTCGAAGCGTGCGTCGCGCGCGGCATCACGCCCGATTGCGTAACCGATCAAACGAGCGCGCACGATCCGATCAACGGTTATCTGCCGCAGGGATGGAACGTCGAGCAATGGCGCGAGCGCCAAAAGACGGATCCGCAGAGCATCGTCGTGCCGGCGAAGCAGTCGATGGCGCGGCAAGTGCAGGCGATGCTGACGCTGCAGGCACGCGGCGCGGCCACGCTTGACTACGGCAACAACATTCGGCAAATGGCGCTCGATATGGGCGTCGAGCATGCGTTCGATTTTCCCGGCTTCGTGCCCGCCTATGTCCGTCCGCTGTTTTGCGAAGGCAAGGGGCCGTTCCGCTGGGTCGCGCTCTCGGGCGATCCGGAAGACATCTACAAGACGGATGCGAAGGTCAAGGAGCTGATCCCCGACGATCCGCATCTGCACAACTGGCTCGACATGGCACGCGAGCGTATCGCATTCCAAGGGCTGCCCGCCCGCATTTGCTGGGTCGGCGTGAAGGATCGCTACCGTCTGGGCCTCGCCTTCAACGAGATGGTCAAGCGCGGCGAGTTGAAGGCGCCGATCGTGATCGGCCGCGATCACCTCGATACGGGTTCGGTTGCGAGTCCCAACCGCGAAACGGAATCGATGAAAGATGGCTCCGACGCCGTCTCCGATTGGCCATTGCTCAATGCGTTGCTGAACACGGCCGGCGGCGCGACGTGGGTGTCGATCCACCATGGCGGCGGCGTGGGCATGGGCTTCAGCCAGCATGCGGGCGTGGTGATCGTCTGCGACGGCACCGATGCGGCGGCGCGCCGGATCGAGCGGGTGCTGTTCAACGATCCGGCCACCGGCATCATGCGTCATGCCGACGCCGGCTACGACCTGGCGCGCGAGACGGCACGCGAAGTCGGCCTGAAGCTGCCGATGCTCGGACGCTGAGGCGGATGAGCATGCCATCGCCTGCGGCGCAGCCAGCCGCGTTCGCGACAGCGCCGGGGGCGCCAGAGTCTGGTGTGTCGACCGCGCCGTTGCGGATCGTTCGAGCGAATGCCTTGAAAGCGGTGCCGTGGAAGAACGGCGGCGGCGTGACGCGGGAGGTCGCCGCTTATCCGGTGGGGGCGAGCCTGGATGCCTTTGTCTGGCGTGTGAGTGTGGCCGACGTCGAACGGCCAGGGCCATTTTCGCGGTTCGCCGGTGTCGACCGCACGCTGGTGTTGCTGGCGGGGCAGGGGATGCGGCTGGTCGAACCGGACGGTACGACGCACGCGCTGTTTGAACCGCTTTCGATGGCGCGCTTCGATGGCGAGGTAGCGCTTGACGCGCAGCTGGCCGGTGGTGCCACGCGTGACTTCAACCTCATGGTGCGGCGCGATCGGGCGCGTGCGGAACTGCGCGTGTGGCAAGGCCCGGGCCGGCATACGCTCGATGCCGATGTTGCGCTCCTGTTTTGCGCGCGCGGGGCGCTCGACGTTCGTTTTTCCGACAGCGCATCGCAACGTTCGGCCGGTGCCTCGGCGGGACAAACGCCTGAGATGACCGCGATGACCGTGGCCTCGCTGGCGACGATGGATACGCTCGTGCTGGACACGCCGCGTGCGCTTGCCTGCGACGTGACGGGCGCGGGTGCCGCGCTGGCCGTGCTCTTGCATTACCTGTGAGGCGCCCCGCGATGCGGGCGCTGTTTCTTGCCGATCTATCGAGGTCATCATGAGCGAGCACGTTTGGCGCCATTTGAATCTTTGTCCAAACGGCGATCCCGATGCGTCGATCGAGGATGCCGCGTTGGCGGTGCGCGACGGCACGATCGCATGGCTCGGCGCTGCGCGCGACTTGCCGCGCGAGTTCGACGCGTGGCCGAGCACAAATCTTGGCGGTGCGTGGGTCACGCCGAGTCTTGTCGATTGTCATACCCACCTGGTGTTCGGCGGTCATCGCGCCGACGAGTTCGCATTGCGCCTGCGTGGGGCGAGCTACGAAGAAATCGCGCGGCGCGGCGGGGGCATCGTGTCGACGGTGCGTGCGACCCGCGCTGCCGATGAAGATGCGTTGCTCGCTTCAGCCTCTGCGCGTCTCGAGCCGCTGATCGCGGAGGGCGTCGGGGCGATCGAAATCAAATCGGGTTACGGGCTTGAGCTCGAGAGCGAGCGCAAAATGCTGCGCGTGGCGCGCGAACTCTCGCGGTGCTATCCGGTGTCCGTCTATACGACGTTCCTGGGTGCGCATGCGTTGCCGCCCGAGTTCGCGGGGCGGGCTGACGCCTATATCGACGAAGTGTGCGAGCGGATGCTGCCGGCGTTGGCCGACGAAGGGCTCGTCGACGCCGTCGACGTCTTTTGCGAACGCATCGGGTTCACGCTGGCACAAAGCGAGCGCGTATTCGAAGCGGCACAGCGCCGCGGCTTGCCCGTGAAGATGCATGCCGAACAATTGAGCCTGATGGGTGGGACGGCATTGGCCGCGCGCTATCGCGCGTTGTCGGCCGATCACCTCGAGTTTCTCGACGAGGCCGGCGTGCAGGCGATGAAAGAGGCGGGAGCCGTTGCCGTGCTGCTGCCGGGTGCTTATTACTTCATCCGCGAGACGCAGTTGCCGCCGATCGAATGGCTGCGCCGCTACGATGTGCCCATCGCACTCGCAACCGACTGCAATCCCGGTACCTCGCCGGCCACGTCCTTGCTTGCAATGCTCAATCTGGGCTGCACGCTCTTTCGGCTGACCGTCCCCGAAGTGCTGCAAGGGGTGACGCGCCATGCCGCGCGTGCGCTCGGCCGCGGCGATCGTCACGGCGAACTGGCGCCGGGCCGGCCGGCCGACTTCGTCGTCTGGTCCGTCAGCACGTTGGCCGAACTCGCCTACTGGATGGGCCGTCCGCTCGCCGCACGGGTTGTGCGTGCGGGTGCGACGGTGCATACGGCTCCTGTCTCGCCGTGGACGGGGCGTTTCCTGGATACCTGCGCCGAAGCCTTCCAAAGGAGCGCTCAGTGACGACCGACCGCCATGTGCTCTTCGCCGCGCACGCCTATTTGCCGCAAGGCTGGCGGCATGATGTACTGCTCGAATGGAACGCGGACGGCATGCTGGTGGCCGTCACTCCCGGTTCGCCTGTGCCCGCGGGGACGCCGCGGGCGAACGGGCCGATCGTCCCCGGGATGCCGAACTTGCATTCGCACGCGTTTCAGCGCGCGATGGCCGGGCTGGCCGAATATCGCGCGCAATCGAGCGACAATTTCTGGAGCTGGCGCGATCTGATGTATCGGTTCGCCGCCCGAATGACGCCCGAGCGGCTGGCGGCGATCGCGCGATGGCTCTACGTCGAAATGCTCAAGGCGGGCTATACGTCCGTCTGCGAATTCCACTACGTGCATCATGCGCAAGACGGCAGCCGCTATGGGAACGCCGCTGAGCTGGGTCAATGTGTGGTCGATGCCGCGTCGCAAGCGGGTATCGGCATGACGATGCTGCCGGTGCTCTATCAATACAGCGGCTTCGGCAAGCGCGAGCCGCGCCCCGATCAGCGGCGCTTCCTCAATACGCCGGAATCGCTGCTGGACCTGCTGCTGACGTTGCGCCGCGCCCGGCCCGGGCATGGCGCGTTGACGTACGGCGTGGCGCCGCATTCGCTGCGGGCGGTCTCTTCGGCGTCGTTGCATACGCTGCTCGACGGACTCGATGCCCATCTTCCCGGTGCGCCGGTTCACATCCACATCGCCGAGCAGACGGGGGAAGTCGAGGAATGCCTGGCGGCGACCGGCGCGCGGCCCGTCGCGTGGCTGCTCGAACATTTCAACGTTGACGCCCGTTGGTGCCTCGTGCATGCAACGCATGTGGACGAAGGCGAAACGGCCGCGCTGGCTGCGAGCGGTGCCGTGGCGGGGCTGTGTCCGACGACGGAAGCGAATCTCGGTGACGGTCTCTTTCCGGCGCGGCCCTATCTCGACGCGAACGGATGGATCGGCGTGGGCTCGGATAGCCATATCGCCGTCGATTGGCGCTCGGAGTTGCGGCTGCTCGAATACGGGCAACGCCTTACGCTGCGCCAGCGCAATGTGCTCGCGTCCGAGACGCGGCCCCAGGTGGCCGATCGTTTGTTCGCGGCGGCGCTTGCGGGCGGCGCACGTGCCAGCGGCCGGCCCGTCGGCGCATTGGCCCCCGGGCAGCGTGCCGACTGGCTCGTGCTTGACGGCACACATCCGAGCATCGATGGGCGCAAACCGGACGACTGGCTGGCGGGCGTCGTGTTTGGCGAACACGGCGGCTCGCCGATCGTCGAAGTGCACACCGGCGGCCGTTGCGTGGTGCGTGACGGACGGCATGAAGAAGAAGCGCAGGCGTACGCCGATTATCGTGAAGCCGTCTCGCATTTGCTGGGCTGACGCCCGGCCTGTGCGGAGCGGCCGCGGCCTGCCAGGCGGGCGCGCATGACGCGAAACGCGGCGCGCGTTATTCTGAACGTTGACGTCCTCGTCTGCCGAAAGGTGGAGGATTCCCTACGACGCATGCCGCCTCGCGGCGGCGCTCCTTTCCTCATCGGACTGACGTCCGAGGTTTGCCGGAGCAAGATCCGATGAACGCTACACTCGACCCCGCCGTGTTTTCCGTCCGGCCCGGTACTTTGCCGCTGTTGATCTCGATGCCGCACGTGGGCACGTGCGTGCCCGGGGACATCGCTGCGACGATGACGGAAGTCGCCCGTCATGTCGACGACTGCGATTGGCACCTTGAACGCTTGTACGAATGCGCGGCCCGCCGCGGCGCTTGGTTGCTTGTTCCTTCGTATGCGCGTTATGTCGTCGACCTGAATCGTCCGCCCGACAACGCGAATCTGTACCCGGGGCAGGACACGACGGGCCTGCTGCCCATCGACACGTTCGATAAAACCCCGCTTTATCACCCTGGCGGCGAGCCGACCGCAGCGGAAGTGGCGCGCCGCGTCGTACGGTATTGGCAGCCGTATCATGACGCGCTGGCAAGGAACTTGGCCGAACTCAAAGCCCGGCACGGCGCGGTGTTGCTGTGGGAAGCGCACTCGATTCGCTCGCAGGTGCCGCGCTTTTTCGAAGGGCGGCTTCCCGATTTCAATTTCGGCACGGCAAACGGTGCGAGCGCGGCATCCGGGCTCGCCGAGGCCCTCGCCGAGTGCGTGAGGCGCCACGGCGGCTACACGGCTGTGGCGAACAGGCGCTTCAAGGGCGGGTACATCACACGGCACTACGGCGCGCCGCGCGACGGCGTACATGCCGTCCAGCTCGAACTGTCGCAAGTTACCTATATGCAGGAGACTCGGCCGTATGCCTACGACGAAGCGCTCGCTGCGCGTGTCGAGCCGCTGCTGGATGCCCTGATCGACGAAGCGCTCGGACGCCTGCCGCGAGGTTGAATAAGCCAAAGCCACGTGGAAGGGCCCCCGCGGGAGCGCGGTCCTTTCTCGCGTCGACGAGCGCGCAGGTCAGTGAAGCCGGGAAGGGGGCGGGCGGCACGGCGCGTGGCGGTCTTACCTGGCTTTGCTCGCCTGATCCTCGAAATCCTGCGATCTGTCAACTTGGCGCCACATAAGGCGATGCGTCGAATAGACAATCGGCACTTGTCGATTGACGGATTGACGCTTCGCCGCTATGGTTTCGGGCCATGGCCGATACCGACAACAATCATCCTGGCGCCGTCGTGCGTCAGCTTTGCCTCGTGCGATTCAACCTGAGCGTGACCGAAGGTGCGGCGGTGCTCGGCGTGAGCCGTCAGGCGCTGACGAACCTGCTCAGCGGCAAGGCGGGCATTTCGCCCGAGATGGCGCTACGTCTGGACAAAGCGTTCGGCGGCGGCGCGGAAACGTGGCTGCAACGTCAGTTGGTGCACGATCTCGCCAAGGCGCGCAAGCGGCTGGACGAGCTCGATGTCGTTTCCATGGCTCAGCAGCGTCAGCGTCCGCTGTTTTGATGGGCCTCGCCGGCGCGCCGCATCGGATGCGGCCGCCATCGGCCCGCATCCTTCAAATCCTCAATTCCTGCAAGATTTGCTCGGCGAGAAAGTCGCATTCGGGACGGCTCGACCGTGCGCTGCGAGCGAGCACGATCTCGAGCGGCGGCAGCGCGGGGAGCCCATGCGCGCGTCCCAGTTCGACGAGACGTTCCGGCAGCGCGCAATGCGCCACCGGTGCCACCGCGAGCCCGGCTTCGACCATGCTGAACAAGCCGAGCAGGCTCGGGCTTTCGTACGAGGTGCGGTAGGCGATCCGGGCGCGTTTGAGCGCGCGAATCGCATTTTCTCTCGCGACGCTGCCCGCCGCGAACACCGCGATCGGCAGCGGGCGTTCGCGCCAGACGGCCGGCCCGCGCGGCGCGCCGGCCCACACGGTGGGCTCGAGCCGCACGCGCTCGCCACGTAAGCCCTTGACGCGGGTCATGCACGCCAGATCGACCGTGTTGTCTCTGACGAGCGGGGCGAGCGCATGGCTCGGCAGCCCGATCACTTGCATCTCCACCTTCGGATAGGTAGCCGAGAACTTCCGCAGGACGGGCGGCAGCAATGACGAGGCGTAATCGTCGGGCACGCCGATGACCACGCGCCCCTTGATCTCCGGATGGACGAGCGCCGCCCAGGCTTCGTCGCGCAGGGCGAGCATCCGGCGGGCGTAATCGGCGAGCACGAGCCCTTCCTGTGTCGGCACGACATTGCGCGCGCGCCGCTCGAAAACCGGCTTGCCGAGCGCTTGCTCGAGCGCCTTGATCTGCATGCTGACGGCGGATTGCGAGCGGTGGACGAGGGCGGCACCGCGGACGAAGCTGCCTGCATCGGCCACAGCCACGACCATCGCCAGCACATCCAAATCGAGTGTTTTCATCGGCGATCCGGTGATCAGAAAAACTGAAGATAAGAATCAATATAACGCGTTTGCCTGAAGGATCGATAAGGCCGATACTCAATGACGCCCGGGCTGATTCCATTCACTGAGAGCACAACAACGATGACGATGACTTACGACGAATTCAAGGCACAGCGTCTGTCGATCGATATGACGCGCGGCAAGCCTGCCCCCGAGCAGCTCGATCTTTCCCGGGCGTTGATCGACGATGCGGCCGCTGCCGGGTATCTATCGCGCGACGGCATCGATTGCCGCAACTACGGGCATGTACTGGGCTTGCCCGAGGCGCGCGAACTGGGCGCGCAATGGCTCGGGTTGCCTGCCGCCCAAGTCGTCGCCGGCGGCAATTCCAGCCTCGAGCTCATGCACGACGCACTCGCGTTCGCGATGCTGCATGGGATGCCACAGGGCGAGCCGTGGGCGCGAGGCGGAGAAGTCGCGTTTTTATGTCCAGTGCCCGGCTACGATCGCCATTTCGCGATCTGCGAAGCGCTCGGGATTCGAATGATCGCCGTGCCGATGCACGAGGACGGCCCAGACATGGATCGCGTGGAAGCGCTCGTCGCGGCGGACCCGACGATCAAGGGCATCTGGTGCACGCCGCTCTACAGCAACCCGACAGGCACGATCTACTCGTCCGAGACGGTCCATCGTCTCGCGCGCATGCCGGCGGCCGCGCCCGATTTCCGTCTGTTCTGGGACGACGCCTACCGGTTCCACCACCTGACCGACGAGCGCCCTGCGTCGCCCGATATCGTCGGTGCGTGCACCCGTGCCGGCCACCCCGATCGCGCGCTCGTATTCGCCTCGACTTCGAAGGTGACGCTCGCGGGCGGGGGCTTTGCCTTGCTCGCCTCGTCGCCGCGCAACATCGATTGGTGGCAGCGTTGCGTATCGGTGCGGACGATCGGGCCGGACAAGCTCAATCAGCTGCGGCATGTGCACTACCTTCGCGATCGAGCGGGGCTCGAGCAGTTGATGGAGCGCCATCGCGCCATCTTGCAGCCGAAGTTCGCCGCGCTCGATACTGTGCTGCGAGCGTTGTTGGGCGATGTGCCGGACGTCTCCTGGACCCGGCCGAAGGGCGGTTATTTCGTGAGCTTGTTCACCCCCGACGGCTATGCCAGGCGGACGGTCGAACTAGCGGCGCAGGCGGGCGTCGTGCTGACGCCAGCCGGTGCCGCGTTTCCGTACCGGGTCGATCCGCGCGACCGGCACCTGCGCATCGCGCCAAGCTGTCCCAGTCCGGCTCAGATCGAACAGGCGGCGGTGGCCATCGCGCTGTCGTTGCGCCGGGCCTTGGACGAAGGAACGAAGGTGCTCGACCCAGCGCGTGCGGCTTAGCGTCCGGGCATCACGAATCGATCCGTGCGGCAATGAACTCGCCTTCGAGCCGCCAGCTTCTTCCGTCCGTATCCAGCGCTTCGCCGATCCAATGAAAGCCGTTCGAGGTGATTTCGGTGAAGCGCCAGCGCGTCGCCTGGCCGTCGGCGCGCGCGCCCGTTTGCACAATCTCCTCGCCGATGCGTCGGCCGATCTGCGTTTCGCGATGGCCGCGCGCCGGGTTGTTCCACGTGATGCGCCAGGCGCGTAATGCCGGGTCCCACGCGCGTAGCGTCGTACCGTACATATCGTTTTGCGGATCGCGGGCGAAGCGGCCCGCGCGTCGATCCTCACGACGGGGCATAATCCAGACATCCTGTATCGCCCGTCCTTCGAGCACCCAGCCGGCATGCACCTCGCCGGTCAAACCCTCTCCGCGCAGATCGAATCCGCGGTAGTGCAGCACCCGCAAGGACCAACTGCCGATCAGCCAGCCGTACACATCGTCGGCTTCGTCGATGTCCGGCGCGCGGTCAGTGGTGGCGAGCGCGGATAGGAAGGCATGGGGCACGCGATGTTCGATCGGGGCCATCGTGGGTCTCCTGAGTGAAAAGTCATGGCGGGAATCGCAGACAGCGAGACACCCGCGAGGTCCGATGACGATACGGCCCGCAGCGAGGCGAATCTTGGCAAAAATTGCGCTCGATCTGGAACATGCACTGGCGCGGCGTGCGCGAGACGCGGCCTTGGGTGCGACGGCGCGCCGTGTGCTCGGCAGCGGCCAGGGATGGAGCGTGGCCGACGTCCTCTGCACCTGCGGTCCCGGCGATCGCGCGTTCGAAGAGCGCCATGACGCGTTTTGCATCGCGCTCGTCGTGGCCGGTGCTTTCGAATACCGGTCGGAGACGGGACATGCGCTGATGACGCCGGGCGCGGTCATGCTCGGCAACGTCGGGGAACGTTTCGAGTGCGGGCATCGGCACCGAGCGGGCGATCGGTGCGTCGCCTTTCACTATCGGCCGGAATATGTCGAGCGTCTGTTTGCCGATGTTGGCGGCGTCGGCCGCAACCCTTCGTTTCCTGCCGCGCGGATCGCGCCGTCTGGCGGGCTCGCCTCGTTTGTCGCGGCTGCGTGCACGCGCGTGACGGCGACGTGCACTGAGGTATCCACGATGTGCAATGACACGTTCACGGCTCCCAGGGGCGAGACGACTGGGCGCGGTATGTCCGGCATGGCATGGGACGAGATGGCGCTGGCACTCGCCAGCCGCGTGCTGCGGCATGTCGAGGGTGCGCAGCCGTCGGATGCCCGACCCATTGCCCGTGCAGCGCTAAAGCGTGTCATCGATACGCTGCAGTGGATCGACGAGGCCCCCGATGCCGAACTCGGCGTCGAGAGGCTGGCCGGGCAGGCGGGCCTCAGTCCCTATCATTTCTTGCGGACGTTCGAGCGCGCGACCGGGGTGACACCGCATCAGTACGTTCTTCGCGCGCGGCTGCGTGCTGCGGCGCAGCGTCTCGCCGATGCTCCGGAGAAGATTATCGACGTCGCACTCGATTGCGGCTTTGCCGACCTATCGAACTTCAATCGCGCGTTCCGCGCCGAATTCGGCGTCAATCCACGCGCGTACCGTCTAACCTGGCGGGCTTGACGATGTCGCGCGGTGCGAATCGCCTTGGCCGGTATCGTGCGATCGTGTATCGCGCGGCTGCCTGCTTGCTTGTTTGCGCGATTGCGTTAGCCGACGTGTCCGCGCATGCGGCGGCGACGGCGCTCGCACCGGGCGATCCTGCCCCGGCCACGATCGAATCCGATGTGCACGTGTTCACGGTGGCGCATGACGGTTCTATCGTCGAGCACGACGATACGACGCTGCGCGTCGATACCGCAGCTGGCGTAGACGAAGTCGCGCAACGTTACGTTTGGTTCGACAAGGACATCGAGCGGATCGACGCGCTATCGGCCGAATCGATCGATCCGCAAGGCGGCACACACCCGGTCGGCGCCGATGCGATCCGCGATATCGAAGAACCTCGCGCGGCCGGCGCGCCGACGTTCGAGGACGGCGTATTGCGCACGGTCATTTTTCCTGGCATCGAGCCGGGATGGCGCGAGCATCTGACTTTTCGTAAATCGCGCAAGGCGGGACAGGCCGGGATGTTTGAGTACTTTGCGGAGCCGGCCAGCGAACCCGTGCTCGATCAGCGTCTGATCTTCGATCTGCCGGCCGACATGCCGCTTTATGCCGATGCGCGCGGCTATGTGGCGCGCGAGCCCGTGCTCGACCACGGACGCATGCGTTACGAATTCGACTACCGCCACGGCCCCTTCGCGCGCCGGGAGCATGGGGCGGTGGGCGAGGCGAACGACGGCGATCGCTTGATGGTGACGACGTTGCCCAGCTATGCAGCCTTCGCGGAAAGATACCGGCGCAATGCCGTGGATCCGACCGCGCGCGATCCCGAAGTGCTCGCCTTGGCGCAGGCGCTGACACGCGATGCGCCCGACGATTGGACGAAGGCCGCCCGTCTTTACGATTGGACACGCGCCAACATCCGCTATGTGGCGCTGTTTCTCGGCGAGACGGCGGCTAAACCGCATCGTGTGGCCGATATCCTGCGCAACCGTTATGGCGACTGCAAAGATCATGTGGCGCTCTACGGCGCCTTGCTGGCCGCGGTGGGCATCCGCAGCGAGCCCGCGCTGCTCAATCTCGGTCCGGTTTACACGTTGCCGTCCGTGCCGGGCTACGGCGCGGGGGCGATCAACCACATCATCGTCTGGATTCCGGTGCTGGAGCGGTTCGCCGATACGACGGCGGGCGGCGGGACGCCATTCGGGTTCTTGCCGCCGGACGCGATGGACCGGCCGGCCTTGCTCGTCGACGAAGGGGCGCTGACGCGCACGCCGGCCGCGCAGGCGCGCACGCGCGATGCGCGGCTGGACATGGAGATCGACGCAAGCGGCGGCGCACACTACAGCTATCGCGTGCAAGACGATGGTTTCACTGCGGAGCTCGAACGCAACGTGTTTCGCCGTGCCACGCGGGCGCGAGCGAGGGAGATTGCCGGTGAGCGGTTGCGGCACACGGGCCTGCGTGGGACCGCTTCGATTGCGACCGACGACGTGAACGCCACGAGCGGCCCGTTCGCCGTCACGGTAACAGGCTCGCTCGAGCATGTCGTGTGGACCGACGGCATGACGGCGCTTCCGGCCTGGTCGAGTCTCGCGGGTGGCATTGCTTCGCAAGTTGGGGACTGGATGGCCGAGCCGGTGAGGACGCAATCGTACGTTTGCGTGGGTGGCACATTCGTCGAACACGCGACGGTGACATTGCCGCGCAATATCGAGCTCGTCTATCTGCCGACGGATGTCGAGATCGATGCGGACCCGCTCGATTACGCGGCGCGCTATATATTCGATCCCGTTTCGCGTGTCGTTCAGATATCGCGCCGGCTGCGAGCGGATTTTGGCACGCAGGTTTGCACGCCGAAGCGATTCGACGCGATGCTCGGTTCGCTCCTGCGCATCGAGCGCGACACGTCGGCGCAAATCATCGTGCGGGCGAGTGCCGGGCGTGCGGTGCGTTGACGCTGTGAGGCGAGGAGGCGAGCGGGACATCACCCGCCCGCTCGGCGTCGAGCTATCCAGCGCGGCGCGAGTCGCCTCACGCCGCGCATTCGCGGGTCTACCGTCTACTTTGAATCGCCAGACCCGTCTTCGATGTGCATCAGAAGAACGGCGACCACCCGGCGCCGCCCTGATCGCCCTGGTTGTCGTCGCTGTCCCCCTCACCGTCACCATGGTGCCGGTGATCGAAACGGAATGCGTCGAACAAATCTCCGATGGCCGGTGCGTTCACCGGCACATACGGATTCCAGCGCAGTTGAACCGGGTTCGGCAGATTGTCGCGGCTGCGGTTCGTGATCGGTGCGAGCCGCCAGTTGCGCTCGATAAATTTCAGGAGCGAAACATGGTCGCCGTACTGATGCACGACGCGGCCGCCGCGCGAATACGGCGACACGATGATCAGCGGAATCCTCGGCCCATCGCCGAAGAAATCGACGGGCTGAATGTAGCCCGAATCATAGTAGCCGCCGCCCTCATCGTTCGTGATGAAGACCGCCGTCGACGCCCACAGCTTCGGATTGCTACGTACCGCATCGATGACCTTGCGCGAGAACGCTTCGAACAAGCCGTACTTCGACGAAGAAGGGTGGCCATCGAGCAGCCCGCCTGGCTTCACGAACGACACGGCCGGCAGGTTGCCGCTGGCGAGGTCCGCGTACAAGTCGGTCGCATCTTGCAAGTGCGCTTTGACGACGGCGGGCTTCGTCATGATTGCCGTTTCATAGAGGAACGGATTGCAGATGTTGCAATACGTGCTCGTGGGCGAATGGGCAACGAACGTATTCCAGCCTTCACCGTAGTACTTCCACGAGACGCCTTTGGCCAGCAGCGTGTCGGCGATCGTGCGCACCGGCGACGGCGGGATCGTGAACGCACTCGTGTTGACGGTGCCGTCCCCGTTGTAGCCAGGGTTGTAGTTATTGAGCAGGTAGTACGCACCGGGCGCGCAGTTGGCCTTGGGATGGTACGGCAGCGCATCGAGATAGCTGCGAATCGCACCGACACCCGGCTGCGAGGTATCCGAGCAGTTGCTGTACGACCCGCCCGAGTAGCCGTCTTGCGCATACCAGTTGTTCGTGCCGGCGCGCGGGCGCGGATCTTCGATCTGATTCGAGGGTGGCGTGGCGGCGTGGCCCTGTCCGTCGGTGTAGTAGAACGCGTCCGCGGCGCCGATCATGATGCTGTTCGCGCCCGTGCCGCCCATCACCGGCTGGTGATAGTTGTCGCTGATCGTGTACTTGCGCGCGAGCTCGTTGAAGTACGGCATGTCGCCCGTGTTCACGTTGTAGTAGCCGAGGGCGGTCGAGCCTTCGCCGGTTGTCTGATCGGTGAAGTTGGGCGGTTGGGGCTTACCGTTGCTGCCGGCGCCGATGGACGTTTCCACCCACGGGAACAGGTCCATCGCGCATCCGCTCGGGTCTTTCCAACTGGCGCGGGCCGCGCTGCAGTCGGCCTGCTGCCAAGCCTGGTAGAAGCGATGCACGGGGCTTGCAATGTACTGATCGTAGTTCGGGCCCACTCGCGAGATCTGGAACGGCCCGTTCGGCAGCGTGAACGTGTTTGCGCCGAAGCGCGTATCCGGCACATGGGGAGGCAGGCCGGTGGCCCCCGTCGTCAGCTGCGGGACGTCTTGGGGTTCGAGCACAGCGCCTTCGGCGGCTTGCGCGGCGGCAAGCGTGGCGAACGGCGGCGGATTCGTGTCGCTCGCCGCCGTCGGTGCGGAGCCGGTGTTCGGGGCGGGCAACACGCTGTACGGTTGCTTGCCGCCGGGGCTCATCTCGAACCGAGCCGGATCGACGGCCTGGGCGGTGTTTTGCGCGGCGAGCGCGAAGTTCGGGCCCGGCGCGCCGTCGGCGGTGATGATGCCTTTCGAGAGCAGGTTGGATACCGTTTGGCCGGCGCGCGGTTTGAAGGCGCCGAATACCTGGTCGAACGTGCGGTTTTCGCCGACGATGACGATCACGTGCTTGATCGGCGTGACGGTTGCCATCGACGGATCGGGCGCGGGTTGCGGCTGGCTTTCGGCGATAGCGGGCAGCAACGCGCCCATTGCCGCGAGTGAAACTGCGCCGATCGTTAAACCGGCGCGGGTAAGAGCAGGACCACCTCTGGCTTTCTTGTTTCGCTTCATTGAAATCTCCGTTGACTGGAAGCCGACTGCGGGGACAGCGAAGCGTAGCGGTGTGGTTGGGGCGCTCTTTCGCGCCTTATCTGTTTCTGGTTGGTTCGAGCGTTTTGCGTTGGCCAGGATATCGGCCAACGATGACGCATGCGGGACGGGAATGTGACGCTGAGAAGACGGAGGCGTGACAGGGTGGGGCGAGCGAAGCCACCGCCCCGTTCTTAGGGGCGGCTTGTCACTGGGGGTAACGGCTTACGCGTGGGCGTTGTCTGGCGTGACGGACAGTTTGACGCCGAGCGCGTGCATGAGTTTGAACACCGTTTCGAGCTTCGGTTTAGAGCCGGGTGTAAGCGTTTTATACAAGCTTTCGCGGCCGACACCCGCATCGGATGCGACTTTCGCGATGCCGCGTGCCTTTGCGACATCGGCAATCGCAGCCATGAGGAGATCGGCATCTCCCTCTTCCAGCGCGGCGTTAAGGTAGGCTGCTATTTTTATTGGATACAAAACGCAAGCCCTCATTTAAGGACACGCTGATTGCTTCGAATTCGCATTTCGACGTATGGTGCGCCGATAGCGCAAGTGCGAATCGCTCGACGCCTTACGCCGCTGGCTGCTCGCCAAGGCGGCGCATCGCCCTGGCCGCTTGGCAAATTAAACAACGTTGCGTTCGACCACCGGGCGGTTTTCCAGCACACGCTCGAAACCGAGCGGCGACAGATCGAGCGACGCGAAGCGCCCTTGCAGAATAAGCTCGGCCACGCCACGTCCCGTGGCGGGCCCTTGCTGCAATCCATGGCCGCTGAATCCATTCGCGAACACGCAGTTCTCGATGTCGGGGTGGTAGCCGATGATCGCGTTGTGATCGAACACGTTGTATTCGTAATAGCCCGACCACGCATGCTCGACGCGCAGCGCTTCGAATTGCGGCACGCGATGCGCCAGCGTCGGCCAGATCACGTCGTCGAACAGCGCGTGGTCGACTTCGTCGAGCGGCAGATCGTCCGGATCGTGATCGGCGCTCGGGGAGGTCCCGCAAATGTAGGTCGTTCCTTCCGGGCGGAAATACACGCCGGTCGGATCGATGAGCAAGGGACACCGTTCGAGCTTGG
>NZ_JBQCDN010000142.1:0-24346 GCF_051961175.1 Trinickia sp. | reverse complement strand
CCCGATAGCTCAGTCGGTAGAGCGCCGGACTGTTAATCCGTAGGTCCCTGGTTCGAGCCCAGGTCGGGGAGCCAAAGAATGAATGGAAGAGCCCGTTCGTCATAACGGGCTTTTTTACGCAGTAGCGATTTTCACGTAGCACGTTGTTCCCCGATAGCTCAGTCGGTAGAGCGCCGGACTGTTAATCCGTAGGTCCCTGGTTCGAGCCCAGGTCGGGGAGCCAAGAGCTTTAGCGAAAGGGCCCGTCGTTCATGCGACGGGCCCTTTTTGCTTTGCATGGGTCGCCGCTCCGCGCGCTTCGTTACCCGCTCTTTCGCCACTTCGCCCCTAGCCACCGGCTCTTTCAGCTACCGGGAATCCGCTATCGCGAACCGTCCATCCGGCCCCGACGCCCGCCTCGAGCCGTTGTGATACCGTTTGCGTGATGTCGCAAAGCTTCTTGCCGCGCGACGCAACGTCGCCTGGCCGCCCCTTGGCCCCTTTGCCTCTTCGAGTCATCGCCACTTCGCCATGAGCCGTTTCGCCCTTTCGCCGCTTCCGATCGTCATGAGTACCTGCTTCGCGCTGGCCTGTGCCGCGCTGCCCGCGCATGGCGAGGAAATCGGCAGCGTCAATACGAACTTCCGCATTACGGGCTCCGACCGCGTCGTCGTCGAAGCCTATGACGATCCCGATGTGGCCGGCGTCACCTGTTTCGTCTCGCGCGCCCGCACGGGCGGGATCAAGGGCACGCTCGGCATTGCGGAAGATCCGACCGAAGCATCGATCGCTTGCCGTCAAGTGGGCCCGATCAAGTTCGCCGGCCCCGTGAAGCGCCAGGCGGACGTCTTCACCGAGCGCATGTCGCTGATTTTCAAGACGTTGCACGTCGTGCGCATCGCCGACGCCAAGCGCAACGCACTCGTGTACTTGACCTACAGCGACCGGGTCGTATCGGGCAGCGCCAAGAACAGCGTCAGCGCCGTCCCGCTGCCGGCCGGCATGACGATTCCGCTGCGCTGACGCGCACAGCCGCCTCTGCCGCCGCCCCGCCGCTCGATTCTCGACCATGGACGAACCCCGCTTCCGCGATTGCGCGCGCTACTGGCGCTCGCCGCTCGTACCCGGCGGGGACATGCTCACCGCCGAATATCGCGAACACGAGTTCTCGCCGCATTGGCATGACGCCTATGCGGTGCCCGTCATCGAGGCCGGGGCGGAAATGTACGCCTACCAAGGCGCGCAGCATGTCGCCGAGGCCGGTACGGTGCCGGTCATCAACCCAGGCGAAGTCCATACCGGCTCGCGCGCCATGGAGGCGGGGTGGCGCTATCGCGTCTTCTATCTCCCCCTCGATTTCATGGCCCAGCTGGCCGGCGATATCGCCTCCGCGCCGCAACCGATGCTGTGGTTTCCCGCGGATGTCATCCGCGATCCCGACCTCGCCGGACGCGTCGCACACGCGCATCGTTTGCTCGAAATCCTGAGCGGTTCGCCGCAGGGCGGCCCTTTGCAGGGCGACCCGCTCGCGGCGGAGATGGCGCTGATCGATGCGATGTCGACGTTGATCGTGCGCCATGCGTTGAGCCATCCGGATGCGGGCCGGCCGAACGCCGATCCGCCGCGCGTCGCGTTGATGAAGGAACGGCTCGCCGCCGATCTGACCGTGCCGCTCAGTCTCAGCGAGCTTGCCGCCGATGTCGGCCTCTCCGCGTTCCATGCCGCGCGGCTCTTCACCCACGCGACGCGGATGCCGCCCCACGCCTGGCGCAATCAACTGCGGCTGCAGCGAGCGCTCGCGCCTTTGCGGGAAGGCGCCACCGTGGCGGACGTAGCCGCCGCGTGCGGCTTCACCGATCAGAGCCACTTCACGCGACACTTCCGGCGCATGTTCGGCGTCCCGCCGGGCCGGTGGCAGGCCGGCCAGACCGGGGCCGGCTAACCCGGAAGCAAGAACGTACAAGCGCCGCTCCTCTTGCGGGCGATATCCTGCGCCCAAGCAGGAGGACTTCCATTGAAACCGCGCACCCCGCTCAACGAATTCGCCGACGGCGCCCGCGATACGATCCCCATGATGGTCGGTGCCGCGCCGTTCGGCATCATCTTCGGTACGCTTGTCACCGCGGGCCCGCTGCGGCCCTGGCATGGCCAGTTCATGTCGCTCGCCGTCTTCGCCGGCTCCTCCCAGTTCATCGCACTGGGGCTGATCGCCGCGCACGCCAGCTTTGCCGTGATCTGGGCGACGACGCTCATCGTCAACCTCCGTCATGTGCTCTACAGCGCGACGCTGGCCCCGTATGTCGCGCGCCTGCCCTTGCGTTGGCGGCTGGCGCTGGGCGGCTTGCTGACGGATGAAGTGTTCGCGGTCGCCTACGGGCACTATCGTCACGCCCCGCCGGGGCAGATCGGGCCACATTACTTCCTCGGCTCGGGCATCGCCATGTACGTCAACTGGCAGCTGTGGACCTTGGCCGGGCTGCTGTTTGGCGCAGCGTTTCCCCGCCTGCAATCGCTCGGGCTCGATTTTGCGATGGTGGCGACGTTCATTGCGATCGTCGTTCCGCAGCTCGTTTCACTGCGCTATATCGCCTCGGCCGCGACAGCGGGCATTGTCGCCCTCGCCTGCGCCGGGCTACCGTACAAGCTCGGCCTGCTGGCGGCCGTGGCCGCGGGCGTCGCCGTCGGCGTCGTCCTGTCGCGGCCTTGGGCCCCCAGCGGCGGGACCGGACGCGGCAGTACGGGCCGGCCGAAAGGCGATATGGAACACGCCGGGAGCGCCGGCCGCCGCGAAGGCGCCGGGCGCACGGTTGCCTCGCGCGCCGAATGCGCCCACCGCGCAACGGAGGTCGCATCGTGAACTATGTCGTCCTGATTCTCGGCATGGCCGCCGTCACGTTCTTGATCCGGTCGACGGTATTCGTGCTCGGCGAGCGCATCGTCTTTCCCCCGCTCGTGCGCACGGCGCTAGGCTTCGTCCCGGTGACGGTGTTGACGGCCATCATCGTCCCGATGGCCGTGACGCCCCACGGCGGTGCACCGGAACTCACCTGACGCAACCCTCAGCTTGTGGGCGCCCTGGCTGCCTGCGGCGTATCTGCCTTGACCCGCCGCCCCTTGCTGACGATCGCCGTCGGCCTCGTGGTGTTCTTTCTCTGGCAAGGCTTGGTGCTGCAGTAGCGCGCGCTCGTATGCCCAGTTCGTCCGTCTGGCCCTTGAAGGTGGCGCCTCTTATCGTCCGACTATTTTTTCCAACGGTGGCCTCAAGTTCCGCGCCTGCCCGCCGTTAATCAGTCGAAGCGCGTTTTTTGGCCGCGCGGCGCAGGGGCGCGCCGGCGCCAGGCGTCGGTAGCGGCCTGAAACGCGCATGCAAAAACCGTAAAGTGCGCCGGCCATCGAGCAGGCCCGCCAGTTTTGGGGGCGAACGGGCCGGCTCGGCCGTAGGGTGCCTCTCGCGAATGCCGCGGCGGCGCCGCGACAGGGACGCGCGATCAGGACAAGCCATGGGTCAAATTACCCTTTCTCTTCGAGAAGAGACGATCTCTTCGCTGCAGAAGGACTTCGAAGCCTTCATGCGCGTATCGCTCAAGCTCGACCCGCAGTTCGCGACACCTTCGTTCGAAGACTTCCTGCGCGCGAAGCTGCTCGACAACATGGTGCCGCTCACCGAGCACGCCGTGCAGCGGATGCTGCAAGGCGGCCAGTACGCCTGGGCCAAGCGCACATTGGAGAAGGAGTTCCCCGACGTCGTCGCGATTCTGATGCGTCAGGCCGAGGAATTCGGGTTCAGCTTCGCCGTGCGATCGGAATGGACCTCCGATGAAGTGGCAAAGGCTGCGCGCGACTGGGCGACGGCCATCGTCAAGGAAGCGGGCGGCGACGCCGCGCTCGTCGATCCGCTTTCGGCGCAGATCAAATCGACCGCGCGCGACATCCAATCACTCGAAGAAAAGATGCAGACCCCCGCCTGGCGGCTCGCGGAATCGCTGCGTCAGCGCGTGTACGAAGCGAAGATCGCCTGCGAGACGAGCGTCGGCAGCACGGCACGCGAAAAGCTCGGCGAATTGCGCGGGCTGCTCAAGCTCGGGCTCGCGCACGGCTCGTTTCAAAAGCAGGAAGCGCAGCAGATCATGGAGTATCTGCGGCTGCTGAAGCCCGAGATTTTTGTCGAAGAGCCCTACGACATTTTTTCGCGCATGGCCGCCTGGATGCGCAACTTCTTCATGGCACCGGCCCGGCCGGCCCAGCCGCGCATCGAGCCGCGCCGGCCGCGCTAGCCGCCGGCACACGCCGGACGTGCCCGCGCGGCCGCCACGCTATGGCGCTCACGCTTGTAACGCGCTCGCGGAACAACGGGCGCGCCCCTCAATCCCACATCGCTTTGAGCTGCGCGGCAATGTCGACGCGCGCCTTCGCGGCCGCGGCCAGCCCCGTCGCCGTTGGCGCCGCGACGCTCGGTACGCGGGGCCACGCGTGGACGTCGAACAGCGGAAGCAACGGCTCGGGGATGAAGCGGGTGCGCGACGCCCAGACGTGGCGGTCGCCCAGCGCGCTCTGGTTGTGGACGTAAAAACGCTGAGGGACGACGATGTGCAGATCCTCTTTCGCCCGCGTCATGGCCACGTACAGCAGCCGCCGCTCCTCGTCGATCTCCTCTTGGCTGCCGGTGCCGAGATCCGACGGAATGCAGCCGTCGACCCCATTGAGGACAAACACGTTGCGCCACTCCTGCCCTTTGGCGGAATGGATCGTGGAGAGAATCAGATAGTCCTCGTCGACGAGCGGCACGCCCGATTCGTCGCTCGTCGCGTCGGGCGGATCAAGTGTCAGCTCGGTGAGGAAACGCTCTCGCGTGGGAAAGGTCGCGGCCAGGCTTTCCATTTGCAAAATATCGGCGTGGCGCGTGGGCGCGTCTTCGTGGTTGCGCTCGAGATGCGGTTCGTACCAGCGCCTCACTTGCTCGAACTCGGCCGGCCACGGCGTGCGTGAGGCGCCCACTTCGCTCATCAATCCGGCGAATGGGCCCCAATCGACAGCGGCGCGGGCCGGCGGCTCGTAGGCGCTCAACGCTGCCTGCAATACGCCGGCAGCGGCGACGGCATCGAGCACGCGGCCGGCCGTCGCCGGTCCGATGCCGGGCATCAGCTGCAGCACACGGAACCCGGCCACCCGATCGCGCGGGTTTTGCGCCCATCGCAACACGGCGAGCACATCTTTTACGTGCACCGAATCGAGAAACCGCAAACCGCCGAACTTCACGAACGGGATATTGCGCCGGGCCAGTTCGAGTTCCAGCGCCGCGCTGTGATGGGCCGCACGGAAGAGGACCGCTTGTGCTTTGAGCTTCATCCCCGCCTCGCGCGCTTCGAGCACCGTTTCGACGACATAGCGCGCCTGCTCGATCTCGCCCGCGACCGAGACGAGCCGGGGACGCTGCGCCGAGGCCTTGTCGGTCCACAGATCCTTCGTAAAACGCTCGGCAGCCAATCCGATCACCGCGTTCGATGCGGCGAGAATCGGCGCAGTAGAGCGATAGTTGCGCTCGAGCGTGACGCGTGCCGCATCGGGGGTGAAATGGCCGGGGAAATCGAGGATGTTGCGAACCGTCGCCCCGCGAAACGAGTAGATCGACTGCGCGTCGTCGCCGACGACGGTGAGCCCGCGCCCGTCGGGCTTCATCGACAGCAGGATCGTGGCCTGCAGGCGGTTCGTGTCCTGATATTCGTCGACCAGCACATGATCGAAGCGCGCGCCGAGATCGGCGGCGATCGACGGCTCGGCCGCCATGCGTGCCCAGTAGAGCAGCAAATCGTCGTAATCGAGGATGTTTTGCGCTTGCTTGGCCGCGACGTAGCCGGCGAACAGCGCGCGCAAATCCGGCTCCCATTCGCGGCACCAGGGGAACGCGTGCTCGAGCACGTGAGACAACGTCGCACCGGTATTCACGACGCGCGAGTAGATCGCGAGGCATGTCCCCTTCACCGGAAAGCGACGTTCCTTGGCCGAAAGCCCGAGCTCGTGACGCACGACGTTCATCAGATCGGCACAGTCTTCGCGATCGTTGATCGTGAACACGGGCGAGAGCCCGATCGATTCCGCGTATTCCCGCAGCAAGCGCGCCCCGACGCCATGGAATGTACCGGTCCACTCGAGTGCCTGCGCCAGATCCGCACGCGTGCCGAGTGCTTGCGCGGCGATTCGCGTGGCACGACGGGTCATGTCCTGCGCCGCGCGCCTCGAGAACGTGAGCAGCAGCACCCGCCTGGGATCGACGCCGCGCACCAGCAGATGGGCGACGCGGTGCGCGAGCGTATTGGTTTTGCCCGACCCTGCTCCCGCAATGACAAGCAGCGGCCCGCCCGGCCCGACACCATCGCCGATTCCGTGTTCTACTGCGGCGCGTTGGGCGTCGTTCAGTTTTTCGAGATAGAGGGCGCTCGGCACGGAACGTTCCGGCTGAACACTGCAAGAAATTAGGGACACGGCAACACGGTTGATCGTTCGAACGAAATGCACGCCGGCCGTGCGAATGCGCGAGCGGCGAACCTGCATACTGTATAGGCATACAAGGTCGGCTCGCAAGCGGTTGCGAGAAACACTGCACGTCTCTTTCGCTCGGGTGGCCGCGTGGCTTATGATGCCTGCCCTGATCGCTCTCGCGCCGCATGCCGGCAATCGCCATGGCCAATCTCAATTTCACGCTCACGGGCGATTACGTCGAACTGCACAATCTGCTCAAGCTGATGGGCCTGGCCGATACCGGCGGGATGGCGAAGGGGCTCGTTGCAGAGGGCGAAGTCAAAGTCGACGGCCGCGTCGAGCTGCGCAAGACGTGCAAGATCCGCGCGGGCCAGGTGGTGATGCTCGGAGATACGCGCATCGCGGTTCACGAGAAGGCTTGACGCGCACACTGCACCCCTTATCTCAATATCGACGCCAGCAATCTCGATAATCTCGATAGAGGTCGGCATAAGGTGTGAAATGGCGGACGCGCACTACGCCGCGGGAAACGTGGCTGGCGTTCGGGGCGTAACGGTCGCCCAGGGAGTCGGGCAACAAACAGCCGAATGTCCGGCTACTGGTCCATGCACCATCGACAGGCACGCCGGGAAGCAATAAGCTCTTTCTTTCCGACGAAAACAATCCGGGCCCCGCGCGCTGCGCCGATGGGCCCGCCGCGCCTCGATCGATTCGCCATGTCACAGTCCTTCACCCGGGCCGCCGCGTCGGCCCCGCCGCCGCTTTCCCGCCACGCCGCCGATACGGCCCGCCTGGCCGCGCCGCTCGCCATCGCACAGCTTTCGCAGATGGCGATGGGCGTCACCGATACGATCCTGCTCGGCTCGCTGAGCGCCGACGCGCTCGCCGCCGGCGGCCTCGGGGCCGGCATCTTCTTCGTCATCGTCACGCTGCTGCAGGGCGTGTTGAGTTCGGTGAGCGTGACCGTCGCCAATGCCCGCGGCGCACAAGCCGAGCACCGCGTACCGCACATTTACTGGACGGGGCTCGCGTTGTCGGTGCTGCTTTCCGTACCGGCTTTTTTGCTGCTCTCGTTCGCCCAACCGATCCTGCTCGCGTTCGGCGAACCGGCCACCTTGGCACGCGACGTCGGCGCGTACACCGGCGTGCTGCGCTTCGCATCACTCGGCAGTCTCGTCGGCGTCGGCATGATGCGTTCATTCCTGCCCGCCATCGGCGCGGCCAAGCGGCTGCTCTGGGTGGCGCTCGTCAGCGTCGTATTCAACGGCGTGCTCAACTATGGCCTCATCCATGGTGCGTGGGGCCTGCCGCGGCTCGGTATGCTCGGTTCAGCCGCGGCGACCACGATCACCGTGTGGCTCAGCGCCATCACGCTCGTCGCGCTGCTGCACGGGCGGCCGCGCTTCAAGCACTTCGTCGTCGCCAAACGGCCGACGATGCCGCTCATGAGCGAATTGTTCGCGATCGGCTGGCCCGTCGCCATCACCTATGGCGTCGAATCGATGCTGTTTTTATGCGCGGGCCTGTTCATCGGTCTCATGGGCGAAAAACCGCTCGCCGCCCACCAGGTCGCGCTGAGCGTCAGCTCCGTCACCTTCATGGTGCCCCTTGCGATCGGCCAGGCGGCAAACGTGCGCGTCGGCTACTGGATGGGCGCGGGCAACCCCGTCGCCGCCCGCCATGCGGGCTTCGTCGCACTCGGGCTCGGGGTCGCCTACATGTCGATGACGGGGCTGTTGTTCGTCGTCGCGCCGCGCGCCATCATCGGCCTGTACCTGAAACTGGACGACCCGGCCAATGCGCAGACCATTTCGATCGCCGCTTCGCTGCTCGGGGTGGCCGCCGTGTTTCAGATCGTCGATGGCATGCAGACGATCGGCTCCGGCTGCCTGCGCGGGCTCAAGGACACGCGCGTGCCGATGCTTGCCGCCGCGTTCGGCTACTGGGCCGTGGGCTTTCCGACGGGTTATGTCCTCGCGTTCCACGCCGGACTAGGCCCGCGCGGCCTTTGGTGGGGGCTCGCCGCCGGGCTCGCGAGCGTCGCGGTACTGATGACGCTGCGTTTCGACCGGCGCACGCGCCATCCGCGCGTATAGGGACGCGCGCAGGGGCTGGACGCATCGGAACGCCTGATATGCAAAGCATCCTTTATTGGTTGAGCCGTGCGGGCAAGGCGCCTAGGATGGTCACGGACTCTTCTGACAGGGTGTTCTTTGGCCCGCGCACTTCGGCGGGCCATTCTTTTTTTAGCGAACACGCAAGGGAAAACGCCGAACGAGCGAGCGCCGCACCACGGCGCGCGCATGCTTCCCGGGTAATGCGGGCCGGCTTCTCATAAAATGCAGCTATGGGCGCCGGGACGAGCGTACGCTCGGGGGCGGCGCATTCGTCAGCGAAGGAAGGGTCCGACGTGTTCGATGAGCAATGGTTGCGGCCGCGAGCCGCCTGCCCACAAGCCGCATACCGCCGGGCTGCCGATACGCGCGGCGGGCATCTGCCATGCTACGCGCGCGCCTTTTTCCCTGGTGTCGCGCGCTGGATCGCACTGCTGTTCGTCGCATGTCTGGCTGCTTGCACGAGCTTGCCCCCGGCCACCTCGCTGAACCGCCCCGACTCCCATGCCCTGCGCGATCCGGGCGCCACGCCGCTCGGCCTTGCTCTGGCCCCGCTCGTCGCCGCGCACGGCGGGCAATCGGGCTTCCGGTTGTTGACCGACGGCACCGATGCGCTGCAAATGAGAATCGCCCTGGCCCGCGCCGCCACCAAGACACTCGATTTGCAGTACTACATTGCGGCCCAGGACACGACGGGCCGCTTGCTGCTTGCAGCCGCGCTCTACGCGGCCGATCGGGGCGTACACGTGCGCATGCTCGTCGACGACTTGAACTTCAAGGACACCCGGCGCCTGATGGCCGCGCTCTCGACGCATCCGAACATCGAGGTGCGCATCTTCAATCCGTTCGGCAGCACACGCTCGAGTGTCTTCGCCCGCACCGAATCGTTCCTCACGCGCATCGATCGCTTCACGCGCCGCATGCACAACAAAGCGATGATTGCCGACGACGAAGTGGCGATCGTCGGCGGCCGCAATCTCGGCGACGAGTACTTCAGCGCCAGCCCCAAACTGCAATTCCGCGATCTCGACGTGCTCTCCGCCGGCCCGATCGTCAAGGACGTATCGAAGAGCTTCGACGCGTTTTGGAACAGCGCGGGTGCCTACCCGTTGAACGTGGTCGATAAGCATAGCTACGAAGCCGGCGACCTGCGCGCCACGCGCGCTGAATTGCGGGCGCATTGGCAGACCCAAGCGCAGGCTGTCGGCGCCAAGCCGTTGCAGGCGGCGCCGCTATCGGAGCAGATCGCTCAAGAGCAAATGGGGCTCGTCTGGGCGCACGCGACGTTTACCGTCGATTCGCCGAGGAAGATCACCGCCCCCGACGACGACTATCGCAGCCCGCCGATGCAGGAACTCGCCGAACTGCTGCGCGGCGCGCAGCACGAGGTGCTGTTGCTGTCGCCCTACTTCGTCCCGCACGATGCCGGCGTCAAATTGCTGGCGGGACTCACGCAGCGCGGCGTGCGCGTTGCCGTCGTGACGAATTCGATGGCTTCGACCGATGCCGTTGCCGTGCAAGCCGGCTACAGCCCGTATCGCATACCGTTGCTGAAAAACGGCGTCGAACTATACGAATTCCAGCCGCTGCAGCAAGAACACTCGCGCTTCTTCGCCGGTTCGCAATCGCGCGCGAGCCTGCATGCGAAGGCTTATGTGATCGACCGCCGCACGCTCGTCATCGGTTCACTCAACTTCGACCCTCGATCGGCCCATTTGAACAGCGAACTGGCGCTCGTCATCGATAGCCCCGTCCTTGCGGGTCAAGTCGCCAAGCTGATCGAGCAGGCGATGTCGCCGGCCGTCAGCTATCGTGTCAGGCTCGCTTCGCCGAGCGAACAGGCCCAGCAGGAAGCGCTCGGCGAGCACGGTTCGGGCCTCGAGTGGACCGGCGAGGAACACGACGCCACAGGCTCGCATCTGCATACGTGGACGTTGGACCCCGAGGCCGGCCTCGTCCGCAACGTGCTCACAGGTCTATTCTTGCTGTTGCCGATCGACTCGCAGCTTTAGGCTTGCGTTAAGCGTGTTTCCGCCCCAAACGCGGCGAGCCGAACTCGTCGAATCGTCCTCGCATCGTTCTTTTCGTACCGGAGCTCAAGCAAATGACCGAAGACCATCGCATGGAGCGCGACACGTTCGGCGAAATCGCCGTGCCGGCCGCGCGCTTGTGGGGCGCGCAAACGCAGCGCTCGCTGCTTAACTTCAAGATCTCGACCGAAAAGCAATCGCCAGAGCTCATCACCGCGCTCGCCGTCATCAAGCGCGCCGCGGCGGAGGTCAATCTTGCGCTCGGCGTGTTGCCCGAGGAGAAAGCGCGCGCGATCATGCAAGCGGCCGACGAAGTGATCGACGGCCGCCATGCCGGCGAATTCCCATTGGCGGTCTGGCAAACGGGTTCGGGCACGCAGACGAACATGAACCTGAACGAGGTCATCGCCAATCGCGCGAGCGAGTTGCTCGGCGGCGAGCGCGGCGAAGGGCGCAAGGTGCATCCGAACGACGACGTCAATCGCGGCCAATCGTCGAACGATGTCTTTCCGACGGCGATGCATGTGGCCACCGCGAACGGCATCGTCAAACATCTGCTGCCGGCGCTCGCGACTTTGCGGGACACGCTGGACGCCAAGGCGCGCGCATTCGCGGACATCGTCAAGATCGGCCGCACGCATCTGCAGGATGCGACGCCGCTGACGCTGGGCCAAGAGTTCTCGGGTTATGCGGCTCAACTCTCGCATGGGATCGCTCATGTCGAATCGGCGCTGCCGCATCTGTATGAGTTGGCTCAAGGTGGTACGGCCGTCGGCACCGGGCTCAATGCGCATCCGCAATTCGCGGAGCGAGTAGCCGCGGCGATTGCCCAATCGACAGGCGTGCCGTTCGTGAGCGCGCCGAATAAATTCGAAGTGATGGCGGCAGCCGATGCGCTTGTGTTTGCGCACGGTGCCTTAAAGACGGTGGCGGCGAGCCTGATGAAGATCGCCAACGACGTGCGCTGGCTCGCGAGCGGCCCGCGCTGTGGTTTGGGTGAGATCTCGATTCCCGAGAACGAGCCGGGTAGTTCGATCATGCCGGGTAAGGTCAACCCGACGCAATCCGAAGCGCTCACGATGCTCTGCTGCCAAGTGTTCGGCAACGATGTGGCGATCCATGTCGGCGGCGGGAGCGGCACTTTTGAACTGACTGTGTTTCGGCCGATGATCGCGCATAACGTGCTGCAATCGATTCGTTTGCTAGCGGACGGTGCGCAAAGCTTCAACGATCATTGCGCCGTCGGTATTGAGCCGAATCATGAGCGAATCGATACGCTGCTGAACGAATCGCTGATGCTGGTAACGGCGCTCAATCCGCACATCGGTTATGACAAGGCGGCGCAGATTGCCAAGAAGGCGCATAAGGAAGGGACGACGCTGAAGGCGGCGGCGCTCGCGCTCGGGTTTGTGACCGAGGCGCAGTTCGATGAGTGGGTGCGGCCTGAGGATATGACGGGGCGGGGTTGATCGAACGGGCCGCCTACTCCCGCCAAGACAATCCGAGTCGGTCCGGGCGGATGAGCGTCGGACCGATGAAGGTGACTTTGCGTAGCGAGGAATGCGGACCGTAACGCCCCCTAAGATCCGCTCGCCAAACTCGAAATGAGCGTGCATCCGCATGTGGCTTTGTCGCCGTGGCGGGCAATGGGAATGCCCGCGTCGGTCATCGATGCGTCACCGTCGAGAATCACATTGGGCTTCACGTCGGGGTGCTTTGGGCACGATACCTCGTCGCCCTTACGCGCAACGAAGCGGCCGTCGAAACGCATGGTGGTCGACGCGGTGATGACCTTGCCACCGTGGTCGGTGTCGTCGTCTAGGCGGATTAGATTCATCATGGTTGTGGCCTTCTACGCATTTCATTGCGCCGCTTTGATACGCTCAGCTTCTTTAGTGCGTCCGAGTGCCGCCGCAATCGCGAGCGGTTTCAAGCGACGCACCACATCCGGCTCGCCTGCGACCGCTGGCTTCGCTCCGCGCGCAACCGGCGCTGCGTCAGACAGGTTGAAATCCGTGTAGTCGGACACGTGATCGCGATCCGCCGCCAACAGTGCTTCGACTTTCCGCATGATGTCGGGCGGGACCTGAGCGTCCTCGAGTACCACCTCGTTCCATGCGCCACCGTCGTGGTCGTGTTCTTCAGCTAGCCGTGTAAAAAAAAGATCTACATTCCCACTCATCAGCGCCGCTTCCTTCGTGTAACCGGCGTTGAGCATCGGCAGCCCTTCCTTCTCGCAGAGCGACAGGGCAAATTTGAGGACATCGGGGTCCGGGGCGGCTGTCCCACCGTTGAGGTCGGTCATTGTGTTCGTTATCACGCCCGGCCAATTGTCATCGCGGTCTACGCCGAACAGCGGGTAAAGCCGAACGCTGTAGTTGGGGCAAACCACCCGGGACGGAACATAACGGACATCGTTGTACCTCTGCGCCCAGGTCAGCTCGTCCCGACTGTAGAAGGGCCGCTTGAACGACTCCAACAGCGATCGCTTTGTCCAGGTGATACGGCTTTGATGCATCAGGTCGAACCTCGCAATCGCGACCGAAAACGTCGGACTCACGACGAGCGCGCAGAGAAAAAGCCCGATACAAATTAACCACTTTTTCCCAGCGGAAAGCCTGGGCTGACCGCGCAACAGCCGCCCCGTGTCGTTGTACGCGACCGGAAAAGTCGCGAACGCCAAACAGCCAAAAATACAGGCGGCTGCGAATAGGTCCAGTTCCACGGAGCCGAAATCCAGCGTGTGGTTGCCGCTCAACGCGAGATTGGCCAACATGACGATCGTTCCGGAAACACCGATTAACGCGGGCCAACGAGGCGACGATCGCTTCGACGCAGCGCGCCAGGACAGGAGATCGGTGACAACGGGTTGCTCTGACGACATGTGGGCCCTCTTTTGTTTTTTGAACGCTACGGCGTGAAGCGATAGCAAAAATGAGTGCGAGATGTCCCTCGGCGAGAGGGAGAGGTTGTTCGCACTCTGCGATATGCAACACAAAGTGATTCTTGTGAACGCGACGCTCAGGTTACGACGTGCGTGACAAGGCTGACCGGCAGGTCAGTGCGGCGTTTCAATAGCGAAAGAACAAGATGCCAAGACCGCCCGGATCTCCTGGTTTCTTGTCTTTTTTCGTGATTGCCGGCAAATCGATATTTTTCACGTCCGACCAACCAAACACTTCGAATATCTTCTCTGCGAGACTAACGAAACCGGCATATTTTCTTGAGATTCGATAGGCGATGATGCCCAGTATCAGGGCGAGCCCCGCGCTACCCAACGCACCAGCTTGCAGAAGCCCAGTCCAGTTGCTCGCCGACTGAAGCAAAGCCAAAACTGTAACCAGTGCATACATGAAGATGAGGAGGCCAGCGGTCAGTCTGAACCACCAGCGCGCGGAGGCGCGGTAGTGCGCAAACCTCCCTCTGCTGCAATGCGGATGCAAGGCAACGATTCGATCGGTCACGCGACGAATACCGTATCCAACCCACGTATCGTCAGCACGCTCCGCGACGACCTCGACATCGTCGCCATCCGCGAACACCGACACCCATACCCATGCTTTCACAGGTACGCCCTCGATTTCAAACTCAAGCAGATCCGCTTCCTCGGATGTATCTACCGCCATAGCGCCCAACCCAGCGGCCACCCCTCCGAGTCCGGCCAAACCGGCCGCGATAGCTGTGGCACCCATCTTCGTACGATCAGCCTCTGTAAACACGAAATCCCGACTACACCGCGTCTTTCGCAAATTACGAATATGGCCTCGCAGCAACACCGGCACACCTACTGTCTCTTCCGCGATCATTCCGCTTGCCCAAGGGACTTCAATGCTTTCTCGAACCCCTCGTGCTGCTTGCCAGCAGACCACGGTGGATTATTCGCCGATTTGCCAAACGTGCACTTTTCCATCCACGATTGCAGGTCGTCGTCTTCGAAATAAGCTGCGTACTAGCCGAGTCAGGTGTCGCTTGCCGAATCGCCAGGGGATAGATCGTCGCCACACGCTCGAGCAGCGCCACCGCAGAAAGCGCACAGCCTAAAGGACAACGGAGTAAAAGCCGATGACAAAAATTTCGAGTTAGTCGACGTTGACGTCAGCCCGCGGGCCATCCGCCCACATACAACGATTCTTCAATGGCTATCGCGCAGCTAACGTGCAACGCCCCGCCGGCGGGCCCATACGTGTCGTTTGGACCCACGACGCACGCGCAAAAATTGGATGCCGCACGTTATCAGTCCCATTCAACGATGTCAAATCGACCGAAGCAGCATTTATTACCGCAGGCATTTTGAAGGGATGGAAATAATTCCCGCCATTCGATCGATACGAATAGCGAAGCTGCTTTTTGGCTTTGATATAGACGCATCGGTTCGCGCCCGCCATTTGAATGGCACGCGCTCCAGTCGTACTGGGACGATCTCCCTTTGCCATCGCTCTCCTGATTGGGTTCGCTCACGCCCAAGCAGGACGCCTGTTGTGCACCGCACTAAAGAATCGGCCATTTACTGCCGTAAATGAGCTTCGACGATATCGAATCGTGTACGACCCAACCCGCCAACGGAGAAGTTCGCATGGCCACTCGTCCCGCATCCAAAGCCGCTCCCGCACGCCGTGCCGCGGTGCCCCCTGCATCGGGCAAAAAAGCGCTGCTGATCAGCGGAGGCGCGCCGAATTCAAGCCTCGTGGCGGGCGCTCTGGTCGCCTTCATCGATCGAGGAATCTCGTTCGACGTGATCTCGACCGCCGGTGCCGGCGCGCTAATGGGGCTGCTATACGCGGCGCCGGCCGGAGGCGACCCGCGCGCCGCGCTGACGCAGTGGCAGAACGTCGGTGTCGACGATGCAATCTACGACTGGTTCCCGATCAACTACAAAGTTTTCATGAAGCCCGGCGCTGCCGCCGCCAGCTATCGCAACGCGCTGCTGGCGTCGCCGTTCACGCGGCCGCTGTTCGATACCTTCTCGTCAAGCTACATGCAAGGTCCATGGGCCGACTGGCTGCGACTAGGCTTCGCCGCCATGAGCCCCACGGATCTCACCGCGAACAGCCGCGGCATGTGCGCCCATTTGCCGTTCGCCGCACAAGCGGTCGACTTCTCCGCCGTGCCGAACATCGCACCAGAGTTCTACATCAACGCCTACAACACGACACGCGGCGAGATGACGATCTGGGGTAAAGACGCGATCACCGTCGAACACATGCAGGCCGCGTTCGCCTTCCCGATGATTTATCCGCCGTATCGGATCGGCGATGACGAATACATCGAAGGTTCCGCGATCGATACGATCAACTTCAAGGCGCTGGTATCCGATGATCCCGCCGCACCCGGGATTCATCGAGATCTCGACACGCTGGTCGTATTCGACATCCTCGGCCTCGACAAGCTGATCCGGGTGCCGCGCTCGCTCTACGACTCGTGGGTCCATTCGATCATCAACCCGCTCGTGCAATTATCGAAGGACGACGTACGCCTGTTCGAATTGCAGCACAACATCGATGCCGCGACCGGCAAGCCCAAGCGCAAATTGTTGAAGGTCAATTTGACCGCGCACATTCCCGAGAACCACTGGCCGAAGATGCTCGATTGGTCGGCGTCCAACATGAAGCTGTTGTTCGATGCCGGCTATCAGGCCGGGCAGACGTTCTGCGACGAACACCCGGCTCTGCTCACGCCGGTAGCCTCTCCCGCGGCTTCGGAATCCCGATCGCGCGCCGCTCCCATCGACGCAGCCGTCTCGGCTGACGCTACCATGGAGACCCAGTGATGAGGGGCCTCTTTCAAACGAGCAGCGGTGGCGTACTGCGTGCGCTGGTGCTCGCGGCCGGTGCGGGGCAGGCCGTCCTGCTGCGCGTGATCCGCAAGCACAATACCGCTGTCGCCGTGCAGGCCGCGCAGATCGGCAAGGAAGTGAAAGACGCGAACGAGCGCGCAGGCAAGCAAGCGGAGCTGGCGCAAAAAATGTTCGCATCGACGGAGCGCAGCGCAAGCGAAGTCGACTCGATTCGCCGCAGCGTCGACATCATCTCCGGCGTCGCAAGCGATCTCGCAGCCGGACTGGCGAGCACGCGAACCGATATGACCTCCGCGAATGACAAAGCGCGAAGCGCGGCACAAACGATGACGGCGTTCAATGCAAACATCGGCAAATTGATGGAGGGCACGCAGTCCATCATCGGCGTAGTCGGCGAAATCGGCTCGATCTCGAGTCAAACCAATCTGCTCGCTGTGAACGCCTCGATCGAGGCGGCGCGCGCAGGCGAAGCGGGGCGCGGCTTTGCAGTGATCGCCGCCGAGGTCAGAAGACTGGCCGAACGCACCCGCACGCTCTCCGCCGAAGTCACGGCGCAGATCGAAACGATTCGCGCCCAGTCGCGGCAGACGTCGGAGGCAGCCGAGGCCATTTCGGCCAGCATCGACGCCAGTTGTGACGTCATCGGAGGGGCGACCGAACAGCTCGCTGGATTCGCCGACGGAAGCGCGCGCGTATCCGAGGAAATCGGTGCCATCAGCCAGGCGGTTGCAACGTTCGCCGATAACAATCATCAGATTCACAACAACGCCGCCGAGATGCGCCTGTTGTCGGACGAGATGTCGGCTTTGATGAAGACCTGCATCGAAACCTCACGGACGTTGACGCATTCGTCCGAGCAGGTGATGGAAGAATTCGGGCGGATGCGCACCGGCGACGGCGCGTTCGGCCGCGTGGTCGCGCAATTGAATGCGGGGGCGGCCCGGTGCGAAGCGATGCTCGCCGATCTAAAGCGGCAGGGATTCGACGTCTTCGACAAGCACTACAAACCGATCGCCAATACGAATCCGACGCAGTACCGTACGTCGTACGATCAAGCGTTCGAAAAGCGCTTTCGGCCGTTCTACGATGAACTGGCGGCGAGCATACCGGGCTGCGATCTGGCGGTGATGGTGACGAAAGGCGAGACCTACCCGCCGACACACGTCAGCAAATACTGTCAGCCGCAGACGCAAGACCACGCGCACAACCTCGCCCACTCGCGCGACAAGCGGTTTCACAACGGCAATCCCATGCTGTTGAAATGCGGCGACGACACGCGTGAATTTCTGTTTCAGGCGTACGTGCGCGATGTCGGCGATATTTTCGTGCTGATATCGAAGCCGGTATTCGTCGGCGGGCGGCATTGGGGCGGCTTCATGCTGGGGTTGAAGCACGAAGCCATGCTCGCGGACTAACCGGTGCGGGGCCCTGATACAGGGTGACGGCGGAGGCGAAGCACGTCATCCCCCTCGTTTCAGATGTTCCCCTTCGCCATCTCCTCCGGCTTGAGTTCGACGATCGCATCGAGCGCGGTTTTAACATCCATCGCGTATTTCGCCACGCGCTTCTGTTCATCCGTCTGCGGCTCGAACGGCGGCACGGGGATCGGCGTGCCGTTCTCGTCGACAGCCACAAACACGACGAGGCAATCGGTCGTCAACCGCAATTGGCCGCTCTTCGGATCGCCCGCATGCACGGTCACATGAATGTGCATGCTGGTGCGGCCCGTTGCCACCACGCGCGCGCGCAATTCGACGAGGTTACCCACGAGAATCGGCCGGCGAAAACGAATATTGCCGACGCTGACGGTCACGCAATAACGGCCCGACCACACCGCCGCGCAAGCATAGGCCGTCTCGTCGATCCATTTCATCAGTGCACCGCCGTGCACCTTCCCGCCGAAATTGACGGAAGTCGGCTCGGCAAGAAAACGGAACGTGGTTTCCGAACGGTCCAAGGGGGTCGAGGGGGTGCTCATCGTGGCTCCGGTGGTGCGCGTTCGCGCAACTAAAGAAGGAGCCGATTATACGGGGGACAATATTGGCACGGCGCGGCTGAGCCCTCGTGCGGCTCAGCGGCATGCCCCGGTATGCGGCCCGCCTAACTTTGCCGCGCCGCATCGAGCGGTGCAAACCGCTCGCGATAGCTGAGCGGCGGCACGCCGAAGCGTCTGAGAAATGCCCTCCTCAGATTCTGCTCGGTACCGAAACCGCAATCGAGTGCGATCCGTTTCATCGGCCGGCGCGACTGCGCGAGCGAGTGCGCCGCCGCTTCGAGCCGCAGCGCTTCCACCGTTTTAGCCGGCGTCCGCCCCACCGTTTCGACATAGCGCCGCGCGAAGGTACGCGCCGACATACGGGCTCGTTCGGCAAGCCGCTCCACCGACAGATCGCCGCGCAAGTTCGCCACCATCCAGGCGTGCAGCGCATCGAACTCGCCGCTCGCGCATTGCTGCGCATCGAGCGTCGCGCTGAATTGCGATTGACCGCCGGGGCGCTTCATGAACACCACGAGGCGGCGCGCCGCCAGCATCGCCAGCGCATGGCCGAAATCCTCTTCGATCAGCGCGAGCGCGAGATCGATGCCGGCCGTCACGCCGGCCGACGTCCATACGGCCCGTCCGTCGCTCACGTCGCGAATAAAGATCGGATCGGCATCGACCCGGACGGCCGGGAAGCGGCGCGCCAATTCGTCTGCACTGCGCCAGTGAGTCGTCGCGCGGCGGCCCGTGAGCAAACCCGCGGCGGCCAGGTAAAACGCGCCGACGCAGACCGAGCAGACGCGCCGGACGCGCGGCGCGATCCGCTCGAGCCATTTCACGAGCGGCATATCCAGCACCATTTGATCGGCGACAAACGTCCCCGCGACAATCACCGTATCGATCGGTTCGTCCTCCAGCGCCTCCAGCCGTTCGACGACGATCGGCAACCCGACATGCGTCTCGAGCGTCCCGCCTTCGATCGACGCTACGCGCGTTCGGTAAGCGACGCGCTCGTCGCCTACGCTGTTGCACGCTTGACGCATTTCGAGTTCAGCTCGCCAAAACGCCTCGAGCGGACCGCACGCGTCGAGCAGCACGAGATGCGGCGCGACCGCAAAGACGATCTGGCGAACGGGGGAAGTGGCCGGCGTCATTATTCAGGTGTCCTTATGATCATCGATATCGCTGATTTCAAGAGAGCCCGGTTGCGGCGGCCGCACTCGTCCGCGAGCGCGACCATGCAAAAGCGAGCGTTGCACAGGCGGCAACGGCAAGCGCGGGAAAAATCGACGCGCTCACCACCGACCAGCCGAACCGCGCGAGCAACTGGCCCGCCGTCAGCGAGGCCAGCGCCGTGCAGGCAAAGGTGGTGAACTCGCTCGTCGCTTGCGTCTTGGCGCGCTCGCTGGCGCGATACGATTGCGCCAGCAACGTCGTGCCGCCGACGAACATGAAGTTCCAGCCCACACCAAGGCAAGCCAGAGCCACGTAGAAATGCGGAAGGTCCGTGGCGGACAATGCGATCGCGCCACACGCGGCCGACAGCGCGATGCCCGCGCCGATCATCCTGAGCACGCCGAAGCGAGCGATCAAACGCGCGGCAAAAAACGAAGGGGCGTACATGCCGACAAGATGCCATTCGATGATCCGCCCACCATCGCCGATCGTATGGCCGCATGCCACCGCGGCGATCGGCGTGGCCGTCATGACGAACATCATCACCATGTAGCCCAGCGCGTTATTGGCCAGCGCCGCCAGGAATATCGGCTGCCTGACGATCTGCGTCAGCGGGCGCGCGCGCGAATCGTCGACATGCGCGGCCGATGAAGCGCAGGCGGCCGAAGCGGTCGTGACAGCGGGCGCATTGCGGTAGCCAACGAGCACAAGCGCCATCGACGCCATGCCGAGCGCGGTCACGAGGGCATACGAGCCCGCGAAGGTGACCGGCGCGAGCCAATCGCGGCTCCATGCGGCGAGCGCGGGCCCGAGCACCGCTGCAACGACCCCGCCCGTCAACACCGTCGAGATCGCTCGGCTTTTCAGTTGCGTATCGACGGCGTCGGCCGCGGCCAACCGGTAGTACTGCGCGAACGCCTGGAAGACACCGACGGTGGCCGTCCCGCAACAGAACAGCCAGAAACTGTGGGCGAAGATCGCATGGACGGAAATCGCGCCGCCCGCGGCACCGACGCCCGCCCCGATCGCAAAACCCGCACGGCGGCCGATACGCGCCATCAGAAACGAAGCGAAGATCGTCGTCAGCGCGGCTGCGACGGTGATCAGCGAGAAAGGCAACGTGGCGAGCGCCTTGTCGTCGGCGAGCGTGTAGCCGACGAGCCCCGTCAGCGTCAGATCGATCGAAACGGACGAAGTATAGAGCGCCTGACACAGCGCCAGGACACGCGCATCGCGGCGGCCCGCACGTTCGCTGGCCAGTGCAGCGGTGGAAGAAGCGTGCATCGGTAACCCTTGGCATGGTGAGGACAGCCTTTATCCTCTCCCGGCCTGAGTTGGCAGAAATGCCAATGATGCATCAATTCCTGCCAATCGCACAGCGATGCCCGCTATTTGCGGAACGTCACGCCTTGATCGATCGTGCCGTACATCGTGATGCTGCCGCCATCGCCAGCACCCGGCGCCCCGCCGTGCGCGCACCCAACACATAACCATGCGGCCAAAACGGCCGCCAACCACGCTTTCATCAACTTGCCCTCGCGCTGGAACAGCGGAAAAGGCATTCTAGCGCCGCCACGCGGGCTCGCCTCGCGGCGGGCAGCATCAATCGACATTTCATTCAAGGCGGAAACATTGAATGCAACGAACGATTACAGTGGAACCCTCAGCCCGTCATTGAAGACACGAAAAACACGAGGAACCGTCATGGCCACCGTTGCATCCGATTCCGACCGCGACACAGCCCACTTCCCCGGGCTTTCGCGCATCGGGGCATTGCTTGCCGATCCGGGACGCGCCGCCATGCTGTGGTCGCTGATGGACGGCAGCGCGAGGCCCGCCGGCGAACTGACGATCATCGCGGGCCTGTCGCCGTCCGCCGCCAGCGGCCATCTCGCCAAACTCTCCGAGAGCGGGTTGGTGGCGCTCGAAGTGCGTGGGCGCCATCGCTACTACCGGATCGCGACACCCGAAATCGCCGCCGCGATCGAAGCGCTCGCGCATCTCGCGCAAGCGAGCGCGCCCGTGCGTTCCGCGCCAGCCGCTGCGCGCACGGTGCCCCTCGACATGCGCTACGCGCGCACCTGCTACGACCACATGGCCGGCGAATTGGCCGTGCGCGTGTTCGATCATCTGCTGGCGCGCGGATGGCTCGTCGATGAAGGTGGCACTGTCGAAGCCACCGCCGAAGGCTGTGCCGTGCTCGGGCAGTGGGGCATCGACGTCACCGCCCAGCGCACGCGCAAACGCCGCTTCGCCTGCACGTGCCTCGACTGGAGCGAGCGCCGCGCGCATCTGGGCGGCGCGCTCGGCGCGGCCCTGCTCGATCACTGGACCGGGCACCGTTGGGTGGAGCATGCGGAAAAGCCCCGCGTGCTGCGTATCACGCCTACCGGCCGGCAACAGTTTGACGCCTTGCTTGCCGCCTGACCGAAGCAACAAGGGCCTGTTCACGCTAATTCCAGGCTTGCGCTGGCCACCAGAAGGCCCTAGCACAAGCGCCGATATTTTTCGTTACAGCCCGGAACGGACGGCTACAAAACGGAGCGCATTGATACACGCGGTAGGGCTACAGTGCTGTCAGGATCATCGTGCGATCCGACACTATAACGGGCCCCCTATGAAAACCGCCGCTACCTCGCCTCTTATGCGTTTTCGACGTATTGCCAGCTATACGCTGCTCGCCGTGGCGCCGATGACCTTTGCCGCACGCGTCGCCTTTGCGCAGACGCCGCCTGCGCCCGATGGCGCACCCGTCACGCAATCGGGCGATCCGCCGGGACGTGTCGCGCGCTTGAACTACATGGCCGGCGCGGTAACGACCGAACCAGCCGGCGCGAGCGATTGGTCGTACGCGGCCCTGAACCGTCCGCTGACGACAGGGGACCAACTCTGGAACGACGCCAACGCGCGCTCGGAGCTGCATATCGGTTCGACGGCGGTGCGGCTCGGCTCGTCGACGAGCCTCGACGTCATGAACCTCGATGACACGAATGCGCAGCTGAAGGTCGCCCAAGGCACGCTCTCGACTCGCGTGCGCGAAGTACCGAGCGGCACGTCATACGAGATCGATACGCCCAATGTCGCGCTAGGCGTCACGCGCCCCGGCGATTACCGCGTCGATGTCGCGCCCGACGGCAGCACGACCACGGTCACTGTCCGCAGCGGTGCGCTGACGGCCTATGGCAACAACGGCCAAGTGCCCGTCGAAGCCGGCCAGCAAATCACGTTCGCCGGAACCGACCTGCAGGAAGCGTCCGTCGCCGAAACCCCGGCGCCCGATCCCTTCGACGAATGGGCCGCCAACCGCGATAGAGCCGAAGACCGGTCCGTGTCCGCCCGTTATGTTTCGCGCGAGATGCCGGGTTACGAGGATCTCGATGCGAACGGGACCTGGAGCGACGATCCTCAATACGGCGCAGTTTGGGTCCCCAACCATGAGCCCGCTGGCTGGGCGCCTTATCACGACGGTCACTGGGCCTGGGTCGCGCCTTGGGGCTGGACCTGGATCGACGACGCCCCGTGGGGCTTCGCGCCCTATCACTACGGGCGTTGGGCGTACGTGCGCTCGTCATGGTGCTGGGTGCCCGGGCCGCGTGTCATCAGCGAGCCGCCCGTCTACGCGCCCGCGCTCGTCGCCTTTGTCGGCGGAGGCGGCGGTGGTGGTGTCAGTTGGGGCGTGAGCCTGACGATCGGCGGCGCGGCAACAGCCGGGCTCGCCTGGTTCCCGCTCGGCCCCGGCGAAGTGTGGCATCCCGGATGGGGCGGCTGGAGCCCGCGCTATTACCAGCGCGTGAACCAGACGGTCATCGTCAATAACCATAACGTCAACATCAACAACATTACGAACATCAACAATATCCATAACACGTATATCAACTACCACGCACCGGGCGCCGTCACGGCGGTACCGGCAACGGCCTTCGTGCACGGCAAGCCGGTGGCGCACTTCGCGCAGCATGTGGACCCGCGCCAATGGCAGAACGCTCGTATCAACCCCGGTGCAGCGGGCGTCGCGCCGGTCAGCCAAAGCTTCGCGCCCGGCCTTCGGCCCGCGGCTAACCGTCCGCCGCAAACACTCGCCGCACGGCCTGTCGTCGCCACGCGCGCACCCGCCACGCCAGCCGTTTATCGCGATCCGTTGGCCGCGCATCTCGCGCAAGCGGGCGGCCGCGTGCCGGGAGCGGGGGCGCCCGTCGCTCGGCCCGCGACCGCGGCACCGCTCGCCGCCCGTGCACCGCAGATGGCTGCGCACGACGTCCGCATTGTGAATACGCACTCGCCCGTCATCACGCCGATGCACGGCCCGGCAAACGCGGGGACTCACGTCGAGCAGCCGGGCGCCCAACCGCGCCCCGAAGCGAGTCACGGCGAGCCGCCGCACGCGCCCACGGCGACGGAGCACGCACCCGCAGCGATGGAGCACACACCCACGGCGATGGAACACGCACCCACGGCGATGGAACACGCACCCGCAGCGATGGCGCACGCACCCGCAGCGATGCAGCACGCGCAACCGAACAACGGCGTGCCGCGCCCGCCAGCGATGAACGCTCCGGCACAGCACGGCGAGCAGGCCGGCGCGCGGCCCGCGCCGACATGGACGCAACCGCACGCGCCCATCACGCAGCAGCACATGCCGATGAACGAGCCGCGTACGCAGGCGCCGCGGCAGGCCGAACAACAGCCTCGGCCGCAGCCGCAAATGCAGCCGCGCGCCGAATCGCCGCACGTGCCACCCCAGCCGGAACCTCGCGTCGAGCAGCGGCAAGCGCAACCGCAGGTGCAGCCGCACAAT
>NZ_JBQCDN010000141.1:0-22206 GCF_051961175.1 Trinickia sp. | reverse complement strand
TGCATTTCGCCGTCGACGTCGGCGATCTCGATGATCGAGATGTCGAACGTGCCGCCGCCGAGGTCATACACGGCGATCTTGCGGTCGCCCTTTTCGGCCTTGTCCAGACCGAACGCGAGGGCGGCTGCCGTCGGCTCGTTGATGATCCGCTTGACTTCGAGGCCCGCGATGCGGCCCGCGTCCTTCGTCGCTTGACGCTGGCTGTCGTTGAAGTACGCCGGCACCGTAATCACGGCTTCCGTGACCGGCTCGCCGAGGTAGTCTTCGGCCGTCTTCTTCATCTTGCGCAGCACTTCCGCGGAAATTTGCGGCGGCGCGAGCTTTTCGCCGTGGGCTTCGACCCAGGCGTCGCCGTTGTCGGCCTTCATGATCTTGTAGGGCATCAGGCCGATGTCCTTTTGCACTTCTTTTTCTTCGAAGCGACGGCCGATCAAGCGCTTGACCGCGAACAGCGTGTTCCTCGGGTTCGTCACCGACTGACGCTTGGCCGGCGCACCGACGAGCACTTCGTTGTCGTCCATGTAAGCGATGATCGACGGGGTCGTACGCGCGCCCTCCGAGTTCTCGATCACCTTCACTTGGTTGCCTTCCATCAGCGCCACGCACGAGTTCGTGGTGCCGAGGTCAATACCGATAATCTTGCCCATTTTTCGTACTCTCCGAGATATTCCGATCACTTCGACGGGACGGCGCTTCGCGCGGCCGCCCGCTCAATTCAACCTTGCACCCAAGATGTGTGCCGACGCAGCGTTTTCAAGGGGCCCGCTTACTTCGGAGCCGCAACCGTGACGAGCGCCGGACGCAGCACGCGATCGGCGATCACATAGCCCTTTTGCAGCACGGAGACGACCGTATTCGCCTCTTGCTCGGCCGGCACCATCGAAATCGCCTGGTGGCGATGGGGATCGAATTTCTCGCCAACGGGATTCACCACCGTCACGCGCCCCCTTTCCATGGCGCTCGTCAACTGGCGCAGCGTCAACTCGACGCCCTCGCGTAGCTTGGCGGCGTCGCCCGAGGTATCGGCCAGCGCGGCTTCGAGGCTGTCCAGCACTGGCAGCAGATGCTCGGCGAAGCCTTCGATCGCGAATTTGCGCGCTTTGGTTACGTCTTCCGCGGCGCGGCGGCGCACGTTCTCCGTTTCGGCCTTCGCACGCAAGAAATGCTCGTTGAGTTCCGCGAGCTTGGCCTGTGCTTCGGCAAGCGCGGCATCGGGTGCGGCGTCGGCGCCACCGGGCTGTCCCTGCGCAGCGGCAGATTGCGCGGCGACGTTCTCGGCAACGCCTTGCTGTGCGGCGGCGTCCACTGACGACGGTTGCTGGCTGGCCGGATTGTCTTGCGTATTGTCCATGTCGCTGAAAATCGTCCAAAAAATGAAATCGAAGCGGCGGCCGGCGATGAGGCATCTCGCCTTGACAGTCCTCGCAACGGGAATCCGGGGTATCCGCCGACCCGTTGCCGAAAAACGACTGTGCCGTCGCGGCATCGCGTGGGCAAATGGGGGTGCCCCGCGGCGTTTCAAGCCCCTGCTCGCCCCTTTTTTGCACAATGTGCGTCGACCGGAAACGAACGGTAACATCGATTACGGCAAAAACCCCAGAACTGCGTTGAGCGCCATCCTGGTTTGCCCTAAACTGCCTTTATGCGCTTCGTGTCCGGTGTCCCGTACCGACGCGCCGTGGCTTGACCCATCCGAAGCGTTTGCGTCCGTGTCGCTTGTCCCCGCGTGAGGGAGTACCGTGAAACTGACCTTGGCCATCGCGGTGGTCGCTCTGGTACTCGTCGCGGGAACCACGACCATCTGTTTATCCGGCGCCGTAACCGATTGCACGACGGAGTACGGCGGCGCGCATGCCGCGATCGACTCCCTGTTCAGTCCCCACCCGAAAGCTTGTCGATGACGCGCCGATCGCGCTTGGTCGGCCGCCCTTGCAGCGCGGCTGCCGGTTCTCGGTACGTGCGCCGCCGCTCGGCTTCCACCTCGCGTTTGACCCGGCTCTCCGGCGTCTCGCCGTAAAGCGTTTGCGCGACGCTCGCCGGCCCGCGCACTTCGCAGATCCCCAGCACCTGCACTTCCCATAGGATCCGCTCGATCTCGACGACAACGAGATCGCCGACCCGGACGTCTTTGGCCGGTTTCACGGCCGCGCCGCCAATCCGCACCCGGCCCTTTTCGACGGCGTCAGCAGCCATCGAACGCGTCTTGAAGAAGCGCGCGGCCCAGAGCCACTTGTCGATGCGCATGCGTGCGCCGGGTTCGGTCGAAATCTTGTAGTTCATCGTTCTGTCTTCAGGTGAAACGCACGCGCGAATGCCCGAAATCGTGGGCGGGGCAAGCAGCGAGCCGTGCCGTTCGGCTCGGCTCGGGCAAGACCGGTGAGGATCGGCGCCGCCGTGCGAGCGGTGTCGGGCCTGGCGGATAGATCGGACCTATCGGGCACGCAACGACCCTGCCCGCCAGGCAACCGTTCGCGCCCCTTCGGGCAATACGCCCGGTTCATGCCGGCACGCCCGCCGGCAGGCTCTCGTGCGCCGGCCAACCCTGCAGCTGCTGGGCGACGATTTCCCCCAGCGCCCCGATCCAGGCGGGCGCCGCGTTCAGGCAGGCGATGCGATGAAATTCTTTCCCGCCCGCGTGCAGGAACGCCTCGCGCACCTCCAGACCGATCTCCTCGATCGTCTCGAGACAATCGGCCGTGAAGCCCGGACAAAAGACATCCGCCCGGCGCACGCCTGCCGCACCCAGTTCACGCAGCGTGGGGGCCGTGTAGGGCTGTAGCCACTCGGCCCGGCCGAAACGGGACTGGAACGTGATGCGACACTCGGTAGCGGTCAAACCGAGCGCGGACATCAACAGTGCGGCGGTGGTACGGCACTGATCGTGGTAGGGATCGCCGAGATCGAGCGTGCGTTTCGGTACGCCATGAAAACTCAGGACTAATTTGTCGCCGCCCGCGAAATCGGGCTGGCCGTGTGCGCCCCAGTAGCGCCGCACTTGCTCGGCCAACGCGGCGATATAGGCCGGATGGTCGGCATAGTGGCGAACGGTGCGCACCTCCAGCTGGTTGCGCATGCGCGCGAGCGCCGCGAACGCGTCATCGAAGGCCGTGGCCGTCGTGGACGACGAATATTGCGGATACATCGGCATCAACAATACGCGTTCGGCGCCCGCGAGCTTGAGCTGACCGAGCATTGCGCCGATGCCGGGCGTGCCGTAGCGCATCGCGTAATCGACGAGCACCCGATAGCCGTTCGCGTGCAGCAACTGGCGCAGCGCCTCCACCTGCTTCTCGGTATGCACCCGCAGCGGCGAGCCTTCGGGCATCCAGACGGCCGCATATTTCTTCGCCGAGGAACGCCCGCGCAGCGGCAGGATCAAGCCGCGCAGCAGCGGCTGCCAGGCGAGCGCGGGAATTTCGACGACGCGCGGATCGGACAGGAACTGGGCCAGGTAGCGGCGCACGGCGCGCGGGGTCGGCGCGTCGGGCGTGCCGAGGTTGATCAGCAGCACGGCGACGCGATGGGCGCTGGCGGGCTGCGACGGCAACTCGAGATCGAAACGCATGGGCAATAGGAAGCGCCGAAGGCGAGGCATGGGCGCGGCGCCGAAACCACGCGCCGCTGATGTTGACGTGAGGATCATTATAGCGGCGCCCTCGATGCGGCCGCCCTCGTCCGTCCGGCCAATGGCGCCCGAGCGTCAACCGGTGCACGATGGGCATGCGGCGCCCGCCGGATGACCGGGGGCTCAGCGAAGGCTTAGCGGGTACGCGCAGCGGCACAGCCGCCGGGCCCGCCGCAGTGCGCTACAACGGCGGGGCGCGCCGGCCGTTACGGCTGGCTCAGTGCGGTGGAAAGCAGCCGTGCGGTGATGTCGACGATCGGGATCACGCGGTTATAGGCCATCCGCGTCGGGCCGATCACGCCGAGCGTACCGACAATCTTGCCGTTCACCTCGTACGGCGCTGTCACGACGCTCATCTGCTCGATCGGCACGAGCGTCGATTCGCCACCGATGAAGATCTGCACGCCTTGTGCGTGGCTCGAGACATCGAGTAATTGAAGGAGGCTCGTCTTTTGATCGAATACGTCGAACAGCTTGCGCAGGCGGGCCATGTCGGACGACAAATCCGCCACTTCGAGCAGGTTGCGCTCGCCCGAAATCAGCACGGTCTCGCTCTCGTCGCTTTCCTCGGTGCTGGCCGTGACGGCCGCGTGCATCAGCGCGGTCATATCGCCGCGCAACTGATCGATTTCCTCGCGCAGGCGCCGGCGCACTTCGTCGAACGAAAGCCCCGCGAAATGCGCATTGATGTAGTTCGATGCTTCGATGAGCTGCGACGGCGAATAGTCGCGCTGGGTCGCCATCATGCGGTTTTGAACGTCGCCCTCGGGCGTCACGATGATCAGCAGGATGCGCTTGGCCGACAGGCGCATGAACTCGATCTGCTTGAAGACATGGCTGCGGCGCGGGGTCATGATCACGCCCGCGAACTGGGACAGGTTCGACAGCACACTGGCCGCGGCCGCGACCACCTTCTGCGGCTCGCCGGGCCTCAACGTCTTGCGTACGACGCGCTCGACGGCCTCGTCGTCCTGGACCGGCTCCACCGTGAGCATCGTGTCGACGAACAGGCGATACCCGCGCGGCGTGGGAATGCGGCCGGCCGACGTATGCGGGCTCGCGACGAGCCCGAGCTCCTCGAGATCCGACATCACGTTGCGGATCGTCGCGGGGCTCAATTAGAGCCCCGAGTAGCGCGACAACGTGCGTGAGCCGACGGGCTGGCCTTCGGCGATATAGCGCTCGATCAGCGTTTTGAGGAGAGTTTGTGCGCGAGGGTCTAGCATGACGCAAAATTTTAGCCGAACGACGTGCCTGCCCGTGAGCGCAGGATGGCGCCCGAGCGTTCGCGGGTACACGGCGTATCGGTCGGGCCGGAAACATGCAACGCTTGACCGGCGACGGGCACGCCTAGCCGCCGGCGTCTGTCGGGACAACACCATTCTAGCGACAAATCGTGCCCCCGGGACGATGCGCCCGGCCGCCGAGACAGGGCAAACCACGACGAAGGTTCTTTTCGACACACACCTATGGTGTAATGCCGGCATGGAAATTGGCAGCCAATTCAAGACAGTGGCGCTCGTGGGGCGCAGCAACACGCCAGGCATCGGCGAGCCGCTGACGGCGCTCGCCGCCTGCATCGGGCAGCGCGGCTTCCAAGTCGTGTTCGAAGCCGAGACCGCGCGCGACATCGGCGCATCGGGCCATCCCGCGCTCACGCCCGCCGAGATCGGCGCGCGTGCCGACGTGGCGGTCGTGCTGGGCGGCGATGGCACGATGCTCGGCATCGGCCGGCAGCTCGCCCCTTACCGCACGCCGCTGATCGGGGTGAACCAAGGGCGCCTGGGCTTCATCACCGACATCCCGATCTCCGAGATGAGCCAGCGCGTCGTCCAGATGCTGGGCGGCAGCTTCGAGCGCGAGGAGCGCACGTTGCTCGAGGCGCGCATCATGCGCGAGGGCGAGCCCATCTATCACGCGTTGGCGTTCAACGATGTCGTCGTCAACCGCAGCGGCTTTTCGGGAATGACCGAACTGCGCGTGTTGGTGGACGGGCGCTTCATGTATATCCAACGCTCGGACGGCCTGATCGTCGCCACGCCCACGGGCTCGACCGCTTACGCGCTGTCCTCGCAAGGCCCGATTCTGCATCCGCAGCTGCAAGGGATCGTGCTCGTGCCGATCGCCCCGCACGCGCTGTCGAACCGTCCGATCGTGCTGCCCGACGAATCGAACGTCAGCATCCAGATTATCGGCGGGCGCGACGTGAACGTGAACTTCGACATGCAGTCGTTCACCGCGGTCAAGCTCAACGATACGATCGAGGTGCGCCGCTCGCGGTACACGGTGCCCTTCCTGCATCCCGTCGGCTACAGCTACTATGCGACGCTGCGGCAAAAGCTTCACTGGAACGAGCATCCGTCCGACGAGCAAAGCGATGACAAGGCGCCTTGATCCGGTCCCCCAGGCGCGCCTGAACGCCCGTCGGCCCCGCACCACACGCAGTTAACACCACGCCCATGCTCCGCCACCTCTCGATACGCGACTTCGTCATCGTCGCCGCGCTCGACCTCGAATTCGACCGCGGCTTTTCCGTGTTCTCCGGTGAAACCGGTGCGGGCAAGTCGATTCTGATCGACGCGCTCGCCTTGACCCTCGGCGCCCGCGCCGATGCCGACGTCGTCCGCACGGGCGCGACGCGCGCCGATCTCACGGCCGAATTCCAAGCCGGCGCCAACGTCGAGCAATGGCTCGACGAACACGCGCTCGGCGGCGATACGGCCGGCACCGGCGGCGATAGCCGCGTGCTGCTGCGGCGCGTCGTCGATGCCAACGGGCGCTCGCGGGCCTTCATCAACGGCACGCCCGCCACGTTGGCGCAACTGCGCGAGGTGGGCGAAATGCTCGTCGACATCCATGGCCAGCATGCGCATCAGTTGCTCATGCGGCCCGATGCGCAGCGTACCTTGTTCGATACGCACGCCGGGCTGACGGCAACCGCCGCGCATGTCGCCCGCGCCCACCGCGCTTGGCGCGACGCGCAGCAGGCCCTGGAGCTCGCCACCTCGAAAGACCGCGAGCTTCAACTCGAACGCGAGCGTCTGGCCTGGCAACTGGCGGAGCTCGACAAGCTTGCCCCCCAACCCGGCGAGTGGGAGGAAATCGGCGCCGAGCATCGGCGGCTCGCTCATTCGGCCAATCTGATCGAAGGGGTGCGCGGCGCACTCGACGCCATCGCGGAATCCGACGGCGCGATGATCAGCCAGCTCGGCTCGATCATTTCGAAGTTGCGCGATCTGGCCGACATCGATCCCGGACTGAACGACACCCTCGCCGCGCTCGAGCCGGCCGAGATTCAATTACGCGAAGGCGCGTATTCGCTAAGCCATTATGCCCAGCGGCTCGAACTCGATCCCGACCGCCTCGCTCAAGTCGAGCAGCGTCTCGATGCGCTGCATTCGCTGGCGCGCAAGTTCCGTCTGCAGCCGGAAACCCTGCCGCAGGAGCACGAAGCGCGCCGGGCGCAACTCGCGGCGCTCGATGCCGCCGCCGATCTCGATGCATTGACGGCCGCCGTCGACAAGGCGCGGCAAGCCTATATGAACGAAGCCAAGCAGTTGTCGAAGGCACGCGCAAAGGCTGCAAAGTCACTCGGGGCAGCGGTGACCACCGGTATGCAGGAGTTGTCGATGGCGGGCGGCAGCTTTGAAGTGGCGCTCATGCCGCTGGCCGAGGGCGGCGCGCATGGGCTCGAGCAGATCGAGTTTCGCGTCGCGGGCCACGCCGGCGTGCCGCTGCGGCCGCTCGCGAAAGTCGCATCGGGCGGCGAACTCGCGCGGATCAGTCTGGCGCTGGCCGTCATCGCCAGCACCGCCAGCCCGACGCCCACGTTGATTTTCGACGAAGTCGACACCGGCATTGGCGGCGGCGTGGCGGAAGTCGTCGGGCGCTTGCTGCATCAACTCGGGCGGGACCGGCAAGTGCTGTGCGTGACCCACCTGCCGCAAGTCGCGGCGCGCGGCGATCATCATTTTCAAGTGGCGAAGGCCGCAGGCACCGGCGGAACGACGCTTTCGACGGTGGTCGCACTCGATCACGCCAGCCGGATTGAAGAAGTGGCGCGCATGCTCGGCGGGCTCGAAATCACGGCCACCACGCGGCGGCATGCCAAGGAAATGCTGGCGGCGTAGCGCTCGCGGCAGAGCGGGCAGCGCTCGCCCGGCCGCTCTTGCGCATATTGTCTGACTGCCGGGTGCTGCTCCGCCCAAAGCCTCACTTTCCTCTCTCCGGTGAGACGAACCGCCGAGCTGGCGTTTTCCAGTTTGCCATCGATAAGCGAAAACGTTTCGAGTCTCGGCTGGCTCTCACCGGCACTCCGCATGACGGCGAATTCGAATGTCGGATCTGGGGATACTGGGCCCACGCGCTCGAAGCACATTTATGCATTTCGCATCGAATAGCGCACTCCTTATTCATGCACATCAAATAATTTATTTCGAAATGTTACTTTCAGAATAATTTCAAAACAGTAAATCCCGAGCCAGAGTACACGCACCAAACTGATGCAAAATTAACAGAAACGGCCGCTGAGGCTGACCTGGAGCACCTCAACATCGTTCTTCCGCATGAAAATCGGGCAATCAAAAACCGCACGCCATTCGACTCAGACCGTTCTGTATAATTAGCGTGGTATCCGCAGCTGTCCGCTTAAATTACAAGAAACGTAATATCACCCCTTGATTATTCAAAAGGTGCTTGCTAGAGTGGCCACGCAGTTTGACTTGCAAACTTTCAAGCATGCAAAAGTCACGCGGCGCACAATCGATGTCTTCCGACTAGAGCATTCCCCATGACAGATTCCGGACGGATAAAACGAGACCTGTTGCGCGATACGATCGAATCGAAATGCATATTTCGCGCCCCTCATCATCGCCTTGTATCGTCGGCTGGCAAAACCCTGTCGTGGTTAATCGATCTGCGGCCGATTCTGCTGTCGCCAATGGGTCTCGACACACTTGCGGAATTGTTTTGGGAACGTTACGCGGCTCAATTGCCATTTCAGGTCGGCGGAATGGAGATGGCCGCGGTACCGCTCGTTGCGGCGATCCTCATGGCCGCCGCACGGAACGGATATAACGTTAGCGGCTTTGTTATCCACAAGGAGCGCAAGCGATATGGTCGAATGAACGTAATCGAAGGTGAAATTTCGGACGCACCGATTATGCTCGTAGACGATATTTTCAATAGCGGAGCGAGTCTTGAGCAATCCAGAGTGGTACTCAGCGAAATCAATCAAACCATTTGGAAAGTCTGGACCGTAATCGATTACGGGTCTCGCACAGGTGACGAGTGGCAAAAGCGGAATGGTCTCACGGTCGAATCTGTCTATGCCCTTCATGACTTCGGACTCAAGCTGTCGTCCGCAAAAAACCATAGTCCGCAGCTTTCGTTCATCGTCCGCTGGGTCAATAAGGCCGCGTCCGCCAATCATCATTTTGTCGTGCCCAAGTCGGCACCGCGCGCACAGAACGGGCGTATCTATTTCGGCACGGATAGCGGCGAAATGCGTTGCGTCGATGGCGCCAGCGGCGAAACATGCTGGACCTTCAAGATCACCACAGCTCGGTCGAAAGGAATCTGGTCTACCCCGTACGTCACGCCTGAACGCATTTTTTTTGGCGGCTACGACGGCAACCTCTATGCACTCTGCGCCAAAACCGGACGCGAGATCTGGCGATACGTCGAACCGGACTGGATCGGCTCCTCTCCGACGTATGCGACGGATCTGAATCTGATTTTTATCGGCGTCGAGTATGGCAGTCCGACGCGCGGTGGCGGCATAGCGGCGGTCGACGCGAACACCGGTCGTAAGACCTGGGAATATCCTGTTCGCGGCTATGTCCATGGGTCCCCGCTCTATGCAGCGGACGCTTCGCTGGTGATATGCGGCAGCAACGATGGCGCGTTATTGGCGCTCGACGCACGCACGGGCGCCATTCGTTGGCAATGCCAGACGGACGGAGCCATCAAGCACGCACCCGCGCTCGATCCCGATCGCCGCCAAGTCGTGTTCGGCTCGTTCGACGGCGGGATTCGTGGCGTGAGTCTCGATACCGGCGAACTTAAATTCTGCATTCAGACAGGCAACGCCGTCTACACCACACCGCTGATCGACGGTGCTCGCGCCTACTGCGGCTCGACTGACAAGTATCTCTATGTGATCGATCTCGCGAGCGGCGAAGGGATTGCGAAGATCGGCGCGCATTCCAAGATTTTTTCGTCACCCGCCCGCATCGGGCCGTGGATATGGTTCGGCAGCACCAACGGGCGGGTACGCGCAATCGATCCGGCTACGTTTGCGCTCGCGGGCGTGTTTCAACTACCCGACGCGATTACCAGCGCGGTCGAATACGATCCGATCAATCAGACGCTCGTTGTCGCCAGTACCGCCAATCGCCTGTATGGCGTATCGGTCACGCCGCCGCTCGCACAGGAGGCAGTACAAGGGCGGCACGATCAATCGCGAGTGGACGTGACGGCGCTGCAACTTGCGCGTCTCACAGTCGACGCGCTGGCGAACCATCGCCCCTTGCCCGATCCCGGCCGATACCGGCTTACTGGCACGCGGCCGCAAGGCGGTGTCTTTATCAGTCTGAGAAACCGGACGACCTTGCAGCGCATTGGACGCGGCGGTCAGTGGACGTTTGAAGGAAGCGATGTGTCGTCGGAAGCCTCTGTCGTCATCGCGGCGACGAAAGCTTGCGCGAATCTGTCTGCCGCTTCGCTTCGCGAGACGGTTGTCAGTGCGAGCCTGTTTGGTTCGCTCGAGCAAGTGGCTCCAGGGAACTTGGATACCGGGAAATTTGGGATAGTTGTACGAGCCACCGCAGGAGGAAAACTCGGCGGCGCACTACCGAATTCACCGGAATACAGCAACGAACGCGGCCAATATCTGCATGCCTTGCGCAATGCCAAACTCGCCCCGACGGAAGGTCACACCTTGTTCCGTCATACCGTTGAACGGCAGACCGAAGATCTGGCGTGGCCGGTTTATGGCGCACCGTTTCCGCACGAAGCGCCTGAGCTAACCTCATTTGTCTCCTGGCTGTTCGACGCACAAGGGGTACAGGGCAAACCGGAGGATTTTCGCCGCGGTTTGGCAAACCGGCTTTCTGCACTTGCCATGACGCGCTACGTCGACGCAACGCCCATCACGCTTCTTTTGCCGGTTCGCGAAACCCTGAACACTGAAGCAGACCTGCGCAGCCTGAAAGAATCGGTCATGAGCCAGCGGATGGGCGCGCGGCGGATGCTGTTGTCGCTGATATTCAGAGGCCGCCGTGCTGGGGACCGCGCGCGCTGCCGCGGCCACTTTCGCATGGATCGCGACGCACTGATCTGTCGTCACGACACGGGCGCACAGATATTTCTGCCGGTATCGACCTTGCAACTCGGGGTGGATGAAGAAACATTTTTCGCGACGCTACCCGATTTCCCGGCGGCGACGTGGGAAGTTGCCCCTTGTTGGACGTGGGCAATCGCCGAAGGCGAAGCGAATCCGCTCCCAGTACGCGGCGCGCTCATCGAGCAGGTGCATCGCGACGGCGCGAACCTCCGTACATGGCTGCACGGCCTGGCGCAGGGGATCGCGCGCCGGCTTGATCGCATCACGCCGGAAAAGCCGACTTATGATCCTATCGACGATCGCTACGTGCCAGCGGATAACGGCCTCGATGAATATGTCGAATTGCTGGTCGCATTCGAACGGGCCGCCGATTTGCTTGGCGAAAATGCTTGGGCTCGGGTTGCGCAACACCGCCTGATGGATGTGATTGAAACGATCGGCGCCCATCGTGCGCGATGGCCCGAATTCCGGACGGCGATCGCCCTGCTCGTCCTGCGCAATGTCCAACGCCGCGATGCTGATCGCCGTCCCCTGGCCACAGACTCAAACGCTTGTCTCGACCCGCTTCGCGAATGGATTCAAGTGCAACCCGCGCGTTCGGGCGTCTGCCTCGATCTGCTGCTTTCGATTCATCTTTCGGCGCATGCGGCGCAGCCGGATTTGCGTCGTTTCGTCAGCGTGGTTCAGGCGGAACTGTCCAAGGTGCGGACGCTCGACATGCAAGACGCGGATCGTCTCGCGCAAGCAGCCGTGTGCCTGATTGAGGCAGGTCACCGCGAACTTATTCACCCCCTGGTCGATGCTTCAATGTACCTGGCGAATGCTCAGCATTCAGACACGTATGTTTTCGTCCACGCATCGAAATGGGGAGGCACAGCAGACAGCGCACGCGTGATGAGCATGATTTCGGCCGCATGGTCGGTACTGGATGACGCCGCTTCGGAACGGGCTGCGCTCGCAACCGCGTGGCATAAGGGATGGCGAGTGATCGAGCGGCTGCGTTTCACGGAAGCGAACGCGTTTTTCGCAAAGAACCCCGAGCACGCTGTTGGCGTACAGCGCGACGACGAAGCGGGCGCGCGTGCGAGCGCTGTCGCAAGTGCCGTGACACTCGACATCCTGACGCATGCGCTTTCATCCGTGACGATCCGACTCTGATCAATGGCTGCGCGGGTGCCATTGTGGATGCACATGAAAACCCGCATTTCAGGAGTGAATCAATGCAAACGATAGACGATCTTGATTTGCTGAGGTACGTGGCAGGTGGCGATGGGGACGGCGGCGACGGCGATGGGGACGGCGGCTATGGCGACGGTGATGGGGACGGCGACGGTGATGGCGACGGCGATGCCGCAGCCGAGGCAGGGGTCTGCACGGCCGCGACGGCGCTATCCGACGCCGGGATCAACAGTGCACAGAACGCAGCCGTCGCCCAAGCCGCATCCGACGGTCAACTCGCGGCAGAAATAAGCACCTTCGGTCAGGTCTCTGGCGCCACCACGCCCACCGGCACGGCCATGGCGGCGGGCTACCAAGCCGCGATTAGCGGGCAGTCGTTCGGCGCTGCCGAACAAGCAAACTCCGCTGCATTCGCGGGCAGTCCGCTTGGGTTTGCGGCCGGCTATGCCGTGGGCGCTGCCGCGAGCGCGGCAGGATACGGCGGCCACGGCAACAATCATTGAAACGTATCACTGACATACAGGCTCTGAATTCCCGGTAAGCCGGATTCGCCGCCTGATCGATGAGGGCTGATGGACGCTTGGGCCCGCGCCTGGACGCCGTTATCTTCATCGTTGCCGCATGACGCATCGCAGTTGCATGGCGAAATGGAACGAACGTTGCCTTAGCCGGACCCTGCTCATGAAACCCAACAACGACTTTTCGCGCGCGTTTATCGATCTTGCCAGAACCGGGCGTACCGACTGGCGGGCCGTTGCGTTGACCCTCCTACTCATCCTCTTTCTGAGCACACTGAGTGTCTTGGGTGTCCTGATGTTTTCAGGCTGGTCTCTCTATTTCGAACATCTGCATATCGCTGACGCAGGAAAAGCCATTCTATCCGGCACCATGAACCCTGTTGTCGCTATTTTCGGTTGTTGGCTCGCATGCAAATTCATTCTGCGACGCCCTTTCCGATCACTGATCTCCACTGACCTGACGTTCAGGATCCGGCGGTGCCTGCTGGGTGCTGCGTTGTATCTTCCAGCCAATGTGCTCGCGCTCGCAGCGATGTTTCTTTACGCTTCGATGCGATATGGCGCATGGACGGTCCCATTGCGTCATCTCGCATGGCCCAATGGTAGCCAGATTGTCGGCGCGATGGCTGCGTTGATCGGCATGCCGTTCGCGGTATTGGCAGAGGAACTGTATTTCCGGGGGTGGTTGACGCAAACCATCGGGCAATATGTACGCGCTCCGATCGTCGTCGTGGCAGGGGTTGCCGCGCTATTTGCAGCTAGTCATACGCAATACGACCTCCCAATGAAGACGCTGATGCTGGCGAGCTCGTTTGGCTTGTCCGCCTTGAGTTTGCGCGACCAGCGCCTCGAGCTTGCCATCGGCGCGCATTTCATGATGAACCTCTGCGCAACGCTGCAAACACTGTTCTTCACAGGTGCGCTACCTCATATCCAGGCCTCCGCTCCGGTAATCACGTTCGATTGGGTCATCCTCGCCGTACTGAAAGGCGCGCTGCCATTCGCACTGATGTACTGGCTGCTGAAAAGAACGAAACACGGGTTCCCGGCGAGCGATCTTCGCATGGCTGGCAGCCATGAGGTCCAGCCTGGAGCACTGTGATGTCGATGACGCAAAACCAAGGCCAAGCCCGATGAGCGACGTTTCAAATCCTCCCTCTGCCGAGGAGGCGGTAGAACCGCAACAGCAAGGTAAGCGCGCCTTGTTGTTCCGTTCTGCCGCACTCGAATATCGTCAGCATCAGTGGCTGGGTGAGGTGGTGCTGACGGGTTCCGTGCGACAGCTCACCAGCAGCATTCTGTTCTTTTGCATTGCGGCCGCCGTGGTTCTGTTTCTGTTTTTCGCCAATTACACGCGGAAGGAAGAAGTAGAAGGCCGAGTCGTGATCGACAACGGCGCCGCGGAAATTTTCGCACCGACGGTCGGCACCGTGGTGCGCGTGCTCGTCAGCGAGGGGGACGTCGTCAAGGCCGGTCAGCCCTTGCTCGCGGTTTCAACCGAACGAACCAGCGCTGCCGGTAATTCCCGGCAGCAAATCACCGCAGAATTGAATGCCCGGCGCTCCAGTCTGGAAAACGATTCGCAGCACATAGCAAGCATTTTCGACCAGAACATAGCGATGCTAAAGGCGAAATCCATCGAGCTCGGCGCGGGAATTCAGCATTTGGAAACGGAGATCTCGACGCTGGAGGCGCGTTGCAGGTTGAGCGCAATAGACAGTGCCCGGTTCGCACAATTGCGGCGGGACGATGTCGTCTCGCAGTCCGAATTCGAACAACATGAGCAGAGCATGCTGACCGATCAGGCACAACTCGAAGACCTGCGCAGACAGCGCACTGCTGCTCAGGCTGAGCTCGCCCAAGTGAAGGCCGATCTGCGCAATTCGCCGCTTGACGAACAAAACCAACTCGGAGCCATTCATCGGCAGATGCTGCAAGTGGACGGCGAAATCGCCGACAACGAATCAAATCGGGAAATCACGATCCCGGCGCAGATCGCTGGCACGGTAACAGCGCTTCTGGCGCGTCCCGGCCAGTCCGTCAACGGATCGACGCCCTTGATGTCGCTCCTGCCGCAAGGGGGGCGCCTCGATGTGAAACTATTCGCGCCCAGCAAGGCCGTTGGATTCGTGAAAATCGGTGCGCCGGTCGAGCTGCGGTATGAGGCGTTTCCGTACCAGAAATTCGGTACTTATGCAGGTAAGGTCACGCAGATTGCCCGCACGGCACTGAGCCCCGCACAGTTACAAGCCGTGACCGAAACCGGTGACCCTGACCGGTCCGAGAATCTGTATCAGATTACCGTTGCGCTCGATTCGCAAACCATCAACGCCTATGGCGAAGCCGTTCCGTTACAGGACGGCATGCGCGTCGACGCAGACGTCGTGCTCGATACACGCAAGCTGTACGAGTGGGTTCTCGAACCGCTCTATACGCTGACCCGCCGATCATCGTAATTGCACGATCGCATCGCCCGCATAGTCGGTGGTTCCTCTCATTCTTTCCCGAGTCAACCATGGCCCGTCAACTTCAGTTCGGCTTTCGCCGCAGCATTGACGTTCATTTGCAAACCGAAGCAACCGAATGTGGATTGGCATGCATCAGCATGATCGCAACCTTTCATGGCTACGATACGGATCTGGCGACGTTGAGGCGGCGCTTTTCGCCATCGCTGAAGGGGCTGACGCTGGTCGATCTGATCCGAATTGGAGCGACGCTGGACCTTGCCGGGCGTGCCGTTCGGCTCGAACCCGAAGAGCTTCATTTGCTGCGGCTGCCGTGCATCCTGCATTGGGATTTCCGGCATTTTGTCGTCCTTGAACGTGTTCATCGCGATCATGTTCTGATCGTCGATCCCGCCCTCGGTGCGCGGCGCATGTCGCTCAAGGAGCTATCGCTTCATTTCAGCGGCATGGCGCTTGAACTCGTCCCGACACCCGCCTTTCAACCACGCCGGGAACGACAGGAAATCAGCCTGCGCGGTCTGATGGGGCGCGCAAGCGGTGTCGGTCGCGGGCTGCTGAAAATCTTTCTGCTCGCGCTTGCACTCGAGGTGTTCAGCATCGTCGCACCGTTTTATCCGGAGTGGGTGACGGATCAGGCGATTACAACGGGGGATCGGCATTTGCTCGTCGTTCTGGCACTGGGCTTCGGCTTGGTGTTGGTCATCCATATCGCAACCGAAGCGCTGCGATCGTGGGCTGTCACGACGTTCAGCACGCTGGTGAACGTGCAGTGGCTGGCCAACGTGTTTCGCCATCTGCTGAATCTTCCGCTCGATTACTTCGGCAAACGGCACATCGGCGATATCGTTTCGAGATTCGACAGCGTGAACACGATCCAGCAAGCGCTCACCGTCGGCTTCGTTGAATCGGTACTGGATGGACTGATGTCGATCGGCACGATCACCATCATGGTGATCTACAACGCGCGTTTGTCGCTGATGAGCATTCTCGCCGTCCTGCTCTATGCGGTGTTGCGTGCGGGTCTTTACGGTGCGCTCAGAATGTCGAATCAGAAGCAGATCGTATTTGCCGCGCGCGGCAAGAGTCTGCTGATGGAATCGGTTAGAGGCATCCAGAGCGTGCGGCTCTTCGGCAAAGCCGAGGATCGTCTCGCACGCTGGTTGAACGTCGTCGTCAGCGAAAAGAACTGTGATTTGCGAACACGCCGCCTCCAACTGATAGCGGGAACAAGCAACCATTTCATCTTTGGCCTCGAAACAATCGTCGTGACCTATTTCGGCGCGCTAGCGGTGATTGACCGGTCTCTTTCGCTTGGGATGCTGTTCGCCTTTCTGTCCTATCGCGGCCAGTTCACAGCGCGGTTCACGTCGTTGATCGACAAGATTTACGAGTTGCGAATTTTGAAACTGCATGCGGCTCGTCTGGCGGACATCGTACTCACCGCAAGGGAGCCCGAAGAAGTCATGCGAGCGCCGGATCAGGATGAATTCGTACCGACGCTCGAGGTCAAGAAGTTGTCGTATGGTTATTCGAAGAACGGCCCCAAGATTCTTGAGAACTTCGATCTGCGCGTAGAAGCAGGGGAAGCAGTCGCAATCGTCGGCCCGTCTGGCCAAGGCAAGACTACGCTGCTCAAGCTGCTTGCCGGCTTATTGACGCCGCACTCCGGGGAGATCATCGCGGGCGGCATGCCGATCCGGCAGATCGGTCTCGCGAACTACCGCGCCTTGATCGGCGTCGTGATGCAGGAAGACCGGTTGTTTGCCGGATCGATTGCGGAAAACATCAGCTTTTTCGATACGACGCCCGATTTTTCGTGGATCACCGAATGTGCAAAGATGGCGTCTGTCCATGCCGATATCCGCGCGATGCCGATGGGCTACTACACCTATATCGGCGATATGGGATCGGCGCTTTCGGCAGGACAGCGGCAGCGCGTCATGCTGGCACGCGCGCTTTACCGGCGGCCCAAACTGCTGCTGCTCGATGAGGCGACGAGCCATCTCGACGTCAACAACGAGCGCGCCGTCAACGCCGCCATGCGCAGGCTGAATATCACCCGAATCATTGTGGCGCATCGTCCCGAAACGATCGCATCGGCCGACCGCGTCATCGATCTGCGCCGCGAGGACGCCACCGCATGAGCTGCGCTGTCCTCCTGCGGCGCCGAGCGCGCTATATCCCACCCGCTGCGATCTGCGTCGCGCTCGCGGGCGTGCTGCTCGTCACGCCATCGACCCACGCGCAAATCGATCCCTTTTCGACACGCTCTGGCCTGGAAGACGATGCGCAGGGGCCAAACCGGATCGCCCAGGGTACCGATGCCTGCAGCGCCGCGAGCCTGAGTTCGCCCCTGTCGATATACGAGGCGGTCAACCGTGCCTTGTGCAGCAACCCGACCGTACGACGTAGCTGGGCCAACATGCTTCTGAATGCGGCGCAGGTCGGGGTTGCGAAATCTGCGTGGCTGCCCACGATTAACGCCAGCGGCACCCGCTCGCGAACGACCGACGCGCAAGCCGTATCAGGCCCGACGTTCCCGGACGCCATGATCCGGACCTCCGATCGCTATGCAGAACTACGGTTGTCGTGGGTGCTCTTCGATTTCGGACAACGCAACGCCAATCTGGCGTACTACAAGCGCCTTCTCGATCTGGCGAAAGCGTCCCGCACAGATACGCTGCAATCCGTATTCGGCCAAACCGCGGGCGCGTTCTATGCCGTTTGGACCGCCGAAAGCACGCTCGGCGCGGCGAAAGATGCGGAGACGAACGCCGAGCGCAGTTACCAGCTCGCACGGCACCGGCATATGGCGGGGGCCGGTACGCTCAACGACGAACTGCAGGCGAAAACGGCGTGGCAACAGGCGATCTTCGAGCGGACGAATGCGACCGGAGCGCTAAAGGTCGCGCAGGGCAACCTCTGCGTGCAGATGGGCGTGCCGGTCCAAACCGATATCAAGGTCGACGTCGACGCGGGCGTTCAGCCGGACGTGAACTTCAAGTCTTCGATTTCCGATCTGCTTGAGCTTGCGGAATCGACCAATCCGAAACTGCGCATGGCCCGCGCACAGATCGAGGCCGACGAGGCGAACGCCGAACTTGCGCGCAGGCAGGAATTGCCCACCGTCTCCCTGTCCGGCTCGCTCAGCAACGATAAGTCGCTGAGCGCGTTTCCGCGCGACACGCGCACAGCCGGCAAATACATCGGGATACAGATCAGCATTCCGATATTTGCCGGTTTTGGACAGGAATACCATCGACAGGCATCCGAAGCGCAGGTCAATATCGATCGCGAGGATCTGCGCAAAGCCGAATTGGACGTTGCTTCGGCGGTCTGGCGCAGCTATCAGGACGTCGTCACGAGAACGGCCAATCTCGATGTCGCCGCAGCGACTCAGCAGAGCGCGCAAGAAGCCTACGAGGTAGCCAGCAAACGCTACGCGGCGGGCGTTGGCGCGCTACTGGATTTGTTGAACGCACAGACCGCACTATCGGCCGCACGACGTCAAGTCATCCAATCGCAGGCCGATTGGCGCGTTTCGCGTCTGGCGTTGGCGTTCGCGATCGGCACGCTCGATAGTACGCGGTGGGATGCGCGCGCCGAAGCGCCGTGAGAACAATGCGAACAGGCGGCCCTCAACGGCGTGGGCCCCGCCTCGCCGATCTAACCAAACACCCGCCGCCAGAGCCCCAGCACGGCCTCGCGTTCCCGCTCGATGCGCTCGTGCGGCACGCATGCCTTCTCCATCCCGTCGAGCCGCAATTGATGCTGCAGCTTGCGGTAAGTCCGATAAGCCGCGCCAACCGTCTCCGCTTCCTCTGCGCTCATAAGCCCGAACCGGGCAACCTCGCGCAACAGCGCGATATTGCCCGTGTTGCGGATGAGTTCGGGGTCGTGCGCCGCGTGCAGCAGCACCCAGTACTGCACCACGAACTCGATATCGACCATCCCGCCGCGATCGTGCTTCACGTCGAACCGCTCCGTGCGATTCGGATGGCCCACCGCGACACGCTCGCGCATTGCCACGATCTCGGCAGCGAGAGGCGCGCTTTCGCGCGGCGTCGTCAGCACACGGTGACGAATGTCTTCGAATGCCCGGCCGATCTGTTCATCGCCCGCGCAAAACCGCGCACGCGTCAGCGCCTGGTGCTCCCAGACCCAAGCCGTATTCGTGGCATCGCCTTCGCGCAATTGATAGCGGCGAAATGCATCGAGATCGGTAATGAGCAACCCCGATTCGCCGTTCGGCCGCAGCCGCAAGTCGAGGTCGAACAACGTACCGGCGCCCGTGGAGGTCGTCAGCCATGTTATGAGCCGGCGCGTGAAGGTCGAGTAGATATCGGCGGCCGCGTCGTCGGGATCGTCGTATAGAAAGATCACATCGAGATCGGACGCATAGCCGAGTTCCTTCCCGCCGAGTTTCCCGTAAGCGATGACAGCGAACCGCGGCGCGTCGCGATGGCGCTTCGCCAGTTGCTGCCAGACGGTCTCGATCGTGACATCGAGCACGGCATCGGCGAGTTCGGACAAGCGATCGCTAACCTGCTCCACCGTCAACCGGCCCGCCAGATCGATCAGCAAGATTCGGAAGACTTCGGCTTGGTGGGCATGCCGCAGCAAGTCCATCTGCTGCTCCATGCCGTCGGCCGCGGCCAGTCGCGCGCGCAGCTGGCTCCTGAATTCCGGCCAATCGAACGGGCTGCCGATCGCCTCGTCGTCAAGCAGTTCGTCGAGCAGCTGCGGATGCCGGATCAAATAGCCGGCAGCCCAGCGCGACTGGGCGAGCACGTCCAGCACGCGCTCCAGCGCGGCCGGGTATTCGTTCAGCAGCGCCAGATAGGCGCCGCGCCGGCCCACGGCTTCGAGCAAATCGACCATGCGTGCGAGTGTCGCTGTGCGCTTGGCCGACGGCTCTATCGCCGCCACGGCATCCAATGTACGCGCCGCGATCTTGTCGAAACGTTCGCGATTGCGCTCGGGCAAGCCCTGGTAGCGCGACGAACGGCGCGCCGCGCTCAAACGGGCGTGCACTTCGCTCGCGTCGGCGAAGCCGGCCGACTGCAAGCGGGCGATCGCTTGTTCGTCGGCCGTTTCATCTTCGAGCGCGCTGTCCCACAGTTCGCCCGCCCGCACCGCATCGGCGCCCCCCGGCGCATGGGCACCGGCCTTATCGGCGAAGATCTGGTCGAACTGCGCTTCGACCCGCTCGCGATGGCCGTCGAGCACCGCCGCGAGCGCGGTGAAATCGGCGAAACCCATCGAGCGAGCGAGTGCCGCGCGCTCGCCTTCGTCGACAGGCAGCGCGTGGGTCTGCGCATCGTTGCGGTACTGCAGCCGATGTTCGAGCTCGCGCAGGAACCGATAAGCATTCGACAAATCCGCGCAAACGGACGGCGCAATCAAGCCCCGCGCCGCCGCGTGCCGGAGCACGGCCAGCGTCGGCCGAATGCGGAAGCCCGAATCCTGGCCGCCGCGGATCAGTTGAAAAACCTGGGCGCTGAATTCGATTTCGCGGATGCCGCCGCGGCCGAGCTTGATATCGTCCGCCTTGTCGGGCCGCATCATCGCCCGCCGCTGCGCTTCTTCGCGAATCTGCCGATGCAGCGAACGAATCGCGCTGATCACGCCGAAGTCGAGGTAGCGCCGATAGACGAATGGTTTGACCAGCGCCTCCAGCTGTGCGGACAGGCGTCGCGCCGCATCGCTGTCCTGCTCGGACACGAGGCGCCCCTTGATCCAGGCGTAGCGCTCCCATTCGCGGCCCTGCACGTAGAAGTACTCCTCCAGCATGCCCAAGCTGCAGACGAGCGGCCCCGAATCGCCGTTCGGACGCAATCGCATGTCGACACGAAAAACGTAGCCATCCGCCGTCGCTTCGGCCAGCGCGCCGATCAGGCGGCGTCCGAGCCGGGTGAAGAACTCTTGCGTGGAAAGGGCCGCTCGTGTGCCGCCGGCCGTTTCGCCGTCGTCTTCATAGACAAAAATCAGGTCGATGTCGGACGAAGCGTTGAGCTCCCGGCCGCCTAGCTTGCCCATGCCGACCACGCCGAGCGTGAGCCGGTTGCCGTCGGCCGCACGCGGCTCGCCGTACAGCGCCTCCAACTCGGCGGACAGGACCTCGATGGCGCACTGGATCGCGGCTTCGGCGAGATCCGTCATCGTGCCCGTCACCTCGGCGACATCGGCCCGGCCGGCCAGGTCACGCTCCATCACCGCGCAAAATACCTCGGTGCGCAACCGGCGCAATCCGTAGCGCAGCGCGTCCTCGCCGATCGGCGCGCCCTCCTTCGCACCCTGCGCCTCGCCGTGTTCGGCGATCAGCTCATGCAATCGCGCATCGATGCGCGCCCGGGTGATCGGCGCTTCGCTGAAGGCGGCGATACGCTCGCACAATGCGGGCCGCGCCGCGCTCGCGCGCGCGGTATAAGACGAATAAGCGGAACTCAGCAGTGCTTCAGCAGTCATGGATAGGCGTGGCTCGCTTGTTGCAACGTTAGCGGCAGGCGCGCACCGCCTCGTGTCCCCGAAGCGCCCGGCGCCCGTTCAGTACGTGAGCGAGGCGGGGCGGGGCCGCGAGCAAGGCGGGATGGGGCGTTCTCGTGCGCGGGGACAGCCGGCCGCTGTGATACATTTCGTCGTCCGAGACGCCAAACTACCATATCCCCGATTCGCCGCAGCATGTCCGACAACAAGGAATCCGCCGAAACCGCCGTTGCTGGACACGCGCATCACGACCATCGGCGGCTGCGCCGAATTCTCACCTTCTCGCTGGCAGTCGCATTTCTCGCTTACTTCATCGTCGCGGCCCTGTTCATTGGGCTGCGTTACGTGCTGCTGCCGCGAATCGACGATTTCCGGCCGCGCATCGAGGCACTCGTGGCCGCGCGGCTGCATACCGATGTCCGAATCGGCAAGCTCGCCCCGTATTGGTCCGGGTTCGAGCCCGGTGTCGATGTGACGGGGCTCGTTATCCGCGACCGGCAAGGCAATCGCGCACTGACGGTGCCGCATGCCACCGCTAATCTATCTTGGCGTTCGCTGCTGCTCGGCAAGCCGGCGCTCGCGAGTCTC
>NZ_JBQCDN010000140.1:0-3067 GCF_051961175.1 Trinickia sp. | reverse complement strand
ATGAAAAAATGACGATGTACCTCGGATCATGGATTTTATTGCTGAGCCACTTCTCTGGCATAGAGGCATCGGCACCGTGCATCGTCTGACTTAGCCGGGCCTCGATCGCTGACGGCGCGCAAGATCTTCGCCACAAAAACAACCGCCCCGGGCTCCCCCCGAATCATCGATTCGAGTGAGAAACCCGGGGCGCGAATGACATCAGCGATGTCAGAACCCGCTCAGAACGGAATGTCGTCATCCATATCGTCGAGCCCGCCACCTCCGGCAGGCTGACTCGGCCGGCTGGCACCGCCACCACCGCCACCACTGCGCGCCCCGCCGCCCATCGCCCGGCCACCGCCACCACCGCGCGACTCCGAAGGCTCACGGCTATACCCGCCGTCATCGCCCCCGCCCATGCCACCGCCGCCCGAACCACCTCGGCCACCCAGCATCTGCATTTGCTCAGCCACAATTTCCGTCGAATACCGATCCTGGCCGTCCTGTCCTTGCCACTTGCGCGTACGCAACCGCCCTTCGATGTAGACCGACGAGCCCTTCTTCAGATATTCGCCAACGATCTCCGCCAGACGACCAAAAAACGCGACGCGGTGCCACTCCGTCGCTTCCTTGAATTCACCTGACGTTTTGTCCTTATAGCGATCCGTCGTCGCAAGCCGGATGTTGGCGATAGCGTCGCCGCTCGGCAGGTAACGAATTTCGGGATCGGCGCCGAGGTTGCCGACGAGGATGACCTTGTTTACGGATGCCATGTATCTCTCCAGTTAATCCATTTGCGCAGCCGCGCTCGCTACCCGAGCACCCGGTGCGCGACGCCTCGTTCGCATCAAGCCTTACGGGGCGCCTTCATATTGGCGGCGATTATAAGCCACGCTAAAACCAGTCCCGAGCACGCAAAGAACACCGCGTTCTGGCCAACCGACTTCATCAGCCAACCGCCCACCACGCCGCCGAGCGCCAGACCGATCGACTGCGTCGTGTTGTAGACGCCGGTAGCGGCCCCCTTGCGTGTGCCCGGCGCCAGCTTCGAAACCAGTGAAGGCTGCGACGCCTCGAGGATGTTGAAGCCAAGGAAGTAGACAAACAAAATCCCGGCCACAGACAAGATCGTATGCGGAGCCATCCCCAGCAACAATTGTCCGATCAGGATAAGACCAATGGCACCGCATAACACGGGCTTCATCTTCCCCCGTTTCTCGGCGGCAATGATCGCCGGCACCATCATGACGAACGACAGCCCCATGACAGGCAAATAAACTTCCCAATGCGACGCCACCGGCAACCCGCCCGCCACCAGGATCCGAGGCACGACGAGGAACAGCGCCGTCTGCGTGGCATGCAGCACCAACACGCCAAAATTGAGGCGCAGCAATTCGACGTTATGCAGCACTTCGGCGAACGGCGCCCGCACGTGCACGGGTTTGGGCGCATCGGGCACGATCCACAGCACCACGCCGATCGCAATCAGCGACAATGCGCCGACCACCGCGAACAAGCCGCTCATCCCCACCCACTGATACAGAACCGGCGCCCCCACAATCGCCACGGCAAATGAGATGCCGATACTGCCGCCCACCATGGCCATCGCCTTGGTGCGGTTTTCGTCGGCCGTCAGATCGGCGATGAAGGCAATGACCGCCGACGATACGGCCCCCATCCCCTGGATGACGCGCCCGACGATGATCCACGTCATGTCGTGCGCCATGGCGGCGACGAAGCTCCCGAGCGCGAAGACGAACAGCCCCGCCGCGATGACGGGCTTACGCCCGACCTTATCGGAGATCCAGCCGTAGAAGATGTACAGCATCGACTGCGTCACGCCGTAGGCCCCGAGCGCAATGCCGACCAGCCACACGTTGTCGCCGCCAGGAATCGTCTTAGCGTAGACCGAGAACACCGGCATGATCATGAACAGGCCCAGCATGCGCAGCGCGAAGATGCCGGCAAGCGACACGGTGGCACGCAACTCGGGCGCACTCATACGCGAGGAGGTAACGGATGGATTGGACATCGGAGCGAGCTAGAGGGAACCGAGGCGACGGAGTTCGTGCTGCCCTCGTGTCCGGCGACGGACTTTTTGGTGCGCCGAACGCAACGAGCGTGAGGGCTCATTCATTCCCGCGCGCTGTAAGGACGCCGTAACGGTGGTCTGGAAAAGTCGTTATAGTAGCAGGTTTGGCCCCCTCCTCCTAAGGGTCTGTTTGCCTATGAAACGTACATGCGTTGCCCCGAGAAGGGCCGCTCGCAAGGATTGCGGCGCCGCGAATACCGAGCGTATTGGCAAGGAGCATGACGCGGCGAGCGGCCCTTCTCGGGGCAACCCCAATTATCATGGGCACTCCAGGGGAATGCCCGCTACCGGCCGCAGGGCGGCGTCGCTCGTCGCTTGTTTGGGTGCACCAAACGGCGCGCCTCGACTCCTTGCCCTGCGGCCGGTAGCGGGCATTCGCATGTACGTTTCACAGGCAAACAGACCCTAGGTAATGGAACAGATTCGCATCCGTGGGGCGCGTACCCACAACCTGAAGAACGTCAACCTCGACCTGCCTCGCCATCAACTGATCGTGATCACCGGCTTGTCCGGGTCGGGCAAGTCGTCGCTCGCGTTCGATACCCTCTACGCCGAGGGTCAGCGTCGATATGTGGAAAGCCTCTCGGCCTACGCGCGCCAGTTCCTGCAATTGATGGAGAAGCCCGACGTCGACCTGATCGAGGGCCTTTCGCCCGCGATTTCAATCGAACAAAAAGCGACGTCTCACAATCCGCGCTCGACGGTCGGCACCGTCACCGAAATTCACGATTATCTGCGTCTGCTCTACGCGCGCGTCGGCACGCCATACTGCCCGGAGCATGAAATCGCGCTCGAAGCGCAAAGCGTTTCGCAAATGGTCGACGCGGCGCTCGCCCTGCCCGAGGAAACGAAGCTGATGATCCTCGCGCCCGTCGTCGCGAACCGCAAGGGGGAACACGCCGAGCTGTTCGAACAGATGCAGGCGCAAGGCTTCATACGTTTCCGCATCCGTTCGGGCGGCGGCGCGGCCAACGAAGGCACGGCGCAAATCTA
>NZ_JBQCDN010000139.1:0-19525 GCF_051961175.1 Trinickia sp. | reverse complement strand
CGCAAGTACAAGAAGGGCGACGAAGTGGAAGCGGTCGTGCTCGGCATCGACGTCGAGAAGGAACGCATTTCGCTCGGGATCAAGCAGCTCGAAGGCGACCCGTTCAGCAACTTCGTTGCACTGAACGACAAGGGTTCGATCGTCGACGGCGTGGTGAAGTCGGTGGACGCCAAGGGTGCCGTCGTGACCCTCACGGCAGACGTCGAAGGCTACCTGCGTGCTTCGGAAATCGCGCAAGACCGCGTGGAAGATGCTCGCAACGTGCTGAAGGAAGGCGACAAGGTCAACGCGATGATCATCAACATCGATCGCAAGTCGCGCGGTATCAACCTGTCGATCAAGGCCAAGGATTCGGCCGAGCAGCAAGAAGCGATTCGCGGCCTCGCGTCCGACACGAGCTCGGCGGCTTCGGGCACGACGAACCTTGGCGCACTGCTCAAGGCCAAGCTCGACGGCCAGAATCAGTAAGCCTTTGAGAGGTCTGCCGCAGTATGACCAAATCGGAATTGGTCGCTCAGTTGGCAACGCGATTTCCGCAACTTGTTCTCAAGGATGCGGATTTCGCGGTCAAGACGATGCTCGATGCCATGTCCGAGGCGTTGGCCAGAGGACATCGCATTGAAATTCGCGGCTTCGGCAGCTTTGGTCTGAACCGTCGCCCGTCCCGCGTCGGGCGTAATCCGAAGTCGGGGGAGAAGGTGCTCGTGCCCGAGAAGCACGTGCCGCACTTCAAACCCGGCAAGGAATTGCGTGAGCGGGTGGACGGCAGGGCCGGTGAGCCTTTGACTATCGACAGCTCCGACGACGATCTTTGAAGTTGCCCTGGCGCACGCTCTTCGGGGTGCGCGCCGTCCGGCAGATTCACGTCAGTGGCGTCGTCAATGCCAACGCCGACAGTAAAAGCCGGCAAAACGATCGGAAAAAGCGCCTTCGGGCGCTTTTTTTGTTTCAGCAGGCGCGTGACCCCGATCGTCGCGCCCCGCGCAATGTCTGGCTTCCAAAGCCGAGGGCCGCCGAGGCTCCGGCGCAAGGGTTGCGCAAAACCATGGGCGTCGGCCCATCGTCACGGCATGAAGCGTGCGTCTCCAGCATGCGGCGCGCCGGTGCCGCGGCCTGCCCGGCATCCTTTCCATTACAATACGGGCACTTTTGTTCGGGCGTCATTGCGTCGGGCGCCCTTGCGCCTGCATCAAGAACCGCAGTTGCCGTCGAGAGATCCTTTATGAAATTTATCGTCTGGTTGATCCGTGTGCTGGTGTTTGTGGTGCTGCTCATCCTTGCGCTCGCCAATACACAAAGCGCCACGGTGAACTTCGCCGGATACGCATGGCAAGCGCCGCTGATCCTGATCGGACTGGCGTTTTTCGCGGTAGGACTGTTCGCGGGGCTTGCCTCGTCGCTGCCGCCGGTCGTCCGGCTCAAGCTCGAGAACGGGCGTCTGCGGCGCGAACTGCGTGTCGTGCGTGAAGAGACGCCGCCCGTCGTGGCCGAGCCGCCGATGCCGCCCGTCATCTGAGCGCGTCGCGCCGCACGCACTTTTATCCTCGCTTTTCCGGCCTTCGCATGGATCTCGATTTTTGGTGGCTGCTCGTCGTTCCCGTGGCGTTCGCGCTGGGCTGGATGGCGTCGCGCTACGATTTGAAAGCGCTGTTATCCGAAAGCGCCAACCTGCCTCGCTCGTATTTTCGCGGCCTGAACTTCCTGCTCAACGAACAACCCGATCAGGCGATCGATGCATTCATCGAAGTGGTGAAGCTCGATCCCGAAACGATCGAGCTGCATTTCGCGCTCGGCAATCTGTTTCGCCGGCGCGGCGAGACCGATCGTGCGATCCGTATCCATCAAAATTTGCTGAGCCGTGCCGATCTGCCGGCGAGCGAGCGCGATCACGCGCTGTTCGAGCTCGGTCAGGACTTCCTCAAAGCGGGACTGCTCGATCGTGCCGAAGAGGCGCTGGGCCGGCTCGATGCGGGCGATTACGCGCTCGACGCGCAGCGGGCCCTGCTGACGATCTACGAGATCGAGAAGGAGTGGATCAAGGCGATCGACGCCGCGCGCCGGCTCGAGACGATGGGCGCCGACACCCTTGCCAAAGAGCGCGCGCAGTTTCACTGCGAACTCGCGCAAGAGGCGCTGCAGCGTAAGGATGCGGTCGAAGCGGCCGCTCAGCTCGAGTTTGCGCTGCAAGACAACCCGAACAACGTACGCGCAACGATTCTGGCGGGCGATGTAGCGGCTGCCCGCGGTGACCACCTGGCCGCAATCGAAGCCTGGCGGCGCGTCGAATCGCAGAATCCATCGTATTTGCCGCTTGTCGCTGAAAAGCTGATGAAGGGCTACACGGCACTTTCGCGCGCGCAGGACGGTGCTGCGCTGCTTACCGGGTATGTCGAACGATACGGCGGCAGCGATCTGCTCGATATCGCGTATCCCCACGTGGCTCAGCTGTGCGGGGCCGACACCGCCCATGGGCTGGCCCGTGCGCAAATGCGGGCGGCGCCGAACCTGGCCGGGATGACGCGCCTGCTCGACGCGCAGATCGATGCTGCCGAGGAGCCGCGCCGCGGCGAACTCGAACTCATGCGGACGCTGATCAAGCAGCGCACCAAAAATTTGCCACGTTACACATGCCAAAATTGCGGTTTCCGGGCGCGCCTGTTCTATTGGCAGTGTCCGGGCTGTAGCGGCTGGGAAACGTATGCGCCGCGTCGCGTCGAACCGATCGCGGCGGTGCAGGCTTGACGCGTCGACGCTTCGCTGTCCGCGCGCGGGCAGGCAGGGCTTCATGGCTACTCCGGCCGGGCGCTGCGCGCGAGAGGCGCGTGAGGCTGCCAGCGGCTGAGCGCCGGCTTTCGGGCCGGCACCAACTAGTGGAACGCGTATGAAAATCACCATCATCGGCACGGGCTACGTCGGCCTGGTCACGGGCGCATGCCTGGCGGAAATCGGCAACGACGTCTTCTGCCTCGACGTCGATCCGCGCAAGATCGATATCCTGAACAGCGGCGGCGTGCCGATTCACGAACCGGGCCTGCAAGAGATCATCGCGCGCACGCGCGCGCATGGCCGCATCACGTTCTCGACCGATGTCAAAGCCAGCGTCGAGCACGGCGACGTGCAGTTCATTGCCGTGGGGACACCGCCGGACGAGGACGGCTCCGCGGATCTCCAATATGTGCTGGAAGCCGCCCGCAACATCGGCCGCTATTCGAATGGCTTCAAGGTCATTGTCGACAAATCGACGGTGCCTGTGGGCACCGCCGAGCGCGTGAGCGGCGTTATCGCCGCGGAGCTTGGCGTGCGGGGGCTGAGCGGCAGCGCCGCCCATCGGTTTTCCGTCGTCTCGAACCCGGAGTTTCTGAAAGAAGGCGCGGCGGTCGACGATTTCATGCGGCCGGATCGCATCGTGATCGGCATCGACGCCGATGAAGCGGGGCTGATCGCCCGCGAAAAGATGAAGCGTCTGTACGCGCCGTTCAACCGCAACCACGAACGCACGCTCTACATGGATGTGCGCTCCGCCGAGTTCACGAAGTATGCAGCCAATGCGATGCTTGCCACGCGCATTTCGTTCATGAACGAAATGTCGAACCTGGCGGACCGCGTCGGCGCCGACATCGAGCAAGTGCGGCGCGGCATCGGCTCCGATCCGCGTATCGGCTACCACTTTCTGTATGCCGGGGTTGGCTATGGCGGCTCGTGTTTTCCGAAGGATGTGCAGGCGCTCGTGCGCACAGCCGGCGAGAACGGACACAGCCTGCGTATTCTCGAGGCGGTCGAAGCGGTCAATCACGAGCAGAAGGAAGTGCTCGTCGATAAGATCGTCGGCCGTTTGGGCGAGGATTTGACGGGCCGTACATTCGCCGTCTGGGGGCTGGCGTTCAAGCCGAATACCGACGACATGCGCGAGGCGCCAAGCCGGCGTTTGATTGCCGCGCTGCTGGCACGCGGCGCGCACGTGCGCGCTTACGATCCGGTCGCCATCGACGAGGCGCGACGCGTGTTCGCGCTCGATTTGGCCGATGCGCCCGACGCAATGGCGCGCCTGTCCTTCGTCGCGACACAGGAAGAAACGCTGGTGGGCGCGGATGCCCTCGTGATCGTGACCGAATGGAAGGAATTCAAGAGTCCCGATTTCACGCATTTGAAATCGGTGCTCAAGGCGCCCTTGATTTTTGACGGACGCAATCTTTACGAACCGCTGGCGATGGCCGAACTCGGCATCGACTACTACGCAATCGGGCGCCCCTATGTCCAACTCGCTCCCACAACCGATGCACGCAGCTGAATCGTCGGCCGCTCCGGCCGCCCGCCCCGGTAACGGCGCGGCACGGCCGGCGCAGGTTGCGCACGTGTCGCGCGAGGTGCTTGGCGCGGCGCGCGTGCTGATCGTCGGCGACGTCATGCTCGACCGCTACTGGTTCGGCGACGTCAACCGCATTTCACCCGAAGCGCCCGTGCCGGTCGTGCACGTTCAGCGGCAGGAAGATCGGCTCGGCGGCGCGGCGAACGTCGCGCGCAACGCGGCCGCACTCGGCGCGAAGGCCGGGCTGCTCTGTGTCGTCGGCCGCGACGAGCCCGGCGAGCGGATCGTCGAGTTGCTCAAGGACAGCGGCGTGGCGACGCATCTCGAGCGCGATCCCGAACTGTCGACGACGATCAAGCTGCGTGTGCTCTCGCGTCAGCAGCAATTGCTGCGCGTCGATTTCGAGAACATGCCGGCGCACGAGGCGTTGCTGGCGGGCTTGGCTCGCTTCGATGCGCTGCTGGCCGCGCATGACGTGATTTTGATGTCGGACTACGCCAAGGGCGGGCTCACGCATGTCACGCAGATGATCGCCAAGGCTCGCGCGGCAGGCAAGCCGGTGCTCGTCGATCCGAAGGGCGACGATTGGGAGCGCTATCGCGGCGCGACGCTGATCACGCCGAATCGCGCGGAACTGCGCGAGGTGGTGGGGCAATGGAAGTCGGAGGAGGACTTGCGTACGCGCGTCGACGCGCTGCGTGCCTCGCTCGAAATCGATGCCCTGCTCCTGACGCGTTCCGAGGAGGGCATGACGTTATTTACCGCGGACGGCCAGGTGCTGACCGCGCCGGCTGTCGCACGCGAGGTGTATGACGTTTCGGGCGCCGGCGATACGGTTATCGCCACGTTGGCCGTCATGCTCGCCGGCAGGCTGCCGCTCGTGGACGCCGTTGCGCTGGCGAATCGCGCCGCCGGTATCGTCGTGGGCAAGCTCGGCACGGCCACCGTCGATTATGACGAACTGTTCCCGCCGCGGGAACGCTAGCCGGCAGCCGCGCGCTGCGCTGCCTTTCATCGTTATCGAACCAACGCTATCACGATCATGACCCTCATCGTCACTGGAGCCGCCGGGTTCGTCGGCGCCAACCTCGTCAAAGCGCTGAACGCGCGTGGCGAAACGCGCATCATCGCCGTCGATAACCTCACGCGCGCCGATAAATTCAAGAACCTCATCGATTGCGAGATCGACGATTACCTCGATAAGACGGAATTCGTCGAACGTTTCGCCCGTGGCGATTTCGGCAAGGTGCGGGCCGTGTTTCATGAAGGCGCGTGCTCGGACACGATGGAAACCGACGGCCGCTACATGATGGAAAACAACTTCCGTTATAGCCGCGCCGTGCTCGATGCGTGCCTGACGCAAGGCGCGCAGTTTCTCTATGCGTCCTCCGCGGCGATCTATGGCGGGTCGACCCGCTTCGTGGAGGAGCGCGAGGTGGAGGCGCCGCTGAACGTTTACGGCTACTCGAAGTTCCTGTTCGATCAGATCGTCCGTCGGGTCCTGCCGAGCGCCAAAAGTCAGATTGTCGGCTTTCGCTATTTCAACGTCTACGGGCCGCGCGAAGCGCATAAAGGCCGCATGGCGTCGGTCGCGTTCCACAACTTCAATCAGTTTCGCGCCGAGGGCAAAGTCAAGCTGTTCGGGGAATACAACGGCTATGCGGCGGGCGAGCAGACGCGCGATTTCGTGTCGGTGGAAGACGTCGCGAAGGTGAACTTGTTCTTCTTCGACCATCCGGAGAAGTCGGGCATCTTCAATCTCGGTACCGGCCGAGCCCAGCCGTTCAACGATATCGCGACGTCGGTCGTCAATACGCTGCGCGCGCTTGAGAAGCAGCCTGCGCTTTCGCTCGCCGAGATGGTTCAGCGCGGGCTCATCGAGTATGTCCCGTTCCCCGATGCGCTGCGCGGCAAGTACCAATGCTTCACGCAAGCCGATCCGGCGCGTCTGCGCGCCGCCGGCTACGATGCGCCGTTCCTGACGGTGCAAGAGGGCGTCGACCGTTACGTGCGTTGGCTATCCGGCCAACTGTAACGCGCGGCATGTAGTTCGTAGACTGGGGCCTCACGGTCGGCGCTCGCTGGCCGGTGCCGCTACTGGAGGTCCCATGTTCAAGCGTATTCTCTCGTTCGCGGTGGCGTTCGCCGCCGCGTGTCCCTTGCTATTCGTTCATGCCGCCGGTCCCGATGTCGACGTCAATACGGCCAACGAGGCCGCGTTGCGCGCGATCAAGGGCATCGGGCCGGCCCGGGCCAAGGCGATCGTCAACGAGCGCGCCGCCGGCGGCCCTTTCAAAGATGCCGACGATCTGAGCCAGCGCGTCAAAGGCTTGGGCGGCCAGGCGGTCGAACGTCTACGTGCCGAGGGGCTGACGCTGGGCGGCGGCCTCGAGCTCGGAGCGCACGGCTGAATACCGACCAAAGACCCTACGGGGCGATCGGCGGCGCGGTGTTTTACAATCGAACGAATTCATACCGCTCAAAGTTAACGGCGCGCCGCGCGCATTACACATGGCCTACAAAACTATTGAAGACACGATCGGCAATACACCGCTCGTCCAACTCGTTCGTGTGATTGACGAGGACATCCGCAGCCGCAACAACGTTGTCCTCGCCAAGCTCGAAGGCAACAATCCCGCGGGTTCGGTGAAGGATCGGCCGGCCTTGTCGATGATCAAGAAGGCGGAGGCGCGCGGGCGCATCAAGCCGGGCGACACGCTGATCGAGGCGACGAGCGGCAACACCGGTATTGCGCTGGCGATGGCGGCAGCGATCCGCGGCTACAAGATGGTGCTGTTGCTGCCGGAGGATTTGTCTGTCGAGCGGCGCCAAAGCATGGCCGCCTACGGCGCGGAAATCGTGCTCACGCCCGTCAAGGGCGGGATGGAGTATGCGCGCGATTTGGCCGAGCAGATGCAGCGCGACGGCCGCGGCATCATCCTCGATCAATTCGCGAACCCCGACAATCCGGTTGCCCACTACGAGGGCACAGGTCCCGAGATCTGGCGCGATACGGAAGGGCGGGTGACGCACTTCGTTTCGTCGATGGGTACCACCGGTACGATCATGGGTACCTCGCGCTATCTCAAGGAGCAGAACGCGGCGATCGAAATTGTCGGCGCCCAGCCCGAGGAAGGCTCGCGAATTCCCGGCATCCGCAAGTGGCCCGAAGCCTATATGCCGAAGATCTTCGATCGCGCGCGTGTGGACCGCACGGAAAGCGTCTCGCAGGCTGCGGCGGAAGCGATGTCGCGCCGCTTGGCGGCGGTCGAAGGCATCTTTTGCGGCGTTTCGTCGGGCGGGGCATGCGAGGTGGCGCTGCGCATCGCTCGCCAGGTCGAGAACGCGACGATCGTTTTCATCGTCTGCGATCGCGGCGATCGCTACCTCTCGACGGGCGTGTTTCCGGCGTAACGCAGCGCGAGCGTCCAGCCGGCCCGCTCAGGTTCGGCGGGCGGCGTGCCGGCAGGTTTGCCGGTACGTCCGCCGAGCCGGAACGCTTACTGCGGTTGTTGCGGCACTGAGGCAGGTGCAGGTGCAGCCGCTGACGTAGGTGCCGGTATCGGCATTGACGCTGGTGCGGGCGGTGTGGGCGTGGGTGCAGGTGCAGGCACTGATGCAGGCGCGGGCGAATTGGCCGACGCAGGTTCCCCGAGCAATGCGGCTGGCGACGTCGTCTGCGCCGATGACGGTGCGGGCATGCCCGCCGAGGAAGGCGCCTGCGTGCTGCCGTCTTCCGCGTCGATGCGCGCCTTCACGCGCTGGCCAAGCTCGTACACGGCGAGCGCATAGAAGAAGCTGCGGTTGTAGCGCGTCAGCACGTAAAAGTTTTGCAGGCCCAGCATGTACTGGGTAGCCTGTCCCGGCGTCGGCAAATCGATGACGGTAACGGGCGTGCTGTCTTCGGATGCTACGTCGAGCTTCGGCTCGTCGAGCGTCATGCCGGCTCGCAGCAACTGCGCGAGCGGCCAGTGCGGCTCGGGCTGTCCGTCGGCCGCGGCCTGCGCGATGCCCACGCTGCCCGGGTCGGGCGCAATATGCCAGACCACGGGGCGCCCGTTTTCCCAGCCATTCTGCGCGAGGTAGCTCGCGACGCTGCCGATCGCGTCGGCCGGGCTTGTCCGCAAATCGATGTGCCGGTTGCCTTCGTAATCGACAGCGTACTTCACGATGCTGCTCGGCAGAAACTGAGGAATCCCGATCGCGCCGGTATACGAACCGAGCACCGTCGAGGGATCGATCTGCGCGTCGCGCGTCCAGACGAGATAGTCCTCGAGATTCTTGCGGAACGTCATCTCGCGATCGGCGCGATTGGGCGTATTCGGATAGTCGAAGGCGAGCGTCGTCAGTGCATCGAGCACGCGGAAATTGCCCATGTAACGGCCGTACAACGTCTCGACGCCGATGATGCCGATAACCATTTCGGGCGGCACGCCGAACTGCTCGTAGGCGCGTTGCAGCGTGGCGCGGTTTTCGCGCCAGAACTTCACGCCCGCATTGATGCGGACAGAATCGAGGAAGCGGGCCTGGTAGGCCCGCCAGTTTTTCGGAAACGTCTTGGGTGCCGGCGTGACGAGCTTCACGGCCGTCTGCGAGTAATTGACGCTCGCGAACAGCGTATGCAGTGCCGTCGGATCGAAATCGTAGCGCGCGACCATATCGTCGATGAAGGCGTTGACGTCTGCGTTATTGGCGTAGCGCTGCGGAATGATTTCTTCTTCGAACGTGGCGCCCGATTGGGCAGATTGGCCAGCCTGCGATGGCTGATTCTGCGCCACATGGACGGCGTGCTTGGCCGGGCCGGAAGCCGGCGAGCGGTTTTGCGCGCAGGCGCTCTGCCAGGAGGTAGCGGCGCCGAGCGCCAGGGCGACGAGCACGGCGAGGCGTCGCGCGCTTGCTGCGGGTGAAGCGTATTGACCGATCATAGGAAGGTGAGGGCAAGGGTTCGGCGCAGTATAGCGAACGGCCGCCGTGGGCGGAACCGTCACTGCGCGATTACGACGCCGTTACGACGCGGTCGTCGGCGACGCGAATCACCGAGCGACACGGCAACGGCGAACTCATGCCTCAGCCTCGCAGTCAATGACGCCGGCGTTGGTGGCACAGGAGCAGGCGAGGGCGAGGGCGCGAGCGGTTGCAAGCGAACGCGGCGGGCTGCCTGTGGTAACGTAGTCCGATCTCGGTCTGACGCCGATGGCCGATAAAGCAACCTCGGAGACAAGCCGCGCTCGCGGCAGCGAACGATCATGGCGACCGCCTTCTACTCACACCCCGATTGCCTGTTGCACGAGATGGGGCCGGGGCATCCGGAATGTCCGGAGCGTCTGGCCGCGATCGAGGATCAATTAATCGCAAGCCGCATCGCCGAACTGATCGAGCGCGAAAGTGCGCCGCTCGTCGACATCGCCGATATCGCTCGCGTTCACACCCGGGCGCACATCGATTTCGTCGAACGCAGCGTACCCCGTGAAGGCCACGTATGGCTCGATCCGGACACGGCGATGAACCCGCATACGTGGCAGGCCGCGCTGCGCGCGGCGGGAGCGGCCGTGGCGGCAACCGATGCCGTGATCGAGGGCCGCTACGACAATGCGTTTTGCAGCGTGCGTCCGCCGGGCCATCATGCTGAGCCCGCCCGCGCGATGGGGTTTTGCTTCTTCAATAACGTGGCGATCGCCGCGCGTCATGCGCTCGAAGTGCACGGTCTCGCGCGCGTGGCCATCGTCGATTTCGACGTGCACCACGGCAACGGTACCGAGGCCGCGTTCGCCGGCGACGAGCGCGTCCTCATGTGCAGCTTCTTCCAGCACCCGTTCTATCCGTTCAGCGGCGCGGACAACCACGCGCCGAACATGGTCAACCTGCCGATGCCGGCGCGTACGCCGGGTTCGACCGTGCGCGAGGCGATCGACATGGTCTGGCTGCCGCGGCTCGAGGCATTCAAGCCGGAAATGATCTTTGTATCGGCCGGGTTCGATGCCCATCGCGAGGACGATCTCGGCAATATGGGGCTCGTTGAAAACGACTACACATGGATCACGGAGCAGGTACGCCGGATCGCCGAGCGCCATGCGCGCGGACGCATCGTCAGCTGCCTTGAAGGCGGCTACAACTTGTCGGCGCTCGGACGCAGCGTCGTCGCCCATGTGCGCGCGCTAGCGGGGATTTGATGCGCCCGTGCTTTGGCGGCCTGTATGGGAAGTGGAAAACCGTCGTCTACCGTTTGTCGTCTATCGTTTGTCGTTGATCGTTCGTAGAAGCTGATCATGAATCCCTCCGCATCGTCTTCCTCGTCCAGCACCTCCCCCGCTTCCGGTTCGGTGCAGGTCGAGCACACCGCCTATGGGCTCCCGGGCGCCGTGCGCGTGACGCTCAATCGGCCCGACACGTTCAACGCGCTATCCGAGCAGGTGCTCGCCGAGCTGCAGGCGGCGCTTTCGTCGATCGCTCAATCGGACGCTCGCGTCGTCGTGCTCGCGGCCGAAGGGCGGGCCTACTGCGCGGGGCATGACTTCAAGGAACTGCATGCCACGCCTTCGCTCGAGTTCTATCGGACGCTGTTCGCGCGTTGCGCCGCGCTCATGATGACGATTCAGCGGATGCCGCAGCCCGTCATCGCGCGCGTGCAGGGCATCGCGACAGCGGCCGGTTGTCAGCTCGTCGCCATGTGCGATCTTGCCGTGGCCGCCGATACGGCGCGCTTCGCCACCTCGGGCATTCACTACGGCCTGTTCTGCGCCACGCCGGCGGTCCCGCTTTCGCGCAATATCCCGCGCAAGGCGGCTTTCGAGATGCTGATGACCGGCGATTTCATCGATGCCGCCAAGGCGCGCGAACTCGGGCTCATCAATCATATGACCCCGCTCGACGCGCTCGATGCCGATGTCGCGGCACTCGCCAAGCGCATCTGCGACAAGCCGGCCGCCGCGGTGCGCATGGGCAAGTCCCTGTTCTATCGTCAGTTGGAGGCGGGCATGGAGGCGGCCTATCAGATGGCCGGCCAGACGATCGCCTGCAATGCAATCGATCCGGCCGCGCAGGAAGGCATGCAGGCGTTCATCGAAAAACGCCCGCCCGAGTGGAAGGCGTGAAACGTATCATCCGTGCCATCCGCTTGATGGGACGGGCCGCCGCGGTGGGGCCAAGGCGGCGCCAGATGCGCGTCAGGCTCGCGTGAGAATCCACTGCGTCAAGGCGTCGATGACGCGGTCGCGGTCCAGATCGTTCATCGTTTCGTGAAACGCGCCGTCATAGAGCGTGAGCGTGCGATCGGCCGAGCCGACGTGCGCGGCGAACAGGCGGCTGCCGTCGGGCTCGGTCAGCTTATCGGCCGTTCCGTGATAGACGAGCACCGGCAGGCGCAACGAGGCTCGACCTTGTTCGATGCGGGCCATCGCGGCCAGAATTTCGGCGCCGGTGCGCGCCGGGACGGCGCTGTGATGAACAAGCGCATCGCTACGGTTTGTTTCGACGACAAGCGGGTCGCGCGACAACAGCGCCGGCTCGATCTTCATCGCCTTATAGCGCGGCCAAACTCGGCTGACGACACGGCTTGCGGCGAGCATCCAGCGCGGGACATCCCTGCCGGGTGCGAGAGCGGGGCTGGAGAGAATGAGGCCCGATAGGGGGCGGGTTCGACGGGTGAACGGGGCTAGCCGTTCGATCGCGAAGCAGGCCGCGATAGTGCCGCCCATGCTGTGGCCCATCAGGAACAGCGGTGTATTCGGGCGCGATGCCGCTTCGAGCAACGCTTGCGCGTCGTCCAAATAGGCATCGAAGGACTCGACCCAGGCTCGTTCGCCCGGCGATCGGCCATGGCCGCGCAAATCGATCGCGACCAGTTCGATCCCTGCCGCGGCGAGCCGTTCGGCGAGCGCCGTGTAGCGGCCCGCGTGTTCGGCCAAGCCGTGCAATAGTGCGACCGTCGCGCGTGCCGGAGCGGCGCAGGGCCAGCGGTACAGCGCGAGTTCGACGCCGTCTGCTGTGCGGACGGACCCCGCCGGCGTCGGCAGTGTACCGCTGCGGCTGTTCGCCGCGGCTGCGTTGGAGTCGTGCAGCGGCGTGGTTGTCGACATCGCTCGTCTCCGTGAGGCGTCGTGTGCGCTGGATCATAGCGCCTTAGGCGATCCGCCACGGTAAAGCGGGGGCCGGCAGTGCCTCTAATAGCCAAACGTCATTAAGAGCTGGCTATTAATTATTAAAGGGCATTTGTGCGACGCGATAAAATCCTGGTTTGTCACTTCTTCCGTTGCAGCGACGGCGGGATCGAGCCGGCGGGCGCTACGCCCAGCTCAGCCCCGCGCTGTTTCGTCTTTTCATGATCGAACTCCGTCATATTTCACAGCGCTTCGCCGGTCCGAGCGGCTGGGTCGATGCGCTGCACGACATTAACCTGAATATTCCTGCGGGCCAGATTTTCGGCATCATCGGCCGCAGCGGCGCGGGCAAGAGCACGCTCGTGCGCACGATCAACCTGCTGACCCGGCCTACCAGCGGTGAAGTCATCGTCGACGGCAAGGCATTGAACACGCTGTCGGCGCAGCAGCTGCGCGAGGCGCGGCGTGAAATCGGGATGGTGTTTCAGCATTTTAATCTGCTCAGTTCGCGCACGGTGTTCGAAAACGTCGCGCTGCCGCTCGAGCTGGCCGGCATGAAGCGCGCCGAGATCGAGGCGACGGTGCTGCCGCTGCTCGAACTCGTCGGCCTGATGGCGCTCAAGGATCGCTATCCCTCGCGCATCAGCGGCGGGCAGAAGCAGCGTGTCGGTATTGCCCGCGCGCTCGCGAGCCGGCCCAAGGTGCTGCTCTCCGACGAAGCCACCTCGGCGCTCGATCCCGAAACGACGCGCTCGATCCTCGAACTGCTCAAGCGCATCAATCGCGAGCTCGGCTTGACGATCGTCCTCATCACTCACCAGATGGAAGTCATCAAGGACGTGTGCGATCGCGTCGCGGTGCTCGATGCAGGGCGCGTGGTGGAAGAGGGCAACGTTGTCGACGTTTTCCTGAAGCCGCGCCATGCGGTCACGCGGGCGTTGCTCGGCGACGTCATCGCGCACGAGCTGCCGAGCGCCGTCAAGGCACGTGTGGCGGCGCATATCGAAGCCGGCGAGGGCCAGCTCTTGCGGCTCGCGTTCGCTGGCGGCGGGGTGGAACGCCCGATTCTGTCGGAGACGATCCGTCGCTACGAACTCGACTTCAACATCCTGCACGGACAGGTCGACGAGATCCAGGGCCGCGCGTTCGGCTCCCTCGCCGTGCTCGCCGACGGCGAGCCGCAACAGTTGAGCGCCGCGCTGCATTTCTTGCGCGAGCAAGGCGTCGTCGTCGAGGAGCTCTCGCATGTTCAGTGAAATGTTGTCGATGTTCGTTCAGTCGTTTTGGGAAACGCTGATCATGGTCGGCATCTCGGGCGGTGTGGGTGCGCTTGTCGGCTTGCCGCTCGGGGTGCTGCTGTTCCTGACCGATCGCGGCGGGGTGCTGCAAAGCGTCGCGGCGAACCGCGCGATGGGCCTCACCGTCAATGCCGTCCGTTCCACGCCGTTCATCATCTTGCTCGTGGCCGTCATTCCGCTGACGCGCCTGATCGTCGGCACGTCGATCGGTACCGCGGCGGCCGTCGTACCGCTGACGATCGCCTGCGCGCCGTTTTTTGCGCGGCTCGTTGAAACGGCGCTGCGCGAAGTCGATCGCGGGCTCATCGAAACGGCCGAAGCGCTCGGCGCGACGACGCGTCAGATCGTCTTCAAGGTTTTGCTGCCCGAAGCGTTGCCGGGCATTGTAGCGGGCCTCACGATCACCTTCGTTTCGCTCGTGGGTTATTCGGCGATGGCTGGCGCGATCGGCGGCGGCGGTCTGGGCGATCTCGGCATTCGCTATGGCTATCAGCGGTTCTTGCCGGAGGTGATGCTGGCCGTCGTCGTGATTCTGATCGTGTTCGTGCAGCTCGTGCAATCGTTCGGCGACTGGCTCGTGCGCCGGATGAGCCATCGATGACCGGGCGGGTGAGGTTAGAGGCGTAGGTCGAAACCCCAGCTTGGCCACAACGCCGCTTCCTCATTAAAATAAAACGATCGTTCGCTATTCTCAAATGCCTCCGCTTGGTACCGTGCGGCCATGCGGGGGCTGGAATTGATTCGAGTAGCGGCCCCGGTTCGCTGTGGGAGCAGGCCCCCTTTCCCGTCATCTCGCCCGTGATACGGGCGGCATGGGCCCGGCAATTTGCCCATAGGGGCTTTGCCGAAGCGCCGGTTAGTGCGGTCGCAGCATGCGCTGTCGCTATAATGGCCGCTGGGTTGACGTATTCGTAACTTTGGAGCGTGTGCATGAAAATTTTGGTGCCTGTCAAGCGCGTGGTCGACTACAACGTCAAGGTCCGGGTCAAGTCGGACGGCACGGGTGTCGACATTGCGAATGTGAAGATGTCGATGAACCCGTTCGACGAAATCGCCGTGGAAGAGGCGGTGCGTCTGAAGGAAGCGGGCGTGGCCACGGAAGTGGTGGCGGTGTCGGCTGGCGTGGCGCAAGCGCAAGAGACGCTGCGCACGGCGCTCGCGATCGGTGCCGATCGCGCGATCCTGATCGAATCGAACGAAGACCTGCAGCCGTTGGCGGTGGCCAAGCTTTTGAAGGCGCTCGTTGATAAAGAGCAGCCGCAGCTGGTGATTTTGGGCAAGCAAGCGATCGACGACGACTCGAATCAAACGGGCCAAATGCTCGCCGCGCTGGCCAACTTGCCGCAAGCGACGTTCGCGTCGAAGGTGACGATCGCCGATGGCAAGGCGACGGTGGCGCGTGAGGTGGATGGCGGGGCGGAAACACTGAGCCTGAGCCTGCCGGCCGTGGTGACGACGGATTTGCGCCTGAACGAGCCGCGCTATGTGACGCTGCCGAACATCATGAAGGCGAAGAAGAAGCCGCTTGAAACGGTCAAGCCCGAAGATCTCGGTGTGGACGTCGCTCCCCGTTTGAAGACTTTGACGGTGGCCGAGCCGCCGAAGCGCAGTGCCGGCGTGATGGTGCCGGACGTTCAGACCCTGGTCGAGAAGCTGAAGACCGAAGCCAAGGTGCTGGGGCTCTGAACCGGGGGCGCCTCGACATGAAATCGCCCAGCTGGCCGACATGCGGCGTCATTCGTCGTTGCAATAGCTGGGCCATTGCGCCTCCTCATTCCTTGCCTGGCAACCCGCTGGGCAATTTCATTTAATCAAGGAGCCCCTCGGCCGAGAGCCCGGGGGAGACAAGACAAATGACGATTCTGGTTATTGCCGAACACGATAATGCGTCGATCAAGGGCGCGACGCTGAACACCGTTGCTGCTGCACTCGAGGTTGCCAAATTCGTCGGTGGTGATGTGCACGTGCTGGTCGCGGGCCACAACGCGCAAGGCGCGGCCGACGCCGCGGCGAAGATCGCCGGTGTGGCGAAGGTATTGCTGGCCGATGCGCCGCAACTGGCTGAAGGGCTGGCGGAAAACGTCGAAGCCACGGTGCTGAGCATCGCGAAGGACTACTCCCATATCGTGGCGCCGGCTACGGCCTACGGCAAGAACGTGGCGCCGCGCGTGGCGGCCAAGCTGGATGTTGCGCAGATCAGCGAAATCACGGCCGTTGTGTCGGCTGATACGTTCGAGCGTCCGATCTATGCCGGCAACGCGATCGCCACCGTGCAATCGGGCGATGCGATCAAGGTGATCACGGTGCGTGCGACGGGTTTCGATGCGGTAGCAAGCGAAGGCGGCAGTGCATCGGTCGAGAAGATTGAAGCGGCGGCTGATCGCGGTGTATCCCAGTTCGTGAACCGCGAAGTGACGAAGCTGGACCGTCCTGAGCTGACGAGCGCGAACGTTATCGTGTCGGGCGGCCGGGGCCTCGGCAGCGGCGAGAACTATACGAAGGTGCTCGAGCCATTGGCGGACAAGCTGGGTGCGGCATTGGGCGCCTCGCGCGCGGCGGTGGACGCGGGCTATGTGCCGAACGATTACCAAGTGGGCCAGACGGGCAAGATCGTCGCGCCGCAGCTGTATGTGGCGGTCGGCATCTCGGGTGCGATTCAGCACTTGGCCGGGATGAAGGATTCGAAGGTGATCGTGGCGATCAACAAGGATCCGGAAGCGCCGATCTTCAGCGTGGCCGATTATGGCCTCGTGGGCGATTTGTTTACCGTTGTGCCGGAGCTCGTCAGCGCGTTGGGCTGAACGAAGCGCGCCGTGGAACGCGGCGCGTGACGGTGGGAGAAAAAGGGGCGCGCGCGCCCCTTTTTGCGTGTCGCAGATCTTCGGCCGGAGTGTGCGGCCGAGCAATGGAGCGTTACCTCAGCGAGCCAGCGCCGCAATCTCCGCGGCACTCAATGCGCCCACGCGAACGCGGAAGTCCTGGATGCGGCCGTTGAACGACGGAAGCCCCCAGCCGCGCCCGAGGAACGCCACCTGATCGCCCACTTGGCGCGGCGACAACCGGATGCCGTCGGACTTGGCGACCTCGGTGCCGTCGATGTACAGGCGCCCGGTGTTGCCGCGCAGCGTGACCGCCACGTGGACCCAGCGGCGGACGGGCATGAACCAGGGGGCTTCGATGGGCTGCTCGTCGTTGGGTGAGGTCGCGCCACAGATCCCGAAGCGCATTCCCCCGCCCGTCTTCGGCGTGATGCGCATGAACGAGTAGGCGTCATTCCCGACGAAGAGCAGGCAGGTGTTCCAGGGCAGAGGCGGATTCGCAAAGGCCCAGAGCGAGACGGTGAAGTCGTCCAGCTCGCTGAATACGCCCGCGGGCAACTGCAAGCCCGATTCCTTGCCGTCGAAGACGATGGCCTTGTCGTTGTGACGTCCCTCGCCCCACGCGGCGCCGCCCAGCAACTTGCCCTCCACCGCGGTCCAGGTGCCGGCTGGGGACAACAGCGCGCCGACCGTGCCGGTGCCGTTCGGGTCGTTCAGCGGCATCGACAGGCGGGCCTCTCCGGGAACGGCGACGCGAACCACGTTGGAGCCAGCCTTCGGGGCGCCGGGGCCCTGCGCCGTGATTTGGTAGAACCAGATGCCGTCGGGCGGCGCATCGGTGTACGTGAGCAGCTCGGTTGCCGGCACCGTGGTCAGGTCCGCGAAGGGACCGTTGGCCCGTGTGCCGCGCTTGACGGCATACGCCGTCGCCCCGACGCTGCCCCACCAGGACAGCAGGACGCGGCCATCATGCAGGTTGCCTGTGAGGCCCGAGGGCGGCTTCATCGGCCCGGCATAGGCGGGCCGACGGAGGATGAGCGTCGGGTACGCGACGTCGTCGCTGCTGCCCCCGTAGTTGGGCTCGCACCATTGCACCATGCGCGCGACGTTGGGCGCCGCCAGCCCCATGCGGTTGACGTAGTGGTTGTAGATCGGCTCCCAGGCGTTGCGGCGATGCTGGAACGACTGGTTCACCTGCGTCCACAACGACGTGTGGGGCTGCGACGGATTGTGTTCAGGCACGTACGGCATCGGGTACGGCTTGCCGTTCTCGTCGAGCAGGTTGGAACGCGCGACGTACTCGGCCGCCGCCAGGAAGCGGTTGTTTTTCAAACCGTAGAGATCGTCGCCCTGGTTCCACGCCATCTCCAGCAGGTCTCCGCCCAGCGACATGCCCAGCGTGGCGTGGCCCTGGTCGCGGCCGCTTTCCTCCCACTGCCCGAGGTGGCCAGGGTGCATGAAATACACACCGTGCACAAGGGAGGCGTTGCCGAAGCTCACGAGCTGGCCGCGGTTGTTGCCGGCGAAGTAGTCGCAGGCCTGCCGGTACAGGTCGGGCCGGTCGCAGAACACGCCGATGGCCAGCGCTCCGCACAGCGAGGCCATGTCCCAGTTGGCATGCGATCCGATGGGGGCCTTGCTGAGCATGGCAGACGAGATCGGGGCGAAGACAGTGAGCAGCATCTGCTGAAAGCGCTTCAGGTTCGCCGGTGCCCAGCCAGGGTAGCTGCGCAGCACTTCGCCGATCTGCGCCCATTGGTGGCCTTGAATGCCGGCCAGGATGATGAAGGTGTGGTCGTCATGGGCCGTCGATCCGGGAGGAACCGTCCCGATCTCCTTCAGCGTACTGGCCCAGGCATCGAGGAACTCCACCGCCTTGTCGGCATAGCGGTTGTCCTGTGGGTCGGACAGCTTCCAGCGCAGCACCAGGCGCCAGGCGCGCCAGATGTCGACGTACATCGCGTTCTTGCTGTTGTCGGCGCGGTAAACGGCCGGCAGCGGGAAGGGCTTGGCATCCAGGGTCGCGAAGCGATCGGCGCATAGCGTGTTCCACCAGCTCGTCCACGGCTCCTGGCCGGCTTGGATGGACGCGCGGATGCGCGTGAAGTCGTCTTCGGTGACCAGGAGTCCCGGGTGGCGGAAGACGCCACTCGCCGATGCCGGCGCGACGGCCGAAGGTGCCAGCGCGGCCCGCGCCGTCTGGATTCCGACTCCCGGCAGCAGCGGCAGCATGGGGAACAGTCCCAGGCTCAATGACAACGCTCGACGCGTAGGATTCGGCAGCTCGTTGAGGCTGGCGTGTTCCACGAACTTTTTCGACACCTGCATTTCCTCTCTTCGTCTGGTTGAACTGCGCAACAGTAGGTCGGCGTGGCAACGCAAGTCAATGCAATCGCCCAAACGGTGAGTATTTTTGAATCTCTGGAGGTAATCTTCTGCTGGCTTTGCCGGGGCTTTGCCGGTACACGGTCCCGATACGTAACAAACCGTAAATGATCCGACGGCACCAAAACAAACGGCGCCCGGTTAGGGCGCCGCTCGTCTTGCTTCCGGCTACTAAGGGTATGCGCGAGCCGTTACGCGTAAGCGGGTTGCGGGGCGCGGCCCAGATCGCCGAGATAGCGATGTACCGAGAGATCGTCCGACTGGATCGCCGGCCGGCGGCCCGAGATCAGATCGGCCAGCAACTGGCCCGAGCCGCACGACATCGTCCAGCCGAGCGTGCCATGCCCCGTGTTCAAGAACAGATTCGACACCGGCGTGCGGCCGACGACCGGCGTGCCGTCGGGCGTCATCGGACGCAGACCCGTCCAGAACGACGCTTGGCGCGTATCGCCGCCGCCCGGAAACAGATCGTTGACGCACATTTCGAGCGTCTCGCGGCGCGCCTGACGCAGCTTCTTGTCGAAGCCCACGATCTCCGCCATCCCGCCGACGCGAATCCGATCGTCGAAGCGCGTGATCGCGATCTTGTAGGTCTCGTCCAGCACCGTCGACACCGGCGCC
>NZ_JBQCDN010000138.1:0-29500 GCF_051961175.1 Trinickia sp. | reverse complement strand
ACCATCTTGCCGATCAGGTGCGCATAGCGCTCGTCCTCGGGATGCACCATGACGGCGACGTCGCCGAGCATCGTTTCGGGGCGCGTCGTGGCGACCGTCAAATGGCCGCTGCCGTCGGCGAGCGGATAGCGGATGTGCCACAGATGGCCGCTTTCTTCCTCGCTGGCCACTTCCAGGTCGGACACGGCCGTCATCAACACCGGGTCCCAATTGACGAGGCGCTTGCCGCGATATATGAGACCCTGAACGTAAAGGCGCACGAAGACGTCGCTGACGACCCGCGACATCTACTCATCCATCGTGAAGTACTCGCGCGACCACTCGATCGAGGCGCCCCGGCGCCGTACCTGGTTCGTGATCGTCGAGCCCGATTTTTCTTTCCATTCCCAGACGCGTTCGACGAATTTTTCGCGGCCCAGGTCATGGCGCGAGATGCCTTGTTGATCGAGCTGGCGTTCCACGACGATCTGCGTGGCGATGCCCGCGTGATCGGTGCCGGGCAGCCACAGCGTGTTGTCGCCGAGCATCCGGTGATAGCGCGTGAGGCCGTCCATGATCGTCTGATTGAACGCGTGGCCCATGTGCAGCGTGCCCGTGACGTTCGGCGGTGGCAGTTGGATCGAGAAGTTGGCGCGGGGGGCGCCGGCCGCGTCCGGCGTGAAGACCGGTTGCGCGTATCCGCGTCTTTCCCATTCGGGGCCCCATTGGGCCTCGATCGTCTGAGGCTCGAAACTCTTGGCCAGCGTGGTGTCGGTCATGGTTGGAATCCGCCGAAAAATGCTTGTAATGAGATGGAGTATCCGGTCAGGAACCTGTGGAAAGCCGCATCCGGCTCGGTTTGCAGGTTCGAAACCGTCAATTATAAGGGGACGGCCGATGCACGCGACGCGCGGCCTTATAATGATGGGCTCGCAACGCGTTGCCGCATGCGGCATTGCGCGCTCCTTCCGCACGCTGAAGAACGCTTCCTCCATGCCAGAACTGCTCGCCAACCTGAACCCCGAACAATATGCGGCCGTCACGCTGCCGAACGAACCGGCGCTGATCCTGGCGGGCGCGGGCAGTGGCAAGACGCGCGTGCTGATCACGCGCATCGCATGGTTGATCCAGCAAGGTTTCGCGTCGCCGCCCACCGTGCTGGCCGTGACTTTTACGAACAAGGCGGCGCGCGAGATGATGAGCCGGCTTTCGGCCCTGTTGCCGATCGATACGCGCGGCATGTGGATCGGCACATTCCACGGCTTGTGCAACCGGATGCTGCGCGCCCACCATCGCGATGCAGGGCTGCCCGCGACGTTCCAGATCCTCGATACCGCCGATCAACTCTCGGCGATCAAGCGGTTGATGAAGGGGCTGAACGTCGACGACGAAAAATATCCGCCGAAGAACCTGCAGTACTTCATCAACAACGCGAAGGAACAAGGGCTGCGCCCCGATCAAGTCGACGCGACCGATAACTTCAACTTGAAATTCGTCGAGCTCTACCGCGCTTACGAGCAGCAGTGCCAGCGCGAGGGTGTCGTCGATTTCCCGGAACTGCTGCTGCGCTGCTATGAACTGCTTGCGCATAATGCGCCGCTGCGTGCCCATTATCAGGCGCGCTTCAAGCAGATTCTCGTCGACGAATTCCAGGACACGAACAAGCTGCAATACGCTTGGCTGAAGCTGCTGGCGGGGCAGAGCAATGCGATTTTCGCCGTGGGCGACGACGATCAATCGATCTATGCGTTCCGCGGGGCGAACGTCGGCAACATGCGCGACTTCGAACATGAGTTCAACGTCCGCAATCTGATCAAGCTCGAGCAGAACTACCGCTCGCACGGGTACATTCTCGATACGGCGAACGCACTGATCGCGCACAATTCGCGCCGCCTCGGCAAGAATCTGCGCACGGACGCGGGGCACGGCGAGCCCGTGCGTGTCTATGAAGCGGCCACCGATTCGCAGGAAGCGGGCTGGATCGTCGAGGAAATCCGCGCGCTGATCAACAACGGTCTGGCACGCGGCGAAATCGCCGTGCTCTACCGCAGCAATGCGCAATCGCGCACGATCGAACATTCGCTGGTGAATGCGGGCATCGCCTATCGCGTCTACGGCGGCCTGCGCTTCTTCGAGCGGCAGGAAGTGAAGCACGCGCTGGCCTACCTGCGCCTGATTGATAACCCGAACGACGACACCGCCTTCGCTCGCGTCGTCAATTTCCCGACGCGCGGGATCGGTGCGCGTTCGATTGAGCAATTGGCCGACGCCGCGCGCCTGTACAACTGCTCGATGGCGGCGGCGATTCCGTACGTCACCGGGAAGGCGGGCACGAGCCTCGGCTCGTTCGCGAATCTCGTCGCGAAGATGCGCGCGGAGACGGAGCGGATGAGCTTGCCGGAGACGGTCGAATACGTGGTTCGTGTCAGCGGCTTGTCGGAGTTCTATCAGAACGAGCGCGAAGGCCAGGACCGGCTCGAGAACTTGCAGGAACTCGTCAACGCTGCCACGGCGTTTGTCAGCGAAGAAGGCTACGGGCTCGATACGCCCGCGCGTTCGATCCGGCTCGCGCCGGGTGCGACGGCGGCGCCTGAGCTGGCTGTCGGGTTGCTCGACGATGAAACCGTCGTCCTCGATGCGGCCAGCTTGAGCGACCCTGCGCAAAACCCCGATACGATGACGCCGCTCGCCGGCTTCCTATCGCATGCGTCGCTGGAGGCCGGCGAGAACCAGGCGCAGGCGGGGCAGGATGCCGTGCAGTTGATGACAGTGCACGCAGCGAAGGGGCTGGAGTTCACGGCCGTGTTCATCACGGGGCTCGAAGAAGGGTTGTTCCCGCACGAGAACAGCGCGATGGAAGCCGATGGCCTCGAGGAAGAGCGTCGGCTCATGTACGTCGCGATCACGCGTGCGAAGGATCGGCTTTATTTGTCGCTCGCGCAAAGCCGCATGCTGCATGGGCAGACGCGCTACAACGTGCGTTCGCGGTTCTTCGACGAGTTGCCCGAGACGACACTCAAGTGGTTGACGCCGAAGGTGGAGGCGGGATCGCGCTGGGGCGGTCGCTCCGATAACGCCGGTTGGGGGCGCGATTGGTTTGCGCGGCCTGATCGCGGCGGTCCTTCCGCACACTTCGAGGCTGCGCCGCTACCGGCGTTCGCGAATGAACAGCGCGCGGCCGATACGGGCTTTCGTGTCGGCCAGCAAGTGTTCCATACGAAATTCGGCGAGGGCGCCATCACGGCGCTCGAAGGCAGCGGCGCCGATGCGCGCGCGCAGGTTCGATTCAAGCGGCACGGCGAGAAGTGGCTCGCGTTGTCCGTGGCGAAGCTGCAAGTCGTGGAATGACCTTCCATGCAAACCGGATCGCGGCGCGATCGTTCGTGCCTGCGGCCGGCCAGCGAAGGTTCGAAGCGATAACGAGATTGAGCAAGCACTGGGCATATTCCGATGAGTACGCATAACGAGAACGATCCCGGCGCGGTGCGCCGGCTAGGTGTATTGGCGGCGCTGGCGCAAGAGCTCGGCGATCTGGTTGAGGCGATGCGCGCCGAGGGCGAACTGCGCACCGTCACGCTGGGGCGGCGCGATTATCACGTCGGCACGGCCTATGGGGTGCCCTGTGTCGTCACTCTGGCGCGGGTGGGCAAGGTCGCGGCCGCTGCGACGGCGAGCGCGTTGATTCACGTCTTCAACGTCGACGCAATGGTCTTCACGGGCGTGGCCGGCGGAGTGGGCAGCGGGGTGCGCGTGGGCGATATCGTCGTGGCCGATTCCCTGCTGCAACATGACATGGATGCCTCGCCGCTGTTCCCGCGTTATGAAATCCCGCTGCTGAATCAAGCGCGCTTTCCCACGCATACGCCGCTGGCCGATGGATTGAGCGCCGCTTGCGAGCGGTTCGTCTCCGATGCGGGCGCTGCGCTCGTCCAGCGCTTCGGTTTCGACGCTCCGCGCGTACACCGCGGCTTGATCATCAGCGGCGATCGGTTCGTGTCGAGTGCGAGCGAGGTGCGCGCGCTGGCGAGTGCGCTGCCCGATGCGATGGCGGTGGAAATGGAAGGCGCGGCAATGGCGCAGGTGTGCTACGAGCATGATGTGCCTTGCGCGATCGTACGAACGATTTCGGATACCGCCGACGATCACGCGACGGCCTCGTTCACCACCTTCCTGACCGATATCGCCGGCACGTATTCGTCGGGTGTGCTGGGGCATTTCCTGCGGCAGTACGCCCCAGCCCCGGCTGAAGGCGGGCGCGTCTAGCGGCGGTACGGCGGCAACTGAGGATCCACCTCCAGGACCCAGTTCGGTTGCGCGTATTCGACGAGGCCGCTTTCATACAGTGCATTCGCGAGATCCAGCGCCTGTACACCGGCGACGGAGCCCACCTTGAAGGCCGTGCCGCCGGCGACCGGTTCCGCGCGCAGGCCGCGTGCGGCCAGCCATGTTCGAACTGGGTCGGGACTCATGCTGTCGGCGAGCGTAAAGAGAACGCCCGGGGCTTGTGTCATGAGCCTCGCGCGGCCTGGATCCTGATCGGTCGAGTATACGGGCAGCGCCGTACCGTCGGCGCCGCCGCTTCGATTGCCCTCTGCTTGGAACGATTCCGAATGGCGCGCGGTGCCGGGCTTCGTCGCGCGTCCGCTGGCGGCCCTGTCAAGTTGCGGCTGACGATAGAGCGGCATCCTGGTCGTACCGTCGTACCAGTATCGTGCTTGTGTTTCGGCTTGCGCGGCCATGCCCGCGGGCACGTCTAAGCAGACGAGCGCGGCGGCGCAGGCGGCGAGCCAACCGTATTGGCGCATAGTGTTCGATGACTAGGTGAGTTGAAGGAGGGCTTGACGTAGTCGCACGGGCACGCCGGTGCCGAGCGCGTCCTCGATGCGCAGGGTCCAGATGCCGCTCGCGGGTTCATCGAGTGCGGTGACGGCATGCGTGCGGTACCGGTGACTCATGCTCGCCGTGCTGCATGCATCCGCTGTTTCGCCGCGAAGTTCAAACGAGCTGGCACACGGCGCATATTCGCGGCTCAGCACGATCTTCGTGCCGGCCGGTGATTCGAGCGTTACGCGCAAGGCTCGGAAGTTCGGGTGCTCGAACGTCAGATCGGCTTCGAGGAATTCGACGGTCCGGCTGCCGCAGTTCAGATACAGCGGTTGCTCGACGGTGCCCTCGGAGGCGGAGACGCCGCGCTCCACGCCGTTCGGGCGATACGAGCCGCTGCACGAGTGCGCCCAGAACGTCGGCGACGAGCCGCCGACGGACATGAACCGCTGCGCATACGAAACGGCAGCGTTCGCATCCACCAGGCCGAAGCCGTAGCGCGTGCTGTAGCGATAGGGGCGGTCCGCGTACGGATTGAACCCCGCCGTCTCGATCCATTCGGCGTCCGGATCGCGTTCCATCGAAGGCAGGATGCGCGCCGTGCGCGCCAGAATGAGACGGATGTCGCGCCATGTCAGCTTCGGGTTGGCCTGCAACATGAGCGCGACAACGCCCGAGACTTCGGGGGCCGCCGCCGAGGTCCCCCCGAAGTCATGACGATAGCGGCCGAATGCGTCGGTTGTGGTGATGCCGGGTGTCTCTCGCCCGTCGTTGCTGGGCGCGCAAACCAGCAGATTGGAACCGTGGGCCGAATACGCCGAAGCCACGCCGTTTGCGTTGACGGCGCAGATGATCAACGTTTGTTTCGTCCGGTAGCCATAGTAATTGCTGGACGTGTAGTGAGGTGTGCGCTTGCCCGATATCGCGTACTCGTCGTCGTCGCGGTTGCTGTTGCCGGCGGCGAATACGTAGACGACGCCTTTACCGAAGCGGCCTTGGTTGACGCCTTTGCGGATCACTTCCGCCATCATCGTATCGATTGGGGTGGGCATGCCCGTGCTCTCCGGCCCCCAGCTGTTGTTCGATATCGCGATGGTGCCGTCGCGGATGCCGCGGCCGAGCGCATCGACGACATCGGACAAGTACTGTGTGCTGAGGATGTTGAAGCCGGCCACGCTGGCGCCCGGTGCGACGCCTACGCCACCTACGCCGTTGCGCGCGGCCGCGATGATGCCGGCGACGGACGTGCCGTGCGACAAGCGCGCCTCCGCCGGCGTGGGATCGCGATCGCCGGTTCGGTAGTTCATGCTGAGCCCGGGCGCGATGTTCGCGCGCAGATCCTCGTGGCCGATCTCCACGCCATTGTCGAGTATGGCGACGGTCACGCCCTTGCCGTCAATGCCTCGCTGCCAGACCGGTGCGACGTTGAGATCCATGCCGCGCAAGCCGCGTAGGCCACGGGAGGGATCGCCTATTTGGCCCGTATTGATCAGATGCCACTGAAAGGCGAGTAAGGGATCGGTGCGTTCGTCGGCCGCGACGGGCGGCGAAGCACCGCTGTCGCCGCCGCTTGCGCCCCCGCAGGCGGCCAAGGTGGCGGCCAGGGTGGCAGCTAAGGCGGCGGACAGCGTGGCGGCAAAAGGTTTCGATGCGGTGCGAAAGTGGCGGCAGCGCTCGAACATGGTCATCGACGACTCCTGTGCGATGGCGGGGGATCCCGATGTCGCAAAGTAGTCGTTCTGAAACCTGGATCGTTGAGCGGGGCTGTTCTTTCGGACGAAATGAACCCCGCGCGAGCGCGGGGCCGCGGATACCGGTCAGGCGCGGGCCGGACGGTGGTGCTCGAGGTTCGGCAGCAGGATCGTGAGGATGCCGATCAGCGGCAGGAACGAACAGACTTTATAGACGAAGCCGATGCTCGTCGCGTCGGCCAGATTGCCGAGGACGGCCGCGCCGACGCCGCCCAGCCCGAACGCGAAGCCGAAGAACAGGCCTGCGACCATCCCGACGTTGCCGGGAATGAGTTCCTGCGCGTAGACGAGGATGGCCGAGAACGCGGAGGCCAGCACCATGCCGATGACGACTATCAGCACACTGGTCCAGAACAGATTCGCGTAGGGCAGCATCAGCGTGAACGGCGCGACGCCGAGGATCGACACCCAGATCACGTACTTGCGGCCGATGCGGTCCCCGATCGGGCCGCCGATGATCGTGCCCGCAGCCACGGCGGCCAGGAACACGAACAGGTGGATCTGGGCGGCCTGCACCGACAGGTGGAATTTGTCGATCAGATAGAACGTGAAATAGCTGTTCAGGCTCGCGAGGTAGAAGTATTTCGAGAAGATGAGCAGCACGAGCACGCCGATGGCCAGCGCCACGCGCGACCTTGACAGCGTCGGATGCGATGCGCGCGCACCGGTCCTTTTCTTCGTCGAGGGGTGCCGGCTGTACCAGCGGCCGATATTGACCAGGACGACAATGGCGACGAGCGCGGCCACCGAGAACCAGGCGATGCTGCGTTGGCCGTGCGGAATGACGATCAGCGCGGCCAACAGCGGCCCGAGCGACGAGCCGGCATTGCCGCCCACTTGGAACAGCGACTGCGCGAGCCCGTAGCGTCCGCCCGAGGCCATGCGCGCGACGCGCGACGATTCCGGGTGGAAGACCGACGAGCCGCAGCCGACCAGCGCGGCGGCGACGAGCAGGATGCCGAAGTTCGGTGCCATCGACATCAGCACCAGGCCCGTCAGCGTAAAGCCCATTCCGACGGGCAGCGAGTAGGGCTGCGGCCGCTTGTCGGTGTAAAGCCCGACCAGCGGCTGCAGCAGCGAGGCCGTGATTTGATAGGTGAGCGTAATCAGGCCGATCTGCGCGAACGACAGCGAGAAGTTTTGCTTCAGCATCGGATAGATGGCGAGGATCAGCGACTGAATCATGTCGTTGAGCAAATGCGAGAAGCTGATGGCGCCGAGCACCGTATAGGCGGTGCGGGACACGGCGCCGGCCGCCGCCGGTATCGCCGCTGCCGGATCCCCGGCAAGGGTATTTTTCTGAATACTCGTTTGCATCGTGGGCACTTTGAGGAAAGAAAAAACAACGCGGGCTGAGCGATGAGCCGCGCGCGTGGCTTGATTCGTCGGGCTTGGAACTGGTTTTAGTGTAATTTGTCTTGAAAAGATCAAGCGGACAAAGTTTGTCGCGAATGAGACAGGGCGCCGTGAGACAGACCTGTGCGGGGCGTCGCCTTTGCGGAACGATCACGCAGTAGGGCAGAAGCCGGGAAAGGCGCAGGACAACCGGCGACGGCCGTGGCCGCGCGGTTAGCGGCGTTTTCGTCGCAATGTCTTTTTGTCCGGTTATAAAGCCATCGTCCGGAGTCGGCGTGCCATGAGCCGCCGGTACCGGGTTTACCTATCTCGCTGCGCACTAAAGAAGTGCACGTGAGGTGCCGTTGACCCGAGTAGGTCGTTCCAGAAATTGCGCTGCCCTACCCGCGGCGGCGAGCAATCGAAAAAAAGGGGTTCCATATGAAGGCAGTTTCGCTGGGCAGGCGTTCGGGTGCAGGGTTCGTTCCGGACGGCACGGGGGCCGGCGGTAAATCGCACAAGCGCGCGGCAAGTTCGAGGCTGAGCGCCTTGTCGGTGAAGGCGTCGTTGCGCCTGGCGTTCGCGATTGTGCTCGTCGGCACATTGGCGATCGGCGTGTTTTCGCTGACGCAGATCGACCGCTTGAACGGATCGACGAAATCCATCTACGAACAGGGCCACGTCGCAAGCCGTGCCGCCGAGGAAGTGCGCGCCAATGTGCTGCGTGCGAGCCGCGCGCAGAAAATGCTGCTGACGGCGACGACGGCGAAGGAACGCGACGAACTCGGCCAGGACGTCGAGAAAGGGCTGACCACCATCAACGGCGAGCTGCAGACGCTGCAGCAATATACCGACGCCTCCGACGCCGAAGGCATTGCCGAGCAAAAGAAATTCGCGGCGGCCGTGAATACCTGGGCCGACCACCTGCGCACGTTCGTGACGCTCGTGAAGGCGCAATCGCTCGATCTGTCGCAAATGAACTGGCAAGTCGGCATGCAGGACGTTTCTCTCCTCGTCGAAACGGGCAAGCTCGAAAAACTCGTCGACGACCTCGTGCAGCGCCGGGGCACGGCCGCCAAAGCCACGATCGAATCCTCGGCCTTCATTTTCAAATCGTCGTTCGTGATGATCGCGGCCATGACGATCGGGCTGATGGTGGTGGCGTTCTTCGTCAGCGAGTGGGTGGTGCGGCGCCTCACGCGCCAGCTCGGCGGCGAACCCGCCTATGCCAAGGAGATCGCGAGCCATATCGCGGCCGGCGATCTGTCGAACCCTATCCGGCTCGGCAAGAAGGACACCTCGAGCATGCTGTACGCGTTGACGGAGATGCAAACGGGGCTGGCCGCGACGGTCGGTGAAATCGCCGCGAGCGCCGAGGCGATTTCGTCGGCCGCCGGCGAGATCTCGATGGGCAACCTCGATCTGTCGCAGCGCACGGAACAGCAGGCCGTCTCGCTCGAGCGTACCGCGACGAGCATGGAAGAGCTGACCTCGACCGTGAAGCAGAACGCCGACAACGCGAAGCAGGCGAGCACGCTGGCCAACAACGCGTCGGAAATCGCCTCGACTTGCGGCGACGTCGTATCGCGCGTCGTCACGACGATGGGCGAGATCAACGACAGTGCCAAGAGTATCGGCGACATCATCGGCGTGATCGACGGCATTGCGTTCCAGACGAACATTCTGGCACTGAATGCAGCCGTGGAAGCGGCGCGTGCGGGCGAGCAAGGCCGCGGTTTCGCGGTCGTGGCCGGTGAAGTGCGCTCGCTCGCGCAGCGCAGCGCGGCGGCGGCCAAGGAGATCAAGACGCTCATCAATACGTCGCTGGAGCGCGTCGCGAACGGATCGCACCTTGCCACCGACGCCGGACAGACGATGGACGAGGTGGTCAAGGCCGTGAAGCGCGTGACCGATATCATGGGCGAGATCTCGGCGGCTTCGTCGGAGCAAAGCGCGGGCATCGAGGAAGTGAATCGCGCGGTCACGCAGATGGATGCCGGCACGCAGCAGAACGCCGCACTCGTCGAAGAAGCGACCGCCGCCGCGCGCTCGCTCGACGATCAGGCCAAGGCGCTCAAACGCCTCGTCGGTCAGTTCAAGCTGCACGCGGGGCGGTGATCGATGGCCCCGTTGACCGGCCGATACGTCGGCGGCGCCGACGGGGGATGAGACAAAACGGGCCGCTCGGATGGAGCGGCCCGTTTTTGTTCGGAGCGGCCGTGTCTCGGTCGCCGGTCGTTGGTCGTCGGTCGTGAGTTCCGCTCAGTGCGCTGGCGACGGCGATGACGCCGCTGGCATTGTCCCCGGCGACACCACCACCGTGCATGTCGTGCCGGCCGATAGAATGAGCCCGTCGGGGATGCGGTCGATATGAATCCGCACCGGCACGCGCTGCGCGAGCCGGACCCAGTTGAACGTCGGATTGACGTCGGCCACGAGCTCGCGGCTTTGCGGATTGTCCCGATCGTAGATGCCGCGCGAAACGCTTTCGACGTGACCTTGCAACACACCGCCGCTCATCAGCCGGATTTCCGCCTTGTCGCCGATCTTCACCCGCGGGAGCTTCGTTTCCTCGAAGTAGCCGTAAACCCAGAACGAATGGCTGTCGACGATGGCGAGTTTGGGCGTGCCGGCGGTCGCATAGTCGCCCTGGAACACCGACAGGTTCGTCACATAGCCGTCCACGGGCGAGACGACCGTCGTGCGCGAAAGATTCAGCTTGGCCGCGTCGAGCGCCGCCAGTGCTTGCTGATATTGCGCTTGCGCACTCGCGGCGGCGCTCGAGGCGTTTTCCCGGTTTTCCTTCGACACCACGAGGCTGTCCATATCGGCGCGACGGGCCGCGTCGGCACGCCGCATCTGCCATTCGGCACGGCGCGCCGCCACGGCCGCCTCGGCTTGTTCGACAGCCACTTGATAGTGCGCCGGGTCGATCTTCATCAGCACCTGGCCTTTCCTGACGAACATGTTGTCGGCGACGGGCAGCTCGACGACGGCGCCTGAGACGTCCGGCGCTACCCCTACGATTTGCGCGCGTACCCGGCCGTCGCGCGTCCAAGGCTCATCCATGTAGTGGACCCAAAGCCGATGGCCGATGGCCAGCGCGAGCACGAGCAGCAGCGCGGTCGCGATGAATCCGATGAGTTGTCGAAGCGTCATGATTGCAGTCTGAAAAAGGACGATCAGCGAAAAAGCGATCAGCGATAAACGGCGAGGCCGAGCACGCCGCAGATACAGACGAGCAGGCTCGCGCGAAAGAGCGCCGGGTGCCATACCCAGCGGTAGAGCCCGGCCTGTGCCAGCAGGCGATCCGCAAGCCAGGTCAGGGCCGCCCCGGCGATGCAAAGCGGAACGAGTGCGGGAATGTAGGCGCCGAGCATGGCGATCTCGCGGTGCATGGATCACTCCTTCAGGCGGATGCCGCGGGATCGCGACGTGCCGCGCTCGCGTAGCGCGCGAGCGGCGATTGCGGGTCGATGAGCGCCGTGCGCACGAAGTGCAGGTAGCTCAGTGTGCGTTGCAGGCGGTGCCGCTCCTCGCGCGGAGGTGCGAACGTCGCCAGCGCTTGCTGGGTCGCGGCGATCGCATCGACGTTCGCGGCCAGCGCGGCGTCCAGACGCGCATCGCTCGGGCGCGCGAAGAGGGCGGTCAGCGCGCGCGCCGAGCGCGCGATGCTGCGCCGCCACGGCATCGTGGGCGCATAGCGCGCGTCGCTCGGCAAGGCGCCCAATTCGCGGCGCAGATCGATGACGGCATGTCCGACTTCGAGCACGGCAATGAGCCAGGCCAGCGCGTTGCGCTGTTCGCTCGGCTCATTTTCCATCAACGCATGAGCTTGAAAGGCGAGATCGCGCGCGCGGCTCTCGAAGCGCGAACGCACGCGTGCCAGCGGGGCTTTGCACGCCAGCACCACCTGGCGCCGCAAGTCGGCCAGCAGATGGCGGCGCAGCCAAGGCGTCGACGGCGGCAGCAGCACGGCGAACGCAATGGCGCTGACCACCATCGACAGCACGACCGCGATCGCGTCGTTCGCGTAGGCGGCCGGATCGTAGCTCACAAGGTTGTCCGGGGCCGCCAGCACGCAGAAGAAGATGCTGTAGCCGGCGCCGTAGCCGGCGAGGCGGGGCCGCGTCGTCATGAAGATGCCGAGGGCGAGGGCGGGCGCCAGCACGGCGCACAGCAGCGGGAATCCGTCGATGTGCGGGTAGGCGCCGAACACGACGATGAATCCGACGAGCGTCGCGAGCGTCGTTCCGGCCGCCATCTGAGAGGCCATGCGTGTGGGACGCGGCGAGGACGAGGCGAGCGCGCAGACCGCCGCCGCGGTGAGCACCAGCATCGACCCATTGGGCCACGCCGACATGATCCAGAACGCGCTGAGCGCAGCCATGATGAGGGCCCCACGCACGCCGGCCACGAGCGTAAGTACGCCGTTGGTCTTCGGCTCATAGCGTTCGGGCGTGCGTTCGCGTTCGTGCGTCGAGGCCGCGAGCGACGCATAGGTCAGCGCGTACGCATGCATATCGTCGACGAATCGGTACAGCAGTTCCGAGGCGGTATCGAAATCGAGCAGGGCGAAGCCGGGCCGTGCGGCCAGGACTGCGCGCGCCTCGCGCACGCGACGCGGCAACGCGGCCTTGAAGGCTTCGAGCTTGCGCGCCGAACCGGCGGCGTCTCGGGCGGTCAGCACGGGTTCGCCAGGGTTGTGCAGCAGCGGCGCCAGTTCCTTGAAGTAGGGCTCCAGCGCGTCCACGGTCTCTTGCGCGCCGGCGGCGCGCAGCCGGTTCATCAATTGGTGCAAGGCATGAAATCGCGTCGAGGCGGTCATGAACTCGCTGTTCAAGCGCGCGAGGCGCCCGCTGCGGCCGCGCGACTCTGGGCCTTCGAACACGGCGATGCTGCGCATCGCTTCGAAGCCGACGATTTCCGCCAGAAAGCGCGCGTTCTGACGTTCGATTTGCTCGCGATCGACGCGCCCCGAGAGGGCCGCCGCCACGTATTCGACAAAGGCGGAAAAGCGCGCACGCACGGTCGTGCGCATCTGCGAGCTGGCGTGCTGCGGCAACACCAACGCGCCGACGAAGCCCGCGCAAAGCACGCCGAGCGTGACCTCGGCCGCGCGTGTCAAGGCGGAGAGAAACGCCCCGTCCGGATGCTGGGCGGCCGGGATACCGATCAGCGCAGCCGTGTAGCCGGCGAGCAGGAAGCCGTACGAGCGGAAGTTGCGATTACGCGCGGCGCCGGCCGTGCAGATCCCCGTCCATAGCGCGAGCGCACCGAGAAAGAGCTCACGTTGCGGCGCGAACACGGCAATCAGGACGAGCGTGGCGACGAGGCCGACCAGCGTGCCGCCGATCCGGTAGAAGCTCTTCGCGAGAATGGCACCGCTCTGCGGCTGCATGACGATGAATACGGTGGTCATGGCGGTGCGCGGCTGGGGCAGATCGAGCCGCATGGCGATGCCGAGTGCGAGGAACGCCGCGATGAGCGCCTTGAACAGATAGATCCAGGTGAGACCGTCCGTGCGCGCCCAATCCGATAGGGCGGCTTGGAGGGACTTCGGCGAGCGCGGGGCGCGGAAAGCGGGATCGGCCATGACGTTCGTCCTAGCGGGCGGCGCCCGTAGCTGAGGCAGCCCGGCCGCCGCCCGCCGGCGAGGGGTTGCCGGGTACCGCGCTCGTTTGCGCGTCGCTCCGCGGCGCCTTGCCCGTCAGGACGCCACTGCCGGACACGCCGTGCCGCGCGGGCTGCATGGCGTCGGCGTCCGGCCCGTCGTCGGGCACCGCGAGCCCGCCGCCCAGCGCGCCCATCAGCGAGGCATAGGCGGCCAGCCGCGCCGCGTGAATCTGCGCGACACCCTGACGCGCGGCGAGCCATTGCGTTTCACTGACGATGACGTTGACGTAGTCGTTCAAGCCGCGCTTGTAGCCGAGTTGGGCAAGTTGATAGCTGCGTTGCGCGACGCTGACCGAGCGCTCCGCGTCGCCTTGCTGCGCCGAGAGCGAATGCAACTGGACGATCTGATCGGCGATTTGTTTGAGCGCTGCGATGACGGTTGCATTGTAATGGTCTACCGCCTCGTCGTAACCCGCCGCTGCCGCCCCGAGCCGGCTGCGCAGCGCGCCGCCTTCGAAGATCGGCAGCGACAGTGCCGGCCCCGCAGTCCACGCACCGTTGGCCGCGTGCAGAAATTGAAACAGCGGACCACCGACGGCGAAGCCGCCTAGCGATGCCATCAGGTCGATGTTCGGGTAGAACGCAGCATGCGCGACGTCGATTCCGCGTGCGGCACCCGCCACGGCCCAGCGCGCGGCGACGACATCCGGCCGATGTCCGATCAGCTCGGCGGGCAGCGCCGAAGGCAGGGCGACAGACGCGTCGAGCACCAGTGTCGGCCGCGCCAGCGCGGCGCCGGCCCCGGGGCCTTTGCCCGTGAGTGCCGCGAGCTGATTGCGATCGAGTTCGATGGCTTCGCGCACGGCCTCGATCCGGCGCTCGTATTCGGGCAGCGATGCATCGGCCTGGCTGACTTCGAGCTGCGTGCCGATGCCGCCAGTCAGACGCCGCCGCGCCAGCGTCGAGAGTTGCTGCTGGCGCGCGAGCGTATCGGTGGCGATGTCCAGCAGCGCGTACTGCTTGGAGAAATCGACGTAGACGCGCACGAGATTGACTTCGAGTTCGAGCCGCGCGGCACGTGCGTCGGCCGCGCGCTCATGCGCTGCGTCGAGGGACCGCTCATGCGCCCGCTCGTCGCCGCCCCAAAGATCCAGGCGATACGAAAATTCCAGCGTGCCGGTGTTGTTCCAGGTGGTCTGATTGGCGAGCTCGCCGGGGCCGTAATACCGAGGATTGTCGGCCCAGTGCTGGCGCTTGATCGACAGATTGCCGGTGACGCTCGGCTCGAGCGCCGCAGCAGCCACGCCTGCCAGAGACTGCGCTTCGCGCACGCGTGCATCGGCGGCCGCGAGCGTGGGATTGCCTTCGATGGCGGCGCCGACGAGCGAGTCGAGTTGAGGATCGCCGTACCGGTGCCACCAGTTAGCGTCGGGCCAGTGCGCGCTGCGATCGGCCGCGCGCACGGCGGCACCGGCGTCGAGCGAGGACGGATCGAGCGAGCTTGCTTGCGGCGCAATGCCGCGGGTGCTCGCGCAACCCGCCATTATTATCGACAGTGCAAAAAAGCCGATTGCCAGACGCACTTTGCCGATCGGCACTCGCACGATTCCCTCCCTTCCGCGACGTTATTGAATGCTTTCGATTATATTTTTGCGGGGATTGTCGAATAAGCCGCAACGGTGTAATGCATTTTTACCTGTTTTGAGATAATCGGGGTTGCTGAATATGCAACAATCGCAGTGCAACAGGGACGCAAAGGGACGAAAGGGGTGGGTATGGATACGCTTCAAAACATGCGCGTGTTCGCGCGCGTGGTCGAATCGGGCAGCTTCACGGCCGCCGCGCAGCATCTGAATACCACCACCGCCTATGCCTCGCGCGCTGTTTCCGATCTCGAAGCGCACTTGCATACGCGGCTTCTGAACCGCACGACGCGGCGCATTGCGCTGACCGAAGCGGGCGAGCGCTATTTGCAGCGCTGCCAGCAAATCCTTGCCTACGTCGCGCAAGCCGAAGCCGAGGCGAGCGATGCGCACGCGCGGCCCTCGGGCAAGCTGCGGCTGCACGCGATGGCCAGTTTGGGCATGCACTACATCGTTCCGGCAGTCGGGCGCTACCAACAGCGCTACCCCGATGTATCGGTCGACGTGACGCTCGCCCAGCGAATGCCGGACCTGCTCGACGAAGGCTACGACGTCTCGGTCGTAGTGGGCTACGATCTTCCCGATTCCGGTTTGATCTCGCAGCGGCTCGGCAGCGTGTTCAGCATCGCCTGCGCCTCGCCGTCGTATCTGGAGCGCCGTGGCGTCCCGCACACGCCGGCCGATCTCGTCAATCATGCCTGCTTGCGGATGGTCACCCCGGCATCGGTCTTCGATAAATGGAATTTCGATGGCCCCAACGGCACCGAGACGTACACGGTATCGGCGCCCGCCTTCCAGGTGAACGGCGCGGATTCGATGGCCGTGGCTGTCCGCGAAGGGATGGGCATCGCCGTCTTGCCGACGTACTCGGCCATGCGTTGGCTCGAAAGCGGCGATATAGTCTGGATATTGCCGGAGTACACCTCGATGCCGCTGAACATCTATGCGCTGTATCCGTCGCGGCAATACCTCGACGCGAAAATTCGCACGTGGGTCGATTTCCTGCACGATGAATTGCCAGTGACGCTCGCGGCGGAGCAGGCGGCGCTGCAGAAATTCGCGCGCAGATAGCCCCCTCGAGTGCGACGGCATTCGCACAGGTTCGCCGGCGCGTCGCACCGGCTCGTGGTTGAGCACGCCGCGCGTCAGTGCTTCGGACGGTGCCAGCCCAGCATATGGTGCGCGGCGAGCCAGTGATGAATCATCCCTTCGCCGTTGTGCTCGCGCTTATAGGAGCGCGCCTCGAAAATCGTCAGCGCAAGCAGCACGAGCAGTCCGACGCCTAGTCCCACCAGGCCGGCGATCGATTCAGCGTCCATGGCAGCCTCCTTTCACGACCTTGGGGGTCGCGTAGCTACATACTAGGACACGCTGCGGCAGGCGGGGAAATGCGTTCGTCAGCCGCGCTCCTGCACGCAGACCCAGGGCGAAACCACCACGGCCCACAATTCGGGATCGCGCGCGGCGAAGTCGGCGGCGATTTCCTCCGGCATGCGCTGCACGAGCCCGGACGCGAGCCACTGGGTGACCTGCGTCGTATCGTCCTGCGCAATGGCGGCGGCCACCGTGACGAGGTCCAGATCGCGCGCGACGCACAGCAGCATGCCGCGCGCAAAAAAGCGCTCGAGTTCAGGCCAGGCGATTTTCGCTGTCTCGGCGAGCAGCTTGAGGTAAAGCGGGCTGGGGCCGGGCGTGCCGGCGGTTTCGTCTGGGCGCTCAGGGGAAGTCATGGCGATGATGGCTACTTGCTCGAGGGTCGTCACTATAATGCATCTCTTCGTCCATCCACGAGGTGACCATGTCCGGTGCGCCCGCCGTTCCGAAATACGACCCGTTCGCCCGCTTGCTGCATTGGCTCGTTGTATTGCTGCTGATTGCTCAATACATCGTCGCCTGGACGATGCCGGGCATTCATCGCGGCACGAAGCCCGTGGGGCTCATCGTCGTGCACCTCGATCTGGGTGCCTTCATCATCGCGATCATGATCGTGCGCGTGGTGTGGCGCATCGTGCGCAAGGAGCCGGACGTGGTCGAAGGCACGCCGTTCACCCGGGGCGTCGCTTATCTGACGCATGGCCTGCTGTACTTGCTGCTGATCGTGCAGCCGCTCATGGGGTGGGCCAACGCGTCGTCGCGAGGATGGCAGGTGACGCTGTTCGGCGTGAACTTGCCGTCGCTCGTCCCGACGGGGTCGGCGCTCGGTCATACGCTCGGCGATGCGCATCGTCTACTCGCCTGGGTCATGCTTGTGCTGATCGGCATACACGTGGCGGCTGCCCTCTATCACCACTTCCTGCTGCGCGATCGCGTGCTGCGCCGGATGGCCTAGAGATGACCGGAGGCGCCACGCCGTCCCGCTTTCGATTCGAGGCTTTCGATTCGAGGCTCTCGGCAGAGAGCGCTCAGCCGAGCCCGCGCAGTTCGCGGCGCACGATCTTGCCCGTCGCCGTCATCGGCAAGCTTTCGACGAAGGTGATCGCGCGCGGATACTCGTGCGCGGCCAAGCGGGTACGCACATGCGCTTGAATCTCGCGTACCAGCGCGTCGCTGGGCTCGAAGCCCGCGTTCAGTACGATAAACGCTTTGACGATTTCGGTGCGGGTCGCGTCGGGCTCGCCGATGACCGCCGCCATGCGCACGGCCGGATGGCCGAGCAGACAGTCCTCGATCGGGCCGGGGCCGATGCGGTAGCCCGCGCTCGTGATGACGTCGTCGTTGCGGCCGACGAAGCGGATGAAGCCATCGGTGTCCATCACGCCGATGTCGCCCGTGACGAGATAGTCTCCCGCGAACTTCTCGCGCGTGGCCTCGGGGTTGCGCCAATAGCCGAGGAACATGACGGGATCGGGCGCGAGGATGCCGATGTTCCCTTCCGTGCCGGCGGGCAGGACGTGGCCGGCATCGTCGACGATCTCGACGCGATGCCCCGGCACCGCTTTGCCGATCGAGCCGATGCGCGGCTCGAACAGTGTGCTGCATGAGCTGACGACCACATTGCATTCCGTTTGGCCGTAGAACTCGTTGAGCGTCACGCCGAGCGCCGCGCGGCCCCATTCGATCAGTTCCTCGCCAAGCGATTCCCCGCCGCTCGACACGGCGACGAGCGACAGCGCGTAACGTTCGCGCGGTTTGTCGACGGTGCGCAACATCTTGAGCGCCGTCGGCGGCAGGAATGCGTGCGTGACTTCATGGCGCGCCATCAGATCGAAGGCTGCGTCGGCATCGAACTTCTCGAAGCGGCGGGCCAGCACGGGTATTCCATGGTGCCAGGACGGCAGCAGCACATCGAGCAGGCCGCCGATCCACGCCCAGTCGGCGGGCGTCCACATGAGCCGCGCCTGTTCGGGGAAGAACGCCTGCGGCATCTCGACGCCCGGCAGGTGGCCGAGCAATACGCGATGGGCATGGAGTGCGCCTTTGGGCTTGCCGGTGGTGCCTGACGTGTAGATGATGATGGCCGGATCGTCGGCGCTCGTGTCCACGGGTTCGAACACACGGACTTCATGCTCCAGCGACGCCCAGAACGGCAGGACCCGGGCCGCTTGCAGGGCCGGCTCGTCCCCGTCGATGCAATAGATCGTCTTCAGCTCGGGCAGCGAATCGCGAATCTGCGCGATCTTTTGCAGGCCGGCCGTTTCGGTGACAAGTGCGACGGCGCCGCTGTTGGACAGGCGGTACTCCAGGGCTTCGACGCCGAACAGGGCGAACAGTGGAACAGCGATGGCGCCGAGCTTGTACGCGGCCAGATGCGCCAGTGCCGTTTCGGGCGCTTGCGGAAGGAAGATGCCGACGCGCTCGCCGCGCCTCACGCCGTGCCGGGCGAAGCTGTGCGCGAGCTGATTGGACAATTCCTTCAGTTCGTCGAAGCCATATCGCACGATGCTGCCATCGCGCCGTTCGTAGACGAGCGCGAGCCGGTTGCTGCCGTCGGCCCACTTGTCGCACACGTCGACGCCGATGTTGTAACGCGGCGGAATGTGCCACTCGAAGCTGGCGCGCAGGCTGTCATAGCTGCTGGTGCGGGTAAGCATGCCTTGCCTCCTTATCCTCTTATCTTCGGTCCTTTGGGGCTTGCCAATTAGCCGATAAAAAATCGGCAAAAATACAGAACAATTGCCGTCGGCTCGATTATGTCAGTTGATTGTCGATTAATGTAATGGCAATCGACAATCGTAACCTCTCCCGGTTTCCTTGGCGCTTCGGTGCTGGCCGACAGGCGCTACGGGGTGGTCGTCGGTCTATCCGCGTACAATTTGCCGGCGGCTTCGCTTTTCTATGACATTATCTAGGCACTATGTGCCAATTCGCGCTCTTTCTTCAATAAATCCATTGTGAATGTATTGCGGAGCCGTTAAATTTGTAATCGGCGCATGGCGAACCGGTCCTTTGCCTCACTGCGCCGAACCCCCGTTGGCCCGGCTCGTCCGGGCCTCTTTTTTTGCGATCCGGAGTGGATGCTTCAGCACCTTACTCCGGTCTCGGGCAGAGCGCTAACGCTGTGGCAGATAGCGTGACGGGTCGATCGATTTTCCTCCGTAGCGCAGCTCGAAGTGCAAGGCGACGCGATCGTTGTCGGTATCGCCCATTTCCGCGATCTGTTGGCCTTGGGCTACGCGATCGCCTTCCTTGACGAGCAGCGTCCGATTGTGTGCGTAGGCGGTGAGGAAATCGGCGTCGTGTTTGATGATCAGCAAGTTGCCGTAACCGCGCAGGCCATTGCCCGAGTAGACGACGGTGCCCGGCGCGGCAGCGACGATCGACGTACCCGCCGCGTTCGCGATGTCGATGCCCTTATACGTGACGCCGTCGAAACCGTGTACGACGGAGCCGGCCGTGGGCCAGATGAGCGCAATGCCGCGTGCCGGCGGCGCATCGGGCGCTGCGCGTGACGGGGCCGTGCTGCCGGCGGAAGGTGCCGCGGTGCCCGGGCTCGTGCGCACGGGCGCGCCTGCTGCCGCTTGCGTGCCGGGTGGAACGATGCGCAGTACTTGTCCGACTTCGATCGCATCGGGATTCGCGAGATTGTTCCAGCGAACGATGCTTTGAACCGACTCGCGGTGACTGCGCGCGATTTTCGTGACCGTATCCCCGCGCTCGACTCGGTAGTAGCCTGGAGCGACGGGCGCCGAGCCGCATGCGGCAAGCGCCGCCGCCAGCGGCACACAGGCGAGCCGCATTATCTTTTTCCGCAACATTGAACCTCGCTTGACCCTTCGACACTTCCGCCGCACCGATGGTGCGGTGCGGCGGACAAACGTCCGATTGTAACGGGGTTGGAGGCTACGAATGCGCGTAACAGCGATAAACCGGACACCCGGCGGTTCGCGCCGGGCGGCCCAGGCGAGTCGGTTCAGGCCAGATCGGCGACCCGAATCCTCAGCGATGCCGTCTCCGTGCGCCCCGGCTCCAGCCAGCGCAGCCCAAGGCCGTTGTGGATCGCATCTGGCAAACCTAGCCACGGCTCGACGCAATAGAAATCGGATGTGCCGGTTTCGGTCCAGGTTGTGACCGCATACCAGGGCGCGGAACCGGGGCGATCGAGTTCGATCTCGATGCGCCGCCCGAGCGCCGGGCATTCGAGCCGCACCGGTATTGCCGGCACGTCTTGCAGACAGTGGAAGCGGTCGTGAATCAGCGGATCGGCGAGCGTATAGCGTGCGGCGCCTGGTTCCGGCGGGCTGATCGATCCGTCTTCGAGTTGACGGCGGCGCTCCGTCGGCGGCAGCGTGAGCGTCGTGTCGCCGCGCAGCGCGTGCGGCAGTGCGAAGTAGAAGTGATGGCCGGCGTAGTAGGGCAGAGGGGCGTTGCCGCGGTTCGAGGTGGTCAGCGTGACGTCGAGCACGTGGGTGTCCACGAGCCGATAAGCCGCCTCGAAACGGAACGCGAACGGGTATTGAACGCGTGTGGCTTCGGTATCGACGAGCGTCATGCGCACGCCGCGTCCGTCGGTATCGACCTCGTGCGAGAACGGCAGATCGCGTGCGAAGCCGTGCATCGGCAGCGCGCGGACGACGCCTTGCGCATCGCGCCACTCGCCGATGCGGCCGTCGACACGGTGCCGGCCGAGAAACGGGAACAGCAGCGGATTGCCGCCGCGCACGCGCGGGACGTTGTTCCAATCGGCCTGCTCGGGCCAGAAGATGATGGTTTCATCGCCGATGCGCCAACTGAGCAGCCGTCCGCCGAACTGCGGAGCCAACTGAAGGCGCGAGGCGCCGTGCGCGATATCGACGAGAGCCTGCTGCGGAGAATCGGTCATGATGGGCGGTGCTCAATGATGGGGTTCAGAGGGTAGCGCGCGCTGCCGGAATGAGCCACGCGTGTGCCGCGGCGACATGCGATTGTGCCTCGGGTTCGTCTCCGGAAAAACCCTGCTCGGGAAATTGCCGCTTTCCGAGCCACCGGCGGCGGCTCATAATGGCTTCGCCTGCGGATACTTTGTCTTTTTGCACCGTGGCGCGGCTGGGCGTTTGCTGCCCGGCGCCGCTCGGGCGTTCGCCATCCGCTTGAGTTCGTCAATCGAATCGCAACCATTCCGGAGCCAGCATGGATCTCGCTATGGCAATGGGCCTTTCGCTGTTCGGCATCTTCGCCGGCAGCACGGTCTTTTTCTTCTACCGCCTCCCGCGGTGACGGGCGCGCTGTAGGGCGGCCGCTGATCGGAGGTGTCCGCTCGCCATGCTGCCGCAATCGGCCGCATGCCCCTGTTCCGGCGTTGCATTCTTTCCACGATTTTCGATTTGCCCCGCACACGGCGCGTCACTTCGACCGCCGTCAGCGTCCCTGCCGGTGAGGTACGACGCCGCCTACGATGCGCGCTTCGCTGATCGCTCGATCGAGCGCATCGTCGAGGTGGCTGTACGCATTGGCCACCTCATCCGGCGCGGCATATGACGCACCACGCATAGCTCGTGACGATTCGTTCGTTCTCGGCGACAAGGGGCGTTGCTACATTCGCTGCTCGTTGCCGTGAGCCGGCGCCAACGCGGCGCGCACGGCAAGCTAAAAAATCGAACAGGAATGCGTATCGTGAAGAACAAATACCTTGGCGCCGCAGTCGTGGGGGTGCTGCTGGCCGTATCCGGCATCGCGCATGCGGACCGCCTCGACGACATCAAAAAAGCGGGTGTATTGCGCGTCGCGACGTTCGACAGCAATCCGCCGTTCGGCTTTGTCGATCCGAAGAGCAACCGGATCGTCGGCCTGGATGTCGACTACGCGACCGCGGTGGCGAACAAACTCGGCGTGAAACTCGACATCCAACCGACCAACCCCGCGAACCGCATCGCGTTTCTGAAGTCCGGCAAGGTCGATCTGGTGTTCGCGAACTTCACGATTACCGATGAACGCAAAAAGGAAGTCGATTTCAGCACACCTTACTTTGCTTCGGGCACGCAGTTCATCGCCAAAAAGAATGTCTTGAAGTCGCCGCAGCAACTGAACAGTCTGCGCATCGGCGCCGATAAGGGCACGACGAATGAGCAGCAGGTTCGCGCGCAATTCCCGGGGGCAACGATCGTCGCGTATGACGACACGCCGTTCGCGTTTGCCGCGCTGCGTGCAGGCAATGTGCAAGCCATTACGCAGGACGGCCCGAAGCTCGTCGCGCTGCTGGCCAACGTCCCCGATAAGGCGAACTACGAAATCTCGCCGTTCACGATCTCGAACGACTATGAAGGCGTCGGCGTCCCGAAGGGAGAGACGCGACTGGCCGCCGTTGTTGACGACACGCTCAAGGGGCTCGAGGCAAACGGCACGGCGGCTCAAATCTACGACCGGTGGTTCGGTCCGAAAAGCCGCGCACCGCTGCCGCGCCTGTTCAAGATCGGCGATCCGCAAAAGAGCTGATCAAGCCGGACGGCAACCCGGTGTGCGCTGCGATGCAAGCCGATGGTGCGGAACGACGACATAGGTCATAGAACAAACGAATGAACGGCTGGCTCGCACCGAAGTATGTCGCTTGGCTCGCGCACGGTTTTCTGATGACGCTGGCGCTTTCCGCCTGCACAATCGCGGCGGCGACATTGGCCGGCTCCGGCTTGGCCCTCGCACGCCGTGCGCGCAATCCGCTTGTCGCACGAGTGGCCGCGCTCTACGTCCTTGTATTTCGGAATTCGCCGTTGCTCGTGCAACTGCTGTTCTGGTACTTCGGCGCCGCCACGCTGTTGCCGCAAGCCTGGATGGAGTGGCTCAATGCGTCGCATTCGCTGGTATGGGGGCCGTTGCGGTTCTCATGGCCTTCATTCGAATTCGTCGCGGGCTGGGTCGGGTTGACGTGTTATGCCACCACGTTTATCGGCGAGGAATTGAGCGCCGGCATACGGGGCGTCAAACGGATGCAATATCAGGCCGCGCTGGCGCTCGGGCTCACGCCTTTCGCCACGTTCCGCCATGTCATCCTCCCGCAGGCGGTGCGCATCGCGACGCCGCCGCTTGCCGGCCAGTACATGAATATCGTCAAGAATTCGTCTCTGACAATGGCGATCGGCCTGGCGGAGCTCTCGTATGCGTCGCGCCAAGTCGATACCGAAACGTTCAAAACTTTCCAGGCGTTTGGGGCAGCCACCATGCTGTATATCGCGACGATCGCCGCGATCGAAGTGGCGCTGTTGATTCATCAGCATCGCAGTGCATCGAGATGGCAGGGAGGGCGTGCATGAGCCTGTTCGAATGGTGGCCCACCTTACGCTATTTGCTGCTCGGTGCGTTTCCCGACGGCCCCATCGGTGGCGCCGCATTGACGATTGCGATGACGATCGTCTCCGCCTTGCTATCGGCGGTCATCGGGCTTGGCCTCGGTATTGCCATGTCGATGACGCGTGGTCCGGTGTTGCTCGCGCTCACGGCGCTTGTCGGGTGCTTCAGGGCGATTCCGGTGTTGATGCTGATCTTCTGGACGTTTTTCCTGATCCCGATGCTCATGCATGTCGACGTGCCGGGGCTCGTCACGGTGCTCTGCGCACTCGCGCTGATCGGTGGTGCATACCTGTCGCACGCGGTGCAGGCCGGCATCGCGGCCGTCGGCCGCGCGCAAGAGCAGGCCGCCCTTTCGCTCGGCATGACACGTTGGCAGACGCTGCGTGACATCATGCTGCCTCAGGCCATTCGCATCATGACGCCGTCGTTCGTCAATCAGTGGGTGTCGTTGACCAAGGACACGTCGCTCGCCTATATCGTCGGTGTCCCGGAATTCACCTTCCTCGCCAATCAGGTCAACAACCGGCTGATGGTGTACCCCGCACAAATATTTCTGTTCGTCGGATTCGTTTATTTGTTGCTGTGCTCGGCGCTGCAATGGGCCGCGACGCGCTTGATGAATCGCAGGCGACCAACCCGAGAAAAGACGCGAGAGCTCGTGCGTCCTTTCCCGAAGCCATATTGATTCGCGATGGCCCCCATCGCGCGAAACCGTTGACGAGAACGAGGCATCTTGTCACACGGGCCGTTTGCGTCCGTTACGACAGGAACATCCGGTACGCGCGATTGTTCGTTTCCTCGAGGTAAGGGTAGCCGAGCGAGGAGAGGAAGCGGTCGAGGGCATCGTATTCATCGGGTGGCGCTTGCATGCCAACGAGGATCGAGCTCGAATCGGCGCCTTGATTGCGATAGTGAAAGAGGCTGACATTCCAATGCGGCGCCATCGACGAAAGAAACTTCATCAGCGCACCGGGCCGCTCCGGAAACTCGAAACGAAACAGGCGCTCCTGCCTCGCCAGCGGCGTGCGCCCGCCCACCATGTAGCGGACATGTTGTTTGGCAAGCTCGTCGCCCGTCAAGTCGACTGTCGGAAAGCCTCCCGCCTCGAATGCACCCGCGAGTTGCGCCGACTCGCCGCGGTGGGCGATCTGCACGCCGACGAATAGATGTGCGCAGTCTGCATCCGCGATCCGATAGTTGAACTCGGTGACGTGCCGCTCGCCGACGAGTTCGCAAAAGCGTTTGAAGCTGCCATGCCGCTCGGGCAGCGTGACGGCGAACAGCGCTTCGCGCGCTTCACCCACATCAGCCCGCTCGGCGACGAAGCGCATGCGGTCGAAGTTCATATTGGCGCCCGAGGTCACGGCGACCAACGTTTCGCCGGCGATGCCGGTGCGTTCGGCATAGTGTTTCGCCCCCGCGACGGCCATGGCGCCGGCCGGCTCCAATAGGCTGCGCGTGTCTTGGAATACATCCTTGATCGCGGCGCACAAGGCGTCGGTATCCACGGTGATGATCTCGTCGATATAGGCGCTGCATAGGCGAAACGTTTCCTCGCCGACGAGCTTGACGGCCGTGCCGTCGGAGAACAGTCCCACTTCGGCCAGTTCGACACGCCGGCCCGCCGCGAGCGATTGCGCCATTGCGCAGGAATCCTCCGTTTGCACGCCGATGACGCGCACTTCCGGGCGCACTGCCTTCGTATAGGCGGCGATGCCTGCCGCGAGACTGCCTCCGCCGATCGGCACGAAGATCGCGTGAATCGGCCCCTGGTGCTGCCGCAGGATTTCCATCGCGACGGTGCCTTGGGCGGCGATGACGTACGGATCGTCGAATGCCGGGATGAAGGTGAGATCCTGCTGGCGCTGGAGTTCGCGTGCGTGCGCGTAGGCTTCGCTGTACGACTCGCCCGCGAGCACGACCTCGACAGTCGGGCCGCCGTGCGCGCGTACCGCATCGATTTTCACGCGAGGGGCCGTTTGCGGCACGACGATAACGGCGCGCACGCCAAGCTTGGCTGCGGAGAGCGCCACGCCTTGCGCATGATTGCCGGCCGATGCCGTGACGACCCCTCGCTCCAGTGCGTCGTGCGAAAGATGCGCCATCTTGTTGTAGGCACCACGGAGCTTGAACGAGAAGACGCTTTGCTGGTCTTCGCGTTTGAGGAGTACGGCGTTGCCCAGCCGCGCCGATAGCTGCGGGGCTGGCTGCAAGTCCGTTTGCCGCGCGACGTCGTAGACGCGGGCGTTCAGAATCTTTTGAAGGTAGTCGGCTGACGCGCCGTCGCGTTCGCGATCGTGTTCGTTATCGCGATCGTCATCTGTGGCGGGGAGTGGGGCGAATGCAGTCTGCATGGGGCGGTTCCTTGTTAAGCGATGCGTTGCAAGGGAGCCCACGAGGCGGAAATAAAAAAACCCGCCTGTTGGGCGGGTTTCGTGTCTGCTGCTTACGCGCGCTAACCCACCATTCTCGGAATGGTGGAAATAATGACGGCGATGGGCAGTGAGCGGCAGTTCATGCGGCTTAGGATGGCCTATCGCCGTGCGCTTGTCAATCGCCGCTTGCGGCGATGCTCGGTTGTTCGCTGCGGGGAGCGGCCGATTGCTCGGTACGGGCGACATCGTCGTCCGCCGCGATATGCGGGTAAATCAAAGCGGCGACGACGGCGCCTGCAATGGGTGCCGCCCAAAAGAGCCAAAGCTGATTGAGCGCGGCGGAGCCGGCAACGAGCGCGGGACCGAACGAGCGGGCAGGATTGACCGATACGCCCGTCACCGGGATCGCCACGATGTGGATCAGCGTGAGGCACAGGCCGATCGCGAGCCCCGCGAAACCGGCCGGGGCACGCTGATGCGTCGCGCCGAGGATGACGAGCAGGAAGAAGCCCGTCATGACCGCTTCGCAAATGAATGCGGCTTGCATCGAATAATGGCCGGGAGACAGCGCACCGAAGCCGTTCGCCCCGAACGCGCTCGAGGCCGCATCGAAGCTGGGATTGCCGAGCATGATCAGCTTGAGCAGAAAGGCCGCGGCCGTCGCGCCGATCACTTGCGCAATGATGTACGGAACGACGTGTTTGGATTCGAACCGTCCCGCCACCGTGAGGCCGATCGTGACGGCTGGATTGATGTGGCAGCCCGAGACGGGACCGATAACGTAGACCATCGTCATGAGCGAGAGCCCGAACGCGAATGCCACGCCGAGTAGGCCGATGCCGATGCTGCCGCCCGTGGCGGTATGGAAGTCGGCCGCGATCAGCACGCTGCCGCAGCCGCAAAGCACAAGCCAAAAAGTGCCGAGCAACTCGGCGATGTAAGTGCGCAATGCCTTCATCGTTAGGACTCCGAATCAAAAGATCGAGAGGAAACAGGAGGACGATGCATTTCGACCGCCCCGCGGTGGTGTGAATCTTATGGGCCGGCCAGCAGCCATGATCAAAACTATTGTGAAGAGCTTAGTGCATCGACCGGCGCTTCGCGCTCGCGGGCCATTCGGTTCGGATGACGACTCTTCGAATATGGGATTGCGAGGCATTCCCCTCATCTCATAAATGCGATTGAGAATGATTCGTGTTTACGTTACAGTTCCGCCACTCGATCGATAAACGATGAACGTTCGAGGGATTCGATGCCGGCTGTATGAGCCGAGATCGGCGCCGAATGTCAGCGCGCCGCGTGGGCATCGGGATTTTCGCTACGGGATAGAACGGAAACAAAACGATGCGGTTGATGACGAATGCGGATCGGCAGGGAAAAGAGGCGGGCGGCGGCGGGCGAACACCGGCGTATCGCCAGGACGAATGGCTTGTGGCATGCGCGCTGGCGCTCGTATCGTGGGGCGCACATGCCCAAGAGGCGGTAGGCAGCGGCGCCTCGTCGGCCAAGGACAAGACAGCGGTCGTTGCGGCGCCGGGCGAAGCAGCATCCGCTGTACCGGCACTCGATACGGTTTCCGTCCGGGCCGCGCGTCCGTCTCTGTACGCCGTCCCCGACGTCAACGTTGGCGCGCTTGGCGCGAAGGATCCGAAGGATTTGCCGATGTCGGTGGCGTCCTACTCCAGCGAACTGATCGAGGCACAGCGTGCGCGCACGTTGATGGACGTGCTGAAGAACGACCCGTCTGTCCAAAACAGCGCCGTTGGCGGTGCAATGGACAACATCGGCATTCGCGGCTTTCCGGTTGATTGGACCAACACGATGCGCCGCGACGGGATGCCGGTGGCGCCGTACTACGATCTGCCGCTCGAGAACGTCGAGCGAGTCGACGTATTGAAAGGGCCTTCGGGCTTTCTGTATGGCGTGAACTCGCCGGGCGGCACAGTCGATTATGTAATCAAGCGCCCCACGCGGGACCGCTTCGCCACCGTCACCAGCGAGGTGCGCAGCGAAGACGGCTATTACAGCGCACTCGATGCGGGCGGGCCGCTCGGCGATGGCCGGCTCGGGTATCGCTTCAATCTGGCAGGGGAGAAGGTCGGCAACTTCGGGCATTCCGGCGACTTGCGCCGCACGTTCGTCAGCGGCGCGCTGGATTGGGCCATTACGCCGCGTGCGCTGCTGCGCTTCGATTTCGACTACCAGAACAAGCGGCTCGCGGCGCAGCCGGTGATCGGTACGCAACCCGACGGCTCGTTGCCGCCGCAGTTCGACCCCCGAACGTTGCTCGGGCAACCCTGGCTGCAGTACCGCACCAACACGTTCAACGTCGCAGGCCGCTTCGATTTCAAGCTGACCGATACCTGGACATTCACGACGCAGGTCGCCGAGTCGTACAACAACCGTGACGCGGCGTTTCCGGATATCTATTCGGTGGCGGCCAATGGCGATATCTTGAGCGGCGATATCTATCTGTCGCCCGATCAGAGCTTCCGCGTGCTGTCGACGAACACGTTCGTGAGCGGCAAGTTCGACACGGGGCCACTCAAGCACCAGCTCGTCACAGGCGTATCGACGCGGAACTATGAGGCGCGTCAGGGTGGCTTCGGCGTGATGCCGATCACAGTGGGCAATCTGTTCGCGCCGGTCTACTCGCCGGCGCAGTCCACGACGTACCCCGCCAAGACAGCCGAGAAGAACTTCCAGCCCAGCGTGTTCGTCAGCGATCTGATCGATATTGGCTCGCATTGGAGCGTCATGCTCGGCGTGCGTCATGTCAGCTACCGCGACGATTCGTATGCGCCGTCCGGCAGCGACACGCACTATCAGGCGAGCGTGAACGTGCCATCCGCGGGGGTGATCTTCAAGCCGCTGCCGTCGCTGTCCACCTACGCCAGCTATTCCGAGGGCTTCGAGCAAGGCGGCGTCGCGCCCTTTAACACGCTCAACGCGGGGCGAAGTTTAGCGCCGGTGAAGAGCAAGCAATACGAAGCGGGCGTCAAAGCCGACATCGGCAGCCGCCTCACTGTCGACGCCGCCGTGTTTCGCATCGAAAAGACCCTGCAGTACGTGAACACCGCCAATGTCTACGTCCAGGCTGGCACGCAGCGTCATACGGGCGTCGAACTCACGGCGAACGGCCGCCTGACGCGCGATCTGTCGATTGTCGCGGGTGCCGCCTATCTGCATACCGCGCAAGAGGAGACGGGCGATCCGGCGACGAACGGCAAACGTGCCGCGAATGTGCCCACGTTTCAAGCAAGCGCATTCCTCGATTACC
>NZ_JBQCDN010000137.1:0-5900 GCF_051961175.1 Trinickia sp. | reverse complement strand
ATTCGCGAGACGTTCGGCAGCGAGCGCCTCGACGCTCACATTCCTTCGAACATGACATCGGAAGACTTCGGCTTCATGCTCGAAGAACGGCCCGGCGCTTATGTGCTGATCGGTAACGCTACGCCGGGCGCGGCCGCCCGATCGTTACACCACCCGGAATACGACTTCAACGACGACATCATTCCGGCCGGCGTCCGATATTGGGTTGCTTTGGCGCAGCATTACTTCGGTGCCGCGTAGCGCGTTGCACGCTTTCCAGGGCTGTCATCCGTCTGCGGCCGGCGAATCAGCTGCCATCATCACAAATGACCGCGACGACGGATTCGCTTGATACAGGTCTCGAGCAGATTCAGCGATTCTGTCAGCGCTTCCGAGTCCATATGCCCATATGCGAGCAGAAAACCGCGCGGATCGGGTTCGAGCGTCGTGAAGTCGCGAACCTCGTCGAACACGACGCCCTTCGATCGCAGGGCGGCTCTCAGATCACGGTCGAACGCGTCGTTCTCTCCTGACACGACCACATGCAGGCCTCCCTCGTCGCCCCTGAGGGTGATCCAGTCCGCGTATGGGGTCAACCGTTCGCGTATGGCATCGCGCATCGCCCCGTAGTGCCGCCGAACCCTGCGCAAATGCCGATCCAGTTCGCCCGATGCGAGCAACGTTTCGACGATTTTCTGCACGGGCCACGATACATGCGTGCGCTCGCGCTCGACGCGCGCAACCAGCGCGGCGGCTGCGCACGGTGGCGCGACGATGAACCCGAGCCGAAGGGATGGGCTGACCGCCTTCGCGAACGTATTGAGCAGCAGCGTGCTTTCCTGCGCATGGCTGAAAATCGGCGGATGATTCGTTCCTGCGTAGTGGAACTCGCAGTCGTATTCATTCTCGACCATCAGCATCCCGCGCTTGCGCGCGAGTTCGACCAGCGCCCGGCGCCTGGGCCCCGACAGACGTCCTCCCATCGGGTACTGATGGGCTGGGGTGAGATGAACGAGGGCAGGGACAGCGTCGTCTTCGACAATCCGATCGACCACCACGCCTTCCGCATCCACGGGCACATAACGCAACGATGCGCCCGATCGCAGGAACGCCGATGTAGCACCGGCGTAGCCCGGATCCTCTGTTGCGCACAAGTCGCCGCGACGCAATAGCGCCTGTGCGACCAGCTGAAGCGCATGGCCCGTGCCGTGCGTCATGACGATCTGCTCAGGGTCGACGTTGACGGATCGGTGTTCGAACAGCCATTTAGCGATCGCGCGCCTGAGCCCCGGCTCCCCGCCCGGGTCGCCATAGCCTTCCGGCGGCAACTTCCGTCCTGCTTCGCGGCAGGCATTGCGCCATACATCAAGCGGCAGGGTGCGGGCGCTCGACTGCCCGGGACGCCAGTCGAGGCGCGTACTCGCCGCACGTTCAGGCGAAGCTTGTGCAACGGCGGAGATACGCCGCAGCAGCGATGGCGTCCAACTTGTCCCCATCGCGGCCCCGCGGACTGCGAGTACGTTTGCGACGACAAATGTGCCATGACGCCCGCGCCCATCCAGCATGCCTTCGGCGATCAACTCGTCATAGGCGTCGACGACACAGTTGCGCGCCACCCCCAGTTGGGCAGAAAGTTCGCGGCTGGGCGGCAACCGCGCGCGGGCCGGCAGCGCGCGGCTGACGATCTTTTCGCGCAGTTGCCGTGCAATCTGCCTGAAAATCGGCACGCCCGAGTCTCGCTCCAGTTCGAGGGCGATCAGGGCTGGCAGCGCCTGCCTGGATGAACGGTTCGCAACCATAAATGATCCAAACTGATTCGACTTTGGTTCTTGAGAATGCCGCAAAAATCGACAAAATTGTCGAACCAACAATATCACGGGATCGCCATGCGCATCCGCATCATTACCGACGACTTCACGAGTGCGCTCGACGGGACGGCCTGCTTCGCCGAGCGTGGCTGGGAGACAGCCGTGCTCGTTCGTCCCGACAGCACTGCGACGGCTGCGGTCGTCAGCTTCGACACCGATTCCCGCGAATACCCGCCGGCACTCGAGCACGACGCCGTCGCAACGGCCGCGCGCGCGTGGCGCGACGCCGACGTACTGGTGCTTCAGTTCGATTCGACGCTGCGTGGCCGAGTCGCGCGCGATTGCATGACAGCGCTTGCCGCCTCCGGCCGGCGCAAGCTGCTCGTCGCGCCGGCGTTTCCGTCAGCCGGGCGTACGGTCGCGCAAGGGTGCGTACGAGTAGACGGCGTGCCCGTACACCAAACAGCATTCCGACACGATCCCACGCTTCCAGTGCGCGAATCCAGCCTTCCTGCGTTGTTTCGCCGGCATCGCATCGAGATGAGGGTCGCGCGCGACGCGGCGCACGCCCGCGCGCTGCTGAACGTGGGCGATGCCGTGGTGGTCGATGCGCGCACCGAAGCGGACCTCGATGCAATCGTGACGACATTTGCGAGGCAGTCCGATCTGCTGCTGGCGGGTTCTACGGGCCTGCTGCGTGGGCTCGCACGCGGGCTCTCGAGCGCTCGTGGTGCGGCGGGCGTTCGTGATGGCCGGCCCAATGACGCAGTCGCGCCTGCGCTGTCCGCCGGTCGTCCGTGCCTTGTAGTGGGTAGCCTCAATCAGCGATCGCGGCGGCAACTCGCGGTCGCTCGAGCGCAATGCCGAATAGACGTGCTGGCCACAGAGGAAGCGCGTTCGCCGATCGGCAGCGTGCCGCAAGCGGCGTTGCGCGATGTCGTGACGCACGCGGTGAATGCCGTTAACAGCGGCGCCTGCGACGGGCTTGTCGTGACTGGCGGGGAAACCGCGCGGCGCATCATCGACGCGCTGCCGGCAGTGTCGTTGCGCGTGTGCCGCGAAATTATGCCGGGCGTGCCTTTAGCCGAAGTTCGAACTGCGAAGGGTCTATTTCCCATGATCACGAAAGCCGGTGGCTTCGGAGACGACGACGCCTTGGTGACTTGCATCCACACACTGACCGGAGCAAAACCATGAAGCACAAACCAATAGCCGTCACGATGGGTGACGCCGCAGGCATCGGGCCGGAGATCGTCGTCAAGACATTTGCCAACGCCGCGTTCATTGCCGCGCACCCGTCGTTCGTCATCGGTGATACGGGTGTGTTGCGGCGCCAAGCCACGGCACTCCGCTTGGACCTGGCGATACGAGAGATCACGTCAGTCGCCGAAATCGCACGGCAGCCAGGCGTGCTTGAGGTCTTGAGGGTGCCTGGCGCGAACGCACTACCCGATTTGCCCGTTGGCGCAGTGAATGCCGCTGCCGGTCAGGCCGCATTCGGCGCGATCCGTACAGCAATCGATCTCGCAGTTCGGGGTGAAATCGCAGGCATCTGCACCGCGCCTATCCATAAGGAAGCGCTCGCCGCCGCAAACGTGCCCTATGCAGGTCACACAGAAATGCTCGCGGACCTGTCCGGCACGCGTGACTACGCGATGATGCTCGTCAACCCGACGCTGCGTACGATCCTCGTGACGGTTCACTGCTCGATGCTCGATGCTGTCGCGAAGCTGTCCGTCGAAAGCGAACTGCGCATCATCCGGCTCGCTGATCGCGCGATGCGAGAGTTGGGCATCGAACGTCCCCGCGTGGCGGTCGCTGGCCTCAACCCGCATGCGGGCGAAGGCGGCCTTTTCGGCCGCGAGGATATCGACATCATCGCGCCCGCGATTGAACGTGCGCGGAACGAAGGCATCGACGCCAGCGGCCCGTGGCCCGGCGACACTGTGTTCATGAACGCCCGTCGCGGCCGCTTCGACATCGTGGTAGCGCAGTATCACGACCAGGGCCTCATACCCGTCAAGCTCGCCGGCGTGGAGGACGGCGTGAACATCACCGTCGGCCTGCCTTTCGTGCGGACGAGCCCCGACCACGGCACCGCCTTCGACATTGCAGGGCAGGGCATTGCCGATCCAGCCAGCCTACAGCTTGCCCTCCAGACCGCTCACCAGTTCGTCCAGTCGCGGGCGAAGCAACCATTGTCTATCGGAGCTTGATGTGTCCCATTTCATCCTGATGTTGACGGAAAACGACGCGACCGTCAGCGACGCGATTGCAAACTACGACAGCCTGCGTGACAGCCCCGTCCGCTATGTCGGCTTCAAGGATGTCGGCTTGCCCATAAGAGACTTGAAAGAGCTCGCCCGGCGCATCCGCGCCGATGGCCGCAAGGTCATGCTGGAAGTCGTCGCAACGAGCCGCGAGGCAGAGCTGGAATCGATCTGCGCGTCGCTCGAGGTCGGTGTCGACTACCTGCTTGGAGGTCGCCACGTTGAAGACGCGCTGCCGCTACTGCGTGGCTCCAAAATCCGGTATTTCCCGTTTGCCGGCCGCACTGTGGGTCATCCGACCGTGCTCGAAGGGACGATGAACGAGATCGTCGAGGATGCGCGCCGCATCGCATCGATGCCCGGTGTGCATGGCCTTGACTTGCTTGCGTACCGGTTTGCCGGCAAGAATGATCCGGCCGAGCTGGCGAGGCGTGTTGTCGATGCAGTCGACGTGCCCGTGATCGCCGCAGGCAGCATCGACCGCGAAACGCGTGTGAAGGCGATGATTCACGCGAAGACTTGGGGCTTCACTGTCGGTAGCGCGCTTTTTCAGCAAGCCTTCGTCGACCGACGCCTGTCGGCGCAGATCGATACGATTTTTCAGATCGAAGGTGTGACCGCGTAGCGGTCGATGGGAATAAATTAGGATTCCTCTGCAGTGGTCTGCGGAGGTCTATCAATCCCCGATTTCCCCTAACGTGCAGGCGAAAGGGCTAAAGGTAGCTAATCCGACAGCGGACGTCTGGCCATCGGTACCGCGCGGGTTCTGTTAAGCGGGCGTTTCCGACAGGTGGTTGACGAACAGCCTGGCCGGCTTCGGCAAAGCATTGAGGTCTCGCGCGCAAATAAGAAGCTCGCGGTGCACCCAATCGTCAGACATTGCGATTTCCCGGAGGCCCATGGAAGGCAGGTGCGGGCGCACAGCTGCCGCCGGCAGCACGGCAATGCCGAGATTGGCCGCCACCATCATGCACATGGCGTCGAAACTGCGCACGCGAATACGGACCTTCAGCCGTTTTCCGAGTGAGGTCGCCGCCGAGTCGAGAAGCTCGGCGAGGGACGTGCTCTGTGAAAGGCTGACGAAGTCGTAGTCGATCGCGTCGCCCAGGGCGATGGTGCGGCGCTTGCCCAGCGGATGGCGCTCGGGAACGACGAGCACCAATCGATCCTGCCGGTACGGCATCGTCTGCAACCCCAGCATGGGCGTGCCGCCCGCCAAGATGCCGAAATCGGCGCGGCCGTCGACCACCGCCATCGCGACCTGGTCGCTGTTCTGCTCTTCGAGTTCGATGCGGATTTGCGGATTGGCTTGCACGAACGCCGCGATCTCGGTGGGTAGAAACTGCGTGATCGCCGAAGTGTTCGCGGATAGTCGAACGACGCCGACCACGCCCGCCGCATAGTCGGACAGATCAGCGCTGAGCACGTCCACGTCCTTCAAGATGCGCTGCGCATGTTGAAGCAGCGCATGGCCAGCGGCGGTCAGCGTGATGCCGCGCGAATGCCGCTCGAACAGCGCGACACCCACCGCCGCCTCCAGATCCGTGATGCGTTTGCTCGCCGCCCCCACCGCCAGATGGGCGAGCGCGGCCCCTTTGCTGATGCTGCCGCTTCGCGCCACCAAGCTGAAAAGCGAAAGCGAGATGAGTTCGAGACGGTGGACGTTCATGTTCGGCGCCGGGACGGACGTATGCGGTGCCTGCACTATGCGGCGATCGAGCCGACTCATCACTAAGGGAAGACCCGCAGCGGGGGGGGGTGGGGGGGCGCCGCACCCCGCGGGTGAGTGGGGATGGGTCTGGTGGGTGGGCGCCCGCGGGATCCGGTGCGGGGGCGTGGCGGG
>NZ_JBQCDN010000136.1:0-11493 GCF_051961175.1 Trinickia sp. | reverse complement strand
GAAGGACTGAACCGCAGCTTAAAACCGACGCTTTTACCTCCTCTCGAGCGGCCATCACGGCCGCTTTTTAATGCCTGCGCGATCAGCAGGAACCGCCAAACTCTCGTTCAAAAACGCCTTGGTCGCGGTTGTCTTCAGCGCGCAAACGGTTGCGCACGCAACCACTGCAGGCATCCGCTCCTCACATGAATCAGGCTCTATCTTCCGATAATTAGTATTTATTTCCATGTAACATCGCGCTTCCTCCACCCAACCGAAGGAAGAGACGTGACGTTCAGACGATTCAAATTCTTCTCGAAACTGGCCGCTTCGGCACTCGTTAGCTGCGCAATGTACCTGCCGTTCGCACAATCTGCGCACGCGCAAGTCGAAACACCGAAGGCCCCCATTTACGGCGTCACCCTTGACGACCTCAGCAAGTTCAGCGCGATCATCGCCTCCTTGCAAAATCTTCCGTACCGTCCGACCGTGCGCGTGGTGTTCGACCCCGGTACGACGGCAGCGGACTATTACCCCTATATCGTCAAGCTCCATCAGTACGCGTACGTGATGGGCGAGATCTACGATTCGTATTATTTCCCGACCAATTTGTCATCCTATACGGCACGGACGAAGGAACTCGTTTCGACCCTCGGCGCAAACGTTGACGTGTGGGAAATCGCCAACGAGATCAACGGCGAATGGTTGCGCGCGAACTATAGCGGCCCGACGTCGACGGCCACGACCCAAGAGCAGCAGATTGGTCAGATGGTTCAGTCGGCCTACAACGTCGTGAAGGGCGCGGGCGGCAAGGTGGCCGTGACCATGTACTACAACCAGGATCCGTCGGGCAACAATTGCTGGGAACTGCCGATGGACAACTGGCGCACCTGGCCGACGCAATTTTTGTCGTCGACAGTGCGTAACGGCGCCGACTATGCGCTGTTCAGCTACTACCCGTACCAGGATTGCCCGGGACTGAATCCGTCTTGGAAGAGCGACTTCGCCAAGCTCGAGAGCCTGTTCCCGAACGCGAAGGTCGGCTTCGGCGAAATCGGTACGTCGGATACGGCGGCACCTTGGTCGGTTCAGTCGAACATGATCAAGACGTACTATCCGATGGTCAATACGATGGGCGATCCGAAGTTCATCGGCGGCTTCTTCTGGTGGAACTACGTCGAACAGATGCTCCCGTACTCGACGAGCCAGTACTTCCAATTGCTTCGTAACACGATCCTCCCCCTGAAAGCCCCGCAGTAATATGCGCGCTTCATCAAGGGCTCGTCCCGCGTCGCGCCGCGGCGCGGGGCGCCAAGGCTCTGGCCAACTCGTTCGAGATGTAATGCGGCCCGTCGAACAGGTAGGCCGAATATCCGCGATACGCCGCGAGTTGCGCCCGCAACTCGTCGGCGTTCGCCGCACGAAAGCCGCCGTGCTCGCCCGGGCGAAATGCCTCGGCGATGACGCGCACGCGGTCAGGGCCTAACCGGTCCGACAGCGCATCGAGATACTCACGCGCAACGGAAGGCACGCGCGCGTAAACACCGCATCCATCCTGGAAGAACACGCCGACATCGGCCGGCAGCCAGGAGGAGAGCCACTCGGCCAGCGCCTTGCCGCCGACGTTCGTGCGGTCATACACCGAAATCCATAAAGGCCGCGGCAGCGTTTGCAGCAAAGCACCCAGCTTGGGCGCGTCGGCCCATGTCGGATCCACTTCGACGGGAAAGTAATAGCCGGCCACGTTCAGCGGCAACGACACCTGCGCCACCCGTTTCGACTCGCGAATCAGCTGTTCGACGTTGGCACGTGCGCGCTTTTCGTCCGCATCGCCCGCCAGGCCCAATATCACTTCGTGCGCCCAAGGCTGTGCGCCGATACGCGCCCAATCCGGCATATTCGCTGCCGTAGGCAAGCCGACGCCCGGCACGAACGCGGTGTCGTCGACAATCGTCCATTGCACGAGTAACGTCTGCACCCCAAGCAGTTGCCAATCGCCCTCAGGATTGGCCGTGGCATTGTCGACCTGCCAGACGATGCCCTGCGCATGACTATCGATGAACATATCCGCACATGAGACCGTCGATAGACTGACCGCATATCCCACGCCCAGTACCGCCCATCGAATCGAGCAACGCCAGCCTCGCCACATGACCGCCTCCCGTACCCGGTCCGGTACGGCGCGCCGTCAATACCACAGCGTCAACTGTGCGGCGAGCCCGCGAGCGCGGGCGGCCGATGTCAGCGGGACGTGGTACTGCACCGTCAAGTCGGCATAGCTTGCCGGCGCGCTATATCGGTCTTCCCTGAACCAAAAACGGAACTGCACGCCCGGGCCGATACTGATCGCCGTCTGGTTGCGTTCCTTGCTGTCACGATCGAAAATCAGCGCCACGTGCGGGTAAACCGTTAGATGATCGCTGATTTGCGTGATCGCCCAGGTGTGTCCATATCGTAACTGAGAATACAAAACGTAACGGCCTTGGTGAAGGAAATAGTCGGCTTCCGCATACACTTGCCACGCGCGCCAGCTCGGTTCGGTCACGCGCAAATCGTTGCCCGCTTCGGAGGAGTAGCCCAAGCGTAGAAGCCAATCGTTCTGCGAGAGGCTGCCTAATCGCACCAGGCGTTCACCGCTAAGCACGAGATTCTGATCGACGAGCGGCTTGTAACGCGCGCCTACCGATCCTTGCAGCGTCGGCAGCCCCGTCACGTTGCCTGAACCGTCGTAAGCCGTGCCGTAAGCGCGCACGAAGAACTGAAACAGACGCCCGTTTCGATTGCCGATCTTCGGCGGCTGCCAATACGCTTCGATACCGGGTTGCAGCACGCTCACCGTGCCTTGATACGAGAACGCCGATACCTGATAAGGCAAGCTGACAACAAAGCCCCACGTTCTCTCGAGTTGCTGTACCTCGCGGCGATAACCGAAGCGTCGTTGATCGTCGAATGCGTGCTCGCGATCATCGGCATCGAGGCTCGCCTGGAACATCTTCACCGCTTCGTCGTTCTCACCCAATCGCTTGGCCGCATAGCCTGCGTCGGCGTAGTTGCCCGCCTTGCCTCCTCCCTCGGCGAACCCTTGCTGAAAGGCCGCCAGCGCATCGTCGTCCTTGTTTTCGCGCAGCAGGTCGTACGCGGTTTGCAGCGTCTTTTGCGCTTGCTCGTCTCGCGGGTCGGGCTCGCTCTGCTGCGCGAAATCGATCAACGCCGCAGCGCTTTTTTTGTCGTCGTCGGAGCTCGCGTTAGCTTGCGCAAGTTGCGCCGCCTCGAGCGCGCCCTTGCGATCCCCGTTACGCAAACGCCATTGCGCGACGCGAAGCTGAACGCCGGGCTGCGGATCGTTCTCGATCGGAGTCAAAGCCTTTGCGGCTTGCTCGGGCTCGTGCGCCATCAACGCACTATCCGCCCAAGCGAGCCGCAAATTGCGCTGCTGAGCGTGACTCCAACCACCTTTGTCCAACCCGGCGGAGAAGTCGCCCACGGCCTGCTCGTAACGCTGTTGCCTCTGTTCGAGGAAGCCGTGTTGAGCCAGCACGTCCCCACTGTTGGGATAGCGCATGAGCAACGCATCGGCCTGCTTGTTGGCCTGTTCGATTTTGCCCTCGCGCAGATAGACGTCGAGCAGGAGCAGCCCAAGTTGCAAGCTCGAAGGTTGCACGCGCAACGCGCGCGACGCGTACGATTCCGCCTGCGGCAGATCACCCGCGGCGATCGCCTTGTATGCGGCATCGGCGAGACGATACGCACGTGGGGTGAGTTTCTGCGGTTGTGCCCAGGCAGCATGGGTGACGAGCGTGAGCGCGGCAACAGCCGCGATCCCACCCGCGCGGACGATCGCCCGAAGGCGCTTCGTCCGCTTCGATCGTGCACGTTTCATTAACAATCCCCCGGTTTGGCCGATGGCGCGGCGCTGCTCGATCGCGACGCGGCGGCCGCATCGCGGTCGAGGCACGCGCGCCGCGCATGACGCGCGAGCTCGGCCGAAATTTCCTCATCGCTCGCCACGAAATAGGCGACGTTGCAGCCCGCGGCACGCTTGACGATCTCTCGCTCGTCTTCCGTGAGGGGACTGCCGACTGCGACGTTTAATGTCCCGTCGTCCGCCGTCGAAAACGGCAAGGCTCGATAGGTTTGTTGCAGCTCGAGTGAAAAGGCCGAATTAAAATGGCCCGCCGCCACGTTGGCGAGACTCACGCGCGGCAGGTCCGCCTGCTCGGCGAGCGCATCGGCCAGCGTCTCGCCGCTGACGGCGTCCCCTTCGAGCAGCAACTCGCCGAGCCGCCGGCCGCATTCCGCTTGCCGCGCGAGGCAAGTCTCGATCTGCGCAAGCGTGACGACGCCCCATTCGATGAGAATTTCTCCGAGCTTGCGCCGTGCCTTGCCAAGTTGGTCGTTGGATAAGTAGGTGTGTTGCGTCTTATCCCATGCGATCGGCTTGCCCGTGACGAGATGGTTGATGAAGATGCGCCACGCCCGGCAAACCGCCAGGAAGTTGATCAGGTTGTTGACGAACAGGCGCGGCAACGACAGCGCACCCTGCAAGGCGCCGTTCAGCTTTGCGACGAAGTAAAAGCGCTCGCCCAGCCGCAGGACGAGCATGACGGTGTTGATCATCAGCAGGGGGGCGAGTATGCCGCTCACCAACCCCTCGCCCGACCGTCCCAGCGGCGCGATACCGGCCGCGCGCAGCCCCGCGATCGACAAATAGTTGATGAGCACGGCATACGCGACGATCGACACGATCGAGGTCAATATGCCTTTGCGATCACGGAAGAACATATAGCGGTCGCGCCAACTGCCGCGCCAGCCGAGCTGCTGCCACCCTTGAAACGAAATGCCTAGAATCCAGCGCGTGCGCTGGCGGTATGCCGTGCGCAGCGTGCTCGGAAAGTACTCTCGCGTCGCCAGCAGATTGCGCGCGCTCGCCACGCGCTGCGTCTGCCGCCGCACTTGTTCGCGCACGACTTCGCCGAGCGGAAAACGCGCGAACATTTCTCGCATGCCGAGCTCGCGCAATCGGAAGCTGAAATCGTAGTCCTCGGTCAGCGTCGATGTATTGAACGGTTTGCCGCCGCGCTCGACGGATACCGCTTCGATCGCGCGGCGGCTATAGCATGACGCCACACCGGCGCCCGGTACGATACCCGTCAACAGCTCGCGCGACGGGATATCCTTTTGATGCGTCTCGCTAAAGTCGTCCATGTATGTGCCGGCGACGAACTCATTCCATTTCCTCGGCAGCGACAGGACCGGCAATTGGACTAAATCGTGATCGGCGATCGCGTAATTGAAATACTTGAGCTCGATCGGGTGAATGACGTCTTCGCAGTCGTGCATGACGACGCCCGCGAATTGAATGTGATGCGTCGTTTCATAGCGCCGAATGGCGGCGATGATCCAATTCAGACAATCGGCCTTGCACGTCGGCCCGTCATTGAGCACCGCCGCGCGCACGACACGGCCCGGATGGCGCCGCACCATCCGCTCCACTTCGGCCGTCGTTTCAGCATCGTTGTGATAGGTGCCCGCGAAGATGATGTAATGCGTGTACTCCATCGTTTCCAGCGTGTGCTCGATCATCTTCGCGATAACGTCGTATTCCTTCCACGCCGGCACCATGATCGCCAGGTACTGCTCGTCGAGCTCGCGCAGCGACTGCTCGTCGATGCCCGCGTTCGATTCGCCGCGCCACCTTCGCCTAAGTTCGGACAGCCAGTAACAGCCATCGAGAAAGAGGTCGTCTACCGTGCTGATGAAAATGACGATCGCCGTCGCCATCGCGACAACGTTCAGTCCGCTTAGATAGGAACTCCATACCGAGATGTCGTGCATTTCAAATCGCCGCCATGTAATAGCCTCGAGGCCATCGTGCGACGATCGCGGGACGACGACAGTTCGTCGTCCCACACTGAACACGCGTCATATGCATCGTTCAAGCGGAGCGCAACGCCTGCAGCCCTGATGCGATTGCGTTGTGCAACGGCAGCGGCTGGGGAACCGCAGCGTTCATCGCCGGGCAGCTCGCCGGCAGCGTCATCAATGCATGGACGATCCGCTCGCTCGCATGGCCATCGCCATATGGATTGTTTGCATGGGCCATGGCGACGTACTGGCCTCGGTCATCGAGCAGGCGGCTCACTTCGAACACGATGCGTTCGGTATTCGTACCGACCAGCCTTGCGGTACCCGCGCGCACGGCTTCGGGACGTTCCGTCGTTTCTCGCGTCACGAGCACGGGTTTGCCGAGTGCCGGGGCTTCCTCCTGAATGCCGCCCGAATCGGTAATGATCAGATACGCCTTCGACATCAAATAGACGAACGGCAGGTAGTCCTGCGGATCGATCAGATGCACGTTCGGTTGATCGCGCAGTGCGGCCCCTACCGGTGCGCGAACGTTTGGATTCAAGTGGACGGGATAGACGAGCTGCACGTCGTCGTATTCGTGTGCGATCTGCCGCAATGCCTCGCAGAAATGCTTGAATGGATCGCCGAAACTTTCCCGGCGATGCCCGGTAATAAGAATCAACCGACGAGACGGGTCGAGAAACGGATAGCGTGCGGCAATCGAATCCGACAGCGCGGTATCGTGGTCGAGCCGGCGTTTGACCTGCACCAACGCGTCGATCACCGTGTTGCCCGTCAGGACCACCTGCGAGCCCGGTGCGCCTTCGCTGAACAAGTTGTGCTTCGCTTGCTCCGTCGGCGCAAAGAGCCAGGACGAGACCGCGTCGGTGACGCGCCGGTTCAACTCTTCCGGCCAGGGCGACCACACGTTGCCCGTGCGTAAGCCCGCTTCCACGTGGCCCACGGGAACGTAGCGATAGAACGCCGCCAGACTCGCGGCGAGTGTCGTCGTCGTGTCGCCATGCACGAGCACAGCGTCAGGTTGGTAATCGTCGTAGACGCTGCCGATCGACTGCAAAATACCCGAGGTCAGATCGCCGAGCGTTTGTCCTTCACGCATCAGATCGAGATCGTAGTCAGGCACGATTTGAAACAACTGCAGCACCTGATCCAGCATCTGGCGGTGCTGCGCGGTCACGCACACCTTGGCGTCGACACCTTCCTCATCCGCCAACGCTTTCACGAGCGGCGCCATCTTGATCGCCTCGGGCCGTGTCCCGAATACCGTTAAAACCTTCTTCATCTTTTTCCCCGCTGATTTGGCAAATACGGATCCCTAAGAGCTTGCATTGCCTTTACATATGCCCACCAATTTTCTTGCAAAAAGCTTGCAAACCAAGCGTAGGGGATCGGCATCCGCGATGTCTGTGGGAGCCGCCTCATAGCTTTCGCACGAGTGCGGTGCCCGCCTCGTGCGGACGCGCCGGAGGCACGCTCGCACGATCGAAGTCAAACACGTTCGTTTCCCGCTACTTGGCGGTCGTCCCGTCGACCCACGTATAGCCGAGCTTCGTGATCCCCGATATGAGGCTCTTGAAGTCGCTCATCGCCGGCACGTTCAAATCGGGCTCGAGCCAATACGGGTGGAAGAACAACGATGCGAATCCGTCTCGCACCACGGCCGCGTATTGCGCGTTCGTCACCATTTGCTGCCAGGTGTAGGCCACACAAGAAAACGGATCGATGTTGCAGATGTTGTATTGAATGCTGCCGAGGTTTTCCGGCACGATGCGCTCCCCGTAGTAGTCTTGATTGATGATGTACGGGAAGAACTGCCCGGCCGAGAAATCCTGATTGGCCGCACCGGTGCCAATCTGCGGGTTCGTCGATGTGTAGTACACGGCGCGTTGGAACGACGTCTTGAACTGAGCGGCCGCCGCTTTCGAAGCCAACGGCGACATTTGGTATTGCGGTGCGCCCCAGCCCGCCACCTTATAGCCATTGTTCGTAAACTCGGCCAAGCCTTGCTGCATCCGCCCCTGGGCCCACTGTTGCGAGTCTTCGTCGACAGGCCGGTTCTGCACCATGTACCAGAACTCGTAATCATTGCCCGACACGGCGTTCTGAATGTTCGGCGTCGAATCGTACTGGTGCGTATAGCCGTGCATGACGATCGAGCCGCCCCGTGGGAGCGCGTAGTTGAGCGCCGATTTCAATCCCGTCGCTTGCGCGAGATGGATCGTCTCGGGCGTGCCGCCGTTGTAATAGCCGTTCGGATCCGTATAGAGCGGGATCGTCGCCATCGTGAACGGGATATGCAAGCTGTACAGGTAGTTCGTCAGTTGCTGCATCGAGGTTGTTGTCGTAAAGGCATCGAGATCCTCCAACCGGACGAGTGCGCGGTGATTGACGGGTGCGCCGGTGTTCAAGATGTCGTGCAGCATGTCGCAGATCACAAGGTACCGGTCCGTCGGCCCGATATACGAGAACGGGTTGTCGGCGAAGTACCAGAACTTGCCCGAGCGGATGACGTAGGGTGCTGTCGCTCCCGTCTTGCTATTGGTAATCGTGACGAGCGATTGGGCCAATGCCGCGTTGGCGACCGACGTGAGGCCGAGATCCGGATCCGCACTAACCGTTCCGCTGGACGCGTCATACGCGTAGTACTTCGCCATCGGCAAGCCCTTGTATGTCACTGTGTCGTAGAAACCCGGCGTGGGATTGCTCGACGAAGGCGCCGCATTCAAACCGGCCAAGCCTACGAAGTTGATGCCGTAGGTTTGCGTAAACGTGTAGGCCGTATTCCACGCGAGTTCCCAGAGGTTGTACTTGAACCAGACGACGGTATTTTTCGCCGTCATCACGTCGCTCATGAAGGCCGTCGGGAGCGGGTTGTTGTAGTAGTCGCCGATATAGAACGTCGCCGTGGTGCTGCCGATCTGCCCTGCGGTGTAGTTCTGCACGGGCTCGATCGTCACCGTCGTATTGAAGTGCCCGAGTAAGTTGCGCAGCATGATCGCGTACATCAAACCGAGCTTCGAAAACGGATCGTTTTGCGGGTTGTCATAGAGGATAAGCGTACTCGCGGTTGTCGCTTGCGCACGCGCAGTCACCGGCACGCTCAGTTGTACGAATCCGGCCAGCAGCGCCAGGATCAGGATGATCTTTTTCATCTCGGGTCTCCCTAGTCGCGTCCGACCGTGCCGTTGGCACGCTTGACGGAATTGAGTTTGAATTTGGGACGTCCCGTTTCCTTATAGGCGTCTTCCCAGTCCTTCTTCGACATGCCCGGCTGAATCTGAACTTGTGCGGACAGGATTGGCCGCGGCGGCACTTTGTAACTGGTGGCGGGGTTTGGCCCTTTCGAACCGTTATCGCCCTTGCCTTCCGCCTTGGCTTCACTGATCGCCAAACCGGTGGCAACTGCGACGACTAAAAATGTGGACAACGCGAACGGGACGAATCGCGGACGATGAATGGTGAGGTAGTGAACAGGCATAGCCGGCTCCTTGTGTTCGCCTACGTTTGGTCAAGGTGGCGAACGGGTTTCGTGAGGATGCAGCGGACCACCGCGCTGTTCGGGGGAACATCGCGGAGGCGTTCTCGCTATAGATCTGCACGGGCCGGACAAGACGAAGGGGGTTCGCCGTTATCCGTTACCCTGCGTTATTAGCATGCACGGTTAAGCGGGACGGCGCGCTATCTAATCGAATGAAAATGTCCGAGGGCGCACACTGATTTATCCCGCCGCCGTGATAGCGCAGTTGATATGTTGATAATTTCTTATTCAGAAAGTGCGAAATCGCGCTGACTGGCAGGCCGCGGCACAAACGTTGCGCGATCATCCTGACGTCTGAACAAATCGCTTGCCTGTCCGCGCTGATCCCGCTGCTATTCGACGTTTCGTCGAACCGCGAAACGTCGGCGCGGACGCGCTGCTAGCATGGTGCGCATGAACCCAACCACACCGCCCCCCGCTTTCACGCCCGCCGTCGCGCGCGTGCTCGCTACCGTCAGCGTGGCCTTCGTTGTGACGCAACTCGACGTGACGATCGTCAACATCGCATTGCCGAACATCGGCTCGCAGCTGCATGCCCCCGTCTCCGTCCTGCAGTGGATCGTCGATGCCTATACGCTCGCGTTCGCCGTCTTGATGCTTTCGGGCGGCGTGCTCGGCGATCGCTTTGGGGCCCGCCGCTTGTTCGCCGCGGGCCTCGTGCTGTTCGGCGTAGCCTCGCTCGCCTGCGGGCTGGCGCCGAACGCCGAAGCGCTCGTTGCGGCACGTGCCGTTCAAGGTATCAGCGCGGCGGCCATGTTGCCCAATTCACTGGCCTTGCTCAATCGCGCCTGCAGTCACGATCCGCGTTTGCGGGCGCGCGCTGTCGGGTTGTGGACGGCGTCGGGTGCCATCGCCATTGCCGCCGGTCCAGTACTGGGCGGGGTCCTGATCGCCGCTTGGGGTTGGCGCAGTATTTTTCTCGTCAACGTACCGATTTGCCTGGCGGGCTTCATCGCCTCGCTTGCATGGATCGAGCGTCGCGACGACGACGGCGCGCACGCACAGCATCCGGTAGGCATCGATCTGCCTGGCCAGTTCATCGCGATCGTCGCGTTGACAGCATTCACGGGTGCCGTCATCGAGCTGCGACCGCTCGGCCTCGCGCACCCGCTCATCATCGGCGCGTTCGTTGCATCGGTGCTCGGTGCGTTCGCCTTCTTCGCCGTCGAGAGCAAAAGCCGTGCGCCGATGGTGCCACTCACGCTACTGAAAGATAGAACGTTCAGCGCGGCCGTCCTCTTCGGCGTCTGCGTGAACATGGCCTACTACGGCACCGTCTTTGTCTTGAGCCTGTTCCTGCAGCGCGCGCGTGGCGAGACGCCGCTGCAGGCAGGCCTCACCTTTTTGCCACTCACGGGCGGCTTTCTCGTATCGAATGTGGTCAGCGGATGGGTCGTCTCGCGCTATGGTCCGCGCCGGCCGATGATGATCGGCGCGGTCATCGGCGCGATCGGATACGCGCTGCTGCCGTGGGTACACGCGGACACCCCGATCGTCGCGATGCTCGGCCCGTTCCTCTTGATCCCGGCCGGCATGGGGCTGGCCGTCCCGGCGATGACCACCGCCGTGCTCGCATCAGTCGAACACAAGCGGGCCGGCACCGCATCGGCGCTACTCAACACGGCACGGCAGGCAGGAGGCGCGGTTGGGGTGGCCGCGTTCGGCGCGCTCGCGAGCGGGGCCGGTGCAGCGGCCGTCGTCTCCGGCATGCAGATATCGGCCGGCATTGCCGCGGCGTTGTTAGTCGCGGGACTGTTGCTCGCGAGCCTCGTTCACCCCGACGCGCATGCTCGCGAAAGTGTCGGCAAGGAAACGGAACGCTCGGGCGCGGGACGATAGGCGCGTGCAGTCATGCGCCCGCGCGCAAAAGCACGCGGGCGAATCGATTGGAGCCGGGATGCCGGGATGCGGAGGTGGGCGCCGATCGGTCAATGCCAGTCACTGAGATCTAAGATGAATCGACACGCCCCCTGAAGCTAAAGCGTCCCGTTCTGGACCGCCCCCGTATCGAGCGCACGCTCGATGAGCCCTTCATCGAGGGCTTTGTGTATGGCATCCGCAATCAATTGTTCGGGCGCAGCCATCTCCGCCTTCAACGATCCGATCAG
>NZ_JBQCDN010000135.1:0-6132 GCF_051961175.1 Trinickia sp. | reverse complement strand
GCGATGAAATCGTCGTTCTTCGCGACGAAGTCGGTTTCGCAGTTCAATTCGACGAGCGCACCCGCGTTGCCGGCGATGTGCGAAGCAATCACGCCTTCCGCCGTGACGCGCGAGGCAGCCTTGCTGGCCTTGTTGCCGAGCTTCACGCGCAGGAGTTCTTCGGCGCGGTCCATATCGCCATCGGCTTCCGTCAGCGCCTTCTTGCATTCCATCATCGGCGCGTCGGTCTTCGCGCGCAGTTCAGCCACCATGCTTGCGGTAATTGCCGCCATCATTCGCTCCTTCAGTCTGTCTTTCATACGCCGCTCGGTTTCGATGCGAACGGCACGCATTCGTTCGCGGCGCATCGATCGCGCCGCACGTTCCGCCGGCACTTAAAAAAAGGGGGCCTATCGAAGCCCCCTTTTTTGCCGGCGACGGGGTTGCTTTACTGCTCCCCGCCCACCTCGACGAACTCGTCGCCGTCGGTGCCGCGCGCAGCTTGCACGACTTCGTTGACCGCGTTCGCGCGGCCTTCGAGGATCGCGTCGGCCACGCCTTCCGCGTACAGGGCCACGGCCTTGCTGGCGTCGTCGTTACCCGGGATCACGTAATCGATGCCTTCGGGCGAGTGGTTCGTATCGACCACGGCGATGACCGGCACGCCGAGCTTGTTCGCTTCGGTCACGGCGATCTTGTGGTAGCCGACGTCGACGACGAAGATTGCATCCGGAATGCCGCCCATGTCCTTCACGCCGCCGATCGACTTTTGCAGCTTGGCGATTTCGCGTTCGAACAGCAGCGCTTCCTTCTTGCTCATCTTTTCGAGTTCACCGGCCTCGACCGCGGCCTCCATGTCCTTCAGGCGCTTGATCGACACTTTCAGCGTCTTGAAGTTCGTCAGCATGCCGCCGAGCCAGCGGGCGTTGACGAACGGCATGCCGGCGCGCTGGGCTTCCTGGGCGATCGTGTCACGCGATTGACGCTTCGTACCGACGAACAGGATCGTGCCGCGATTGGCTGCCAGTTGACGCACGTACTTCAGCGCGTCGTTGTACATCGGCAGCGTCTTTTCGAGGTTGATGATGTGAATCTTGTTGCGATGACCGAAGATGAAGGGGGCCATCTTCGGGTTCCAGAAGCGCGTTTGGTGACCGAAGTGGACGCCGGCTTCCAGCATCTGACGCATAGTGACTGCCATGTAATTCTCCGCGAGGGTTGGGTCTTAAGCCGGCTGCCGTACCGGTCGCGCCCCGAACGCTCATTGAACTTGATGAACGCTCATGGACCGCGGCCCGGCACCCTGGGTGCGCCGGCTTGCGATTACTACGATTGTTGTTCCAGCCGCCATCAAGCCTCGAATGGCTGGGGTTGCCCTGCGGCTGCTTGTGCAGCCGCCTTGCGTACCGCCGCTTTGCGTACCGCCGCTTTGCGTACCGCCGCTTTGCGTACCGCCTTTGCGGACGCTAATGCGATGGACCGCATGCAAATTCGATTCCCGACAACGACTAGCCCGAAAGTATACCACGCGTGAAGGCGCTCCCTCAAGCTGCGCCTTGGGCCCGCTCCAGCGCATGGCATCATTCCGCATTGCAGCATCGAACGGCGCAGCGGCGTCGCGAAATGCGCAATCGAACGAACGGCGCGGCGCGGCGGTCAGCCACGGGGCTCATATAGTGCGATAATCGCGAAATCTACGTACATCCGTTCTCAGGCCCGCACTCATGGCTATCACGATCAAAAACGAAGACGACATCGCAAAAATGCGCGTCGCGTGCCGTCTGGCGAGCGAAGTGCTCGACTACATCACCCCGTTCGTCAAGCCCGGCGTGACGACGGCCGAGCTGGACCGGCTCTGCCACAACTACATGCTGGACGTGCAGGGCACCGTTCCCGCGCCGCTCAATTATCAGCCGCCCGGCTATCCGCCCTACCCGAAAGCAACCTGCATTTCGGTCAACGACGTCATCTGTCACGGTATCCCCGGCGACAAAGTCGTCAAGAACGGCGACGCGCTGAACATCGACGTCACCGTCATCAAAGACGGCTACTTCGGCGACACGAGCCGGATGTTCATTGCCGGCGAGGGCTCGATCCTCGCCAAACGCCTGGCGCAAACCACTTACGAATGCATGTGGCTCGGCATCGAACAGGTGCGTCCGGGTGCGCGGCTCGGCGATATCGGCTACGCGATCCAGCGCCACGCCGAAGCGAGTGGCTACAGCGTCGTGCGTGAATACTGCGGCCACGGCATCGGCACGGTGTTCCACGAAGATCCGCAGATTCTGCATTACGGCCGCCCGGGCACCGGGCTCGAGCTGCAAAAGGGCATGATCTTCACGATCGAGCCGATGATCAACGCGGGCCGCCGCGAAATTCGCACGATGCCCGATCAGTGGACGGTCAAGACGAAGGATCGTAGCCTTTCGGCGCAATGGGAGCATACGGTGCTCGTGACCGATACCGGCTATGACGTGCTGACGGTATCGGCGGGCACGCCCGCCAAGCCGTCGATCGCCGTCGCGGCCTGATCGGTCCGGTTCGAATGGCGTAACCGGATGGCGCGATGCAATAGCCCCACTCAGTCGGTCAATAAACAAGCGGCGGCTCGGCGCAGCCGCAGATCGCGCAGCGTCGCCGACACCGGCGGCGCGCGCACCTTCCCATCCACGTATCAACGTATCAATCGGCTTTTCGCCGTTCGCCCCAGCCTATGAGCGCCCCCGCCGTCACCACCGATCCCGCCTCGGTCAAAGCCGACTACCGCGCCGCGAAAGCAGATCTGCTCGCGCGCTTCAAAACGGCAAGCCGCGTCGATGCGCTGATGCAGACGCTCTCGCGCACGACCGACGACGCCCTGCGGCGCGCATGGGACGGCTGCGAATTGCCGGCGTCCTGCGCGCTCGTGGCCGTGGGCGGCTATGGCCGCGGCGAACTGGCGCCCTACTCCGACATCGACATCCTCGTGCTGCTGCCCGATGCGGCCCCGCCCGAACTCGACGCGCGCATCGAGCGCTTTATCGGCATGGCATGGGACCTCGGCCTCGAGATCGGCAGCAGCGTGCGCACCGTGGCGCAATGCATCGAGGAAGCCGGCAACGACATCACGGTTCGCACGTCGCTGCTTGAGGCGAGGCGCATCACCGGCAGCACCGCGCTGTTTCAGCGCGTCGTCCTGCGCTTGAACGAAGCACTCGACGCCCGCGCCTTCTTCCAGGCCAAGGTGCTCGAAATGCGCCAGCGCCATGCGAAGTTTCAAGACACACCGTACAGCCTCGAGCCGAACGTCAAAGAAAGCCCGGGCGGCTTGCGCGATCTGCAACTGATCCTGTGGATCGCACGCGCGGCAGGGTTCGGACGCAGTTGGCGGGAATTGGACGAGCGCGGCCTCATCACGGCGCGCGAAGCACGCGAGCTGCACCGCAACGAAGCGTTCCTGAAGACATTGCGGGCCCGGCTGCACGTGATCGCCGGCCGCCGTCAGGATGTGCTCGTGTTCGATCTGCAAACCGCCGCGGCCGAAAGCTTCGGCTATAGCGCCACGCAGGCCCGCCGCGCGAGCGAGCAGTTGATGCGCCGCTATTATTGGGCCGCCAAGGCGGTCACGCAGCTCGCGACGATTCTGATCCAGAACATCGAGGCGCAACTGTTCCCGCGCACGAGCGGGATTACGCGCGTGCTGTCGGAGCGCTTCGTCGAAAAGCAAGGGATGATCGAAATCGCCAGCGACGATGTGTTCGAGCGTACGCCCACGGCCATCCTCGAAGCGTTCCTGCTGTACGAAATGACGCACGGCACGAAGGGGCTGTCGGCCCGTACGCTGCGGGCGCTCTACAACGCGCGCGAAATCATGGATTCGCGCTGGCGGCGCGATCCGGAGAACCGCCGGCTTTTCATTGAAATCCTGAAGCAGCCCCAAGGTATTACGCATGCCCTGCGGCTGATGAACCAGACGAGCGTGCTCGGCCGCTACCTGCTGAATTTCCGGCGCATCGTCGGGCAGATGCAGCACGACCTGTACCACGTTTATACGGTCGATCAGCACATCTTGATGGTGCTGCGCAATTTGCGCCGCTTTGCGTTGGCCGAACACGCCCACGAGTACCCGTTCTGCAGCCAGTTGATGGCCAACTTCGAGCGGCAATGGGTGCTTTACGTGGCGGCGCTGTTTCACGATATCGCCAAGGGCCGCGGCGGCGATCACTCGACGCTCGGCATGGCCGATGCCCGCCGCTTCTGCCGCGATCACGGCATGACGAGCGACGACACCTCGCTCGTGGTCTGGCTCGTGCAGCACCATCTGACGATGAGCCAGGTCGCGCAAAAGCAGGATACGAGCGATCCGCAGGTCATCAAGCAATTCGCCGAGCTCGTCGGCAACGAACGCCGGCTCACGGCGCTTTACCTGTTGACCGTCGCCGACATTCGCGGCACGAGCCCGAAAGTCTGGAACACGTGGAAAGGCAAGCTGCTCGAGGACCTGTATCGGATGACGCTCGCCGTGCTCGGGGGCGCCCGTCCCGACGAGCATTCCGAACTGAAGACGCGGCAAGAGGAAGCGCTCGCCTTGCTGCGGCTCGAGACGGTACCCGAGAACGCGCATCGTGCGCTGTGGGACCAACTCGATGTCGGCTATTTCTTGCGTCACGATGCCGCCGACATCGCCTGGCAAACGCGCGTCTTGTACCGGCATGTCCGTACCGATGCCCCGATCGTGCGCGCGCGGCCGTCCCCGATCGGGGAGGCGCTGCAAGTGCTCGTCTACGTGCCCGACCGCTCCGATTTGTTCGCCGGCATCTGCGCGTATTTCGACCGCAACAGCCTGTCGGTGCTCGACGCACGCATCAACACGACGCGTCACGGCTACGCACTCGATAATTTCATCGTCGCGCGGACCGAGGACGACGAGGTGCAGTATCGCGATATTGCGAACCTCGTCGAGCAACAGCTCGCCGCACGGCTCTCGTCGGATGCGCCGCTGCCCGATCCGTCCAAGGGCCGCCTCTCGCGACTGTCGCGAACGTTTCCGATTACCCCGCGCGTCGACTTGCGAGCCGACGAGCGTGGGCAGTACTACATCCTGTCCGTGTCGGCAAACGACCGGCCGGGGCTTCTTTATTCGATCGCGCGCGTGTTGGCGGTGCATCGGATCGGTGTCCACGCTGCGCGGATCAATACGCTCGGCGAACGTGTCGAGGACGTATTTCTGCTCGATGGACGCGGCCTTTCCGATAACCGCTTGCAGATTCAGCTGGAAACCGAGCTGCTGCGTGCGATCGCAGTGTGAGATTTTATGCGCGTCAAACTGACAGCCAAGCATCCGCGCCCGGCATCGCCGAGCCGCGCCCCCGTTCGTGCCGGCAGCCCGTCCGCACGTAAGACGCCGCGCGCGGCGAGTGAGCCGGATTCTGCTCCGGTCGCCAAGAAGAGTGCGCCGCGTGCGGGCGCTAAAGCTGGCGCGCCGGCCTCGGCCGGAAAGACCCGCGACAGCGCAGGAATGAAGTCGCGCGAGGGCACGCCGCGAGCCCGCGTGCCGCAGCGCAGCGCTGACGATGCGCCCCGTCGCGCGCCGCGTCCGGGTGGCCCGGCGCGCGACGCTCGGCCCCCCCGTGAGGACGGCGGGCGTGATACGCGGCCGGCCGGATATAAACGAGCTGGCGCAGGCGGCCGTACCGACGAAGCACCCCGCCGCGCGCCCCGCACGCCCGATGCGCGCGGTCCGCGGGGGCCACGTGACGATAACGAACGCGGCGCGCGTGCAACGACACGCGCCCGGACTGGCGATGCCCCTGGCGGCAGCGCCGGATATCGGAGTCGAGGCGGCCCGGACGAGCGGCCTGCGCGTGGCGAGCGCTCCTTTGGCGAAGGGCGACCGGCTCGCGGCGAGCGGTCCGTTGGTGGCGAACGTCCGGTTCGCGGCGAGCGCTCCTTTGGTGGCGAGCGTCCGGTTCGCGGCGAGCGCTCCTTTGGTGGCGAGCGTCCAGCACGCGGCGAGCGGTCCTTTGGTGGCGAACGTCCGGCTCGCGGCGAGCGGTCCTTTGGCGGCGAGCGCCCTGCACGCGGCGAGCGGTCCTTTGGTGGCGAGCGCCCGGCACGCGGCGAGCGCTCCTTTGGCGGCGAGCGCCCTGCTCGCGGCGAGCGCTCCTTTGGTGG
>NZ_JBQCDN010000134.1:0-7965 GCF_051961175.1 Trinickia sp. | reverse complement strand
GCATAGCGCAGGAAAAACGCTTCCGCTTTACCGTCGGTGGCGCGTTCGAGATCGGACAGCGGAACATCGGGGAAGCCGAGCGCCGCGAGCTTCTTGGCGAGCGGCGCAGTGGGCTGGCCGTTCGCGTCGAGGGCCACCGAAACGGGCAGCACTTTTTCCCGCACTTGCTTCTCGGGGGCGATGGCACGCACGTTCTTGATGAGCACCGCGAGACGGCGCGGGGTGGCGAAGCGTTCGAACGACGGTTCGCCCGCGATCAGATCGCGCGCGGCCAGGCGTTCGACGAGGCTATCGGCGAATGCGCCGGACAGGCGAGCGAGCGCCTTCGGCGGCAGTTCCTCGGTGAGCAGTTCGACGAGCAGGGTGGCTTGGTGAGCTTGATTCATATTCGTGGAGTCTCGTCATTCCTTGTCGATCGCACGCTCGACCTTCAGCGGCGGCGCCCATGCCGGCATGGCGGCGTCTTGCGCATCGGTGGTCAGCCCGCGCACCCCGTGCACGGGATTGCCGAGCATCGGGAAGCCGAGCTTTTCGCGGGAATCGTAGTAGGCCTGCGCGACGAGCTTCGACAGCGCGCGAATGCGGCCGATGTAGGCCGCGCGCTCCGTCACGGAGATCGCGCCGCGCGCATCGAGCAGATTGAACGTGTGCCCGGCTTTGAGCACGAGCTCATAGGCGGGCAGCGCAAGCGGCGTTTCGATCATGCGCTTCGCTTCGGACTCGTAGCTATTGAACTGCGAGAACAGCAGCTCGACGTTCGCGTGCTCGAAGTTGTACGTCGATTGCTCGACTTCGTTTTGGTGGTAGACATCGCCGTAGGACAGGCGCCGCAGCTCGGGACCGTTCGGGCCCATTTCCTCCCACTCGGTCCAGACGAGGTCATACACGTTCTCGACCTTTTGCAGGTACATCGCCAGCCGTTCGAGCCCGTATGTGATTTCGCCGAGCACCGGTTTGCAGTCGAGTCCGCCCACCTGCTGGAAGTACGTGAATTGCGTGACTTCCATGCCGTTGAGCCAGACCTCCCAGCCCAGACCCCAGGCGCCGAGCGTGGGGTTTTCCCAGTCGTCTTCGACGAAACGCACATCGTTTTGCTTCAGATCGAAGCCGAGGGCTTCGAGCGAGCCGAGGTACAGATCGAGGATGTTTTCCGGAGCGGGCTTGAGCACGACTTGATACTGGTAGTAGTGCTGCAGCCGGTTCGGGTTATCGCCGTAGCGGCCGTCCTTCGGGCGCCGCGACGGTTGAACGTAGGCCGCGCGCCAGGGCTCGGGCCCTACGGCACGCAAGAACGTGTGGACGTGCGAAGTGCCGGCGCCGACTTCCATGTCGATCGGCTGAAGCAGCGCGCAACCCTGTTTGTCCCAATAGGATTGCAGCGTCAGGATGATTTGCTGAAACGTGAGCATGTCGTGCCTTTCGAGGCAGGCGGCGCGTAGGGGCCGCTGCGATGCCGGAAAACCGGCGGATTCGGGGCTCCCGTCGGGGCGGCCGCTGCGCAGGCCACGGCGATTGCCGCCGCCTGCGCGGTGAAAACGCTAGATTTTACCGGATTGGGACTGCCTTGCGGCCGTTGCGGCTTGGGAGGCCTTCGTGCGGGCGCAACAGCGTTATCCCGAGCGCTGTCAGCCCTGTCGGACGCGTTTAACGCGGGCCGCGCCTAATGCGGCCCCGCCCAAATGCAAACCCGAACGCGATCAGCACCAGCGAAACCGCGAGCACGAGGTCATTGCCAACGGTGATGTACGGCGTGCGCCCCGTCATCCCTTGGACCTTCGCTTCGATTTGCCCTGTCGTGAAAGCGGGCAGCCGCGCCGTCACATGGCCTTGTGCATCGATCACTGCCGTCGTGCCGGTGTTCGTCGCCGCAATCAGCGGCCGCCCCGTTTCAAGCGTGCGCATCTGCGCCATCTGCAAGTGCTGATCGAGTGCGATCGTATCGCCGAACCACGCGAGGTTCGACCCGTTCACCAGCACGCCAGCCGGTACCGCGGCCTCGCGCAGCGTGCGCGCGATCTCTTCGCCGAAGATGTCTTCATAGCAGATGTCGACGTCGATTGGCTGGTTGTGAACCATGAACGCACGCTGCACCGGCTTGCCGCGCCAAAGATCGCCGAGAGGAATGTTCATTAACTGCACGAACCAATGAAAGCCCCACGGCACGAACTCGCCGAACGGCACCAGATGGTGCTTATCGTAGCGGTACAGTTCGCGCGAGCCGGGCGTGACACCGAAAAAGCTGTTCGTTTCATCCGTATATTGCCCGTCGGGCGCAATGGAAGCGCCGAATGCGCCGATCAGCAGCGATGATCCTGTGTTGTCCGCGAACGTGCGCAGTGCGCTCCCGAATGCGTCCGGAAACTGCTGCGGCAACATCGGGACCGCCGTTTCCGGCGTCACGATCAGGTCGGCCGGATGCGCGGTGATCATCTGCTGATAAAGATCGAGCGCCGCGCGCACGCCGGCTTCGTCGAACTTCATTTCCTGCTTGACGTTGCCTTGCAGCAGGCGGACGGTCAGCGGTGCGTTGCCGGGCTGCGTCCAAGTCACGCGCGAAAGCAGCAGGCCCGAGCCCATGACGACGAGCGCAACGACGGCCGGCAGCGCCACGGCCATGCGCCGCCGCGGCGACGCGAACCCTGCCCAGGCGCTTTGAACGATCAGTGCAGCGGTGAGCGCGAGGAGCCAGCCCACGCCATAAACCCCCGCGATGGCCGAAAAGCCGCGCAACGGGCCGTCGACTTGCGCGTAGCCGCTCGCGAGCCAAGGAAACCCGGTAAATACGGTGCCGCGCAGCCATTCTCCGATCGCCCAAGCGCTGGCGAAAGCGAACGCCCCATGCCATGTGGGATAGAACGGACGGCCCTCGGCAGTGGGCACGCCGCTCGCCGCGTGGCCCGCGCAAAACGACCACAGGCCCGCCGACATTGCGGGATAGACGGCGAGGTAAAGCGCGAACAGAACGAGTGCCGCGCCTGCGAGCGGCGCCGGCATTCCGCCGTAATGATGCATGCTGACATAGAGCCACCAGACACCCGTGACGAGATTGCCGAAGCCGAACGCGCCGCCCGTCAATGCCGCGCTCTTCCAGCTTGTCGTGCGCGTGAGCCAGGCGTACAGCACGGCAAAGATGCCGATTTCGAGCCAGCCGCCGTGCGGCGTCGGTGCGAATGACAACGTGTTCAGCGCACCGAGCGCCAGCGCGGCGACATAGTGCCAGCGCGAGAGCGCAGCAGGCGCCGCGGTGGTGCCCGGCGCGGCGTTGCCGCGCCTACGGGAGGTGATCGATTCGGCCATGGATACTTGGCGTCAAAAAAGCGTTGAAGGTCCAGCTCGGTAAAGCCTGGGCGCGATTAAGGCGCGATCAAGGCGCGAACAGAGCGCCAACGAGCGCTACGATCCGCGTGCGCAGGGCCGATTGCAGCCGCAGGTATGGGTTGCTCGTCATCAGCGACGGATCCATGTGCTGGCGCGCGACGCGTGGCAAGGCGCGAGAGCGCCAGCGTACCGCACGAGAGCGGCAGCGTACCGCCAAGAGAGCGCCAGCGTACCGCACGGGAGCGCCAGCGTACCGCCACGAGAGCGGCACAGGCACCGGCACAAGCCAGGGCTCATGCACGGCGCCCGCGGCACCCGTCAAGTCTGCACGTGCTGTGCTTCGCGTTCGCGCTGGCCTGCGAGCGGATCGCGCCGCACAAGCAGCATGTGCACTTGCCGCGCATCGCCGCGCAGGATCTCGAAGATCAGATCGTCGATGCGCACGCGCTCGCCGCGGTGCGGTACCCGGCCGAAATGATGCGTCACCAGCCCGCCGATCGTATCGACTTCCTCATCGGAAAAATGCGTGCCGAATACTTCGTTGAACTGTTCGATTTCGGTCAGCGCCCGCACGCGGTAGCGCCCGTCGGGCGATGCGATGACGTTGCCGCTTTCCTCGTCGAAGTCGTATTCGTCTTCGATGTCGCCGACGATTTGTTCGAGCACGTCTTCGATCGTGATCAATCCCGCCACGCCGCCGTATTCGTCGACGACGATCGCAATATGATTGCGGTTCATGCGGAAATCATGCAGCAGGACGTTCAGCCGCTTCGCTTCGGGGATGAAGACGGCGGGACGCAGCATGCCGCGCACGTCGAACGATTCCTCTGCGTAATAGCGCAGCAAGTCCTTCGCGAGGAGCACGCCGATGATGTTGTCGCGGTTGCCCTCGTACACGGGATAGCGCGAGTGCGCTTTTTCGAGGACGAACGGAATGAATTCCTCAGGGCTGCGCTCGATATCGATGGCATCCATCTGCGCACGTGGCACCATGATGTCGCGCGCGCACAGATCGGACACCTGGAACACGCCCTCGATCATCGAGAGCGAATCGGCGTCGATCAGGTTGCGCTCGTGCGCGTCCTGGAGAATTTCCAGTAGTTCGCCCCGCGATTCGGGCTCGGGGGAAATGAAATCGGTCAGGCGCTCGAGCAGCGAGCGTTTCTCGGCGGGCTTGTCGGTATGGCGTCGACTGGGATAGGCGTCGTTCATGGCGATGCGTCCGGCACGGCTGGACGCGTGGTAAACGGAGAGTAAAGGATACACCACGCAAAAGCAGGACCATATTTGCCGATCGGCCTGCTAAAGTGCGTGACACACGCCATCGAGCGTGTGCTGAGCGGCTCTGCCACCGTTTTTTACTCTGTTTGCGCGAAAGAAATATGTCGGAAGAGTTTGAAGTGCGCGGTCCGCACGAAGAAGCCCTCGAACACGCGGGCCATGAACATGGCCATGCCCACGGTCACGCGCCGGGCAGCGCGCCGCCCGATCCGTTCGCCGGCCGCATCGCCGTCATGACCGCCGTGCTGGCGACGATCGGCGCTGTATTCTCGTACCAGGGCGGGTCCACCGAAGGATTGGCACTCTTTTACAAGAACGAGGCGGCCATCCGCAAGACCGAGGCGGCCAATCAGTGGAGCTACTACCAGGCCAAGGGCGAAAAGCAGAATCTGGCCGAGATGGGTGCCGCGCTGACGGCGGCCGATCCCAAGGCGAGCGCCAAATTTTCGGCCGACGTCGCCAAATACATTCAGCAGAAAACAGCGATTCGTGCGCAGGCCGAAGCGCTGGAAAAAACCGTCGCGCAAGCCGATGCCGCGAGCGAGCGGCAACTGCATCTGCACCATCGGTGGGCGCAGGCGACGACGCTCACGCAAATTGCGATTTCGCTGGCCGCGATTACGCTGCTCACGCGCCGCCGTTGGCTGCTCGGCGCCGCGGTGGGCGTGGCCGGGGTCGGTGCGATCGTCGGCGTAGCGGCGTTCGTGGGATATTGATGGCCGTCTGCCATGGCGCCGCCGCGCACGTAGGCGGCGTTCGATCAGCGCGGCGAGCGTACGCTCAGAGACAGCGCTTGAGCAGCGCTTCGAGCGCGCGATCGGGCATGCCGCATTCGCGCAGCGCTTCGACGGTACGGCACACGTAGTCGAGCGTCGTGCCGTAGCGGCCACGCGCGCACGTGAGTACCGTCTTGACGATGTCGTCCGGCAGTTTCCCCGTATACGTGGGCACGTCGCGCCGCATGACGAACGCCAGCGCATCGACGCGCCGCCCGTCGGCCAGCCAGCACGGCAGCCAGGCGGGCCGATAGGAGCCCATCGGCATCTCGCGCCGCCATAGCGCCTCCAGATGCGGCCAGGCGCCTGCACCCGCCAGCCGGAATGCCATTCCCGTACATGAGCCGCCGCGGTCGAGCGCCAGGACGAGCCCCGGCTGCTCCGGCGTGCCGCGGTTCACGCGAGACCACAAATAGAGCCCCCGGTGATAACCGCGCACGCGTGCGCGAACAGTCTCCGCCGCGGGCATGCCGGGGTTCCAAATCAGCGAGCCATAGCCGAACAGCCATAAATCGCTGGCCCCGTCCCAGTGACTCATCGTCTGCTCGAGCGACGCGGCAAGCTCATCGTCGTCCAGCAGCCGGGCGTCGCCGAGCACGGGCGGATAGCCCGGACAAACCGAGTCGAGCGGGGCGGGAAGTTGGCTCGTGTCGGACATTTATGGGGTGGTGCTCAGATTGGCACTGCTAAAGTTATGCACAGGAACAGAAAAAAGCCCGAAAAAACAAGCGGCTAAGGGGATACGTCGCCGCTTGTTGGCACGACCAAGTTTGGCGAAAACGCTCAAATCAAGGGCGAATTTCGCGCAGTTTTTGGCATATTCCGCAAAAAAAACGAACAGATCACGGAAGGAAACCTTTCTCGCGTGTTCACCTTCCGACGAGACGACGAAGACGGCATCGTTTGCCGCCGCCTCGGACGGCACTACCGCGTGCAGACCGCGCCAGCAAGCAACTGCTTGTTTTTCAAAAAGAATTTCCTCGATGATCGAAGCAAGTTGACCTTCTACTACCTTCATTCCTCAATAGCCCCGTAGTTTTTAGTAAGACCGATCAGTCTACGGAGCACACAGGGCGGCGACAGGCTGTTTACTTTGACAGGGTCAAGCTACGGCCCGAAGCAGTTGGTCCATCTTTTCTTTGTCTAATGCACCGTCGGTCTGGAAGTACCTGAACAGGAGGGAAATAAGAGCAGCCTTCCGCTCAGCGTCGGGATGCGCGCCGTTCTTCTCGAGCCACCGCTCAACGCCCAAAACGATCTCTCGGATTAGCTCGGCGTCACTGACGTCCCCGTGCTTACGTGCCTCGTCCACGTAGTCTGTAGCCGCTTTGAGCATCCCGCCAGATCCCATGGTGGGGTCGTACACCTGCTTGGTCGCGTCCCTGCTTTCCGCCCGCCGCACCAAGTACGCCTCCGGGATTTGATACACCTTCCGCTGGCCTCCCAAGCCAGTTTCGCCCTTGACTGGCCAGCCTTCGCGCGCCGCTCGGCTCGCAATTGCAACCTTGGTTGCCGGCAACCCAGGCAATCCCATCTTTGCGATCTCGCTCGCCGACAACCACTTTTCCACTTTCCAGTTTCCTCCACAAAAGCGGAAAGTTGAATTTCCACTTACATCATTGGGCGACACTCCCGTCAGTCGCACGACAGTAAAGACATCGTGCGACTCCGAGCTGTCGCCAGGACCAACTAAAGCAGAAAGTTAAATTTCCGCTTTGACTTTCCACTTCTTTGCGGTTAGCATGCCGTTAAACCTGACCTATGGGATTAACGGCCGGAAAAAAAACGGTCGCTAGACCGTACCTGCAAGGACCCGCACATGCCCACCACTGAAGGCCCGAAAGGATGGCACAAGGAAGATATCAAGGCCGCCATTCGCAAGCGTGGCAAGACCATGAATGACCTCGCTCGCGACTGCGGCTTGCCACTTTCAACCGTCCGCAACGCCCTGGCACGGCCAGTATCGTCCGGAGAACTGGCAATAGCCGCGTTTCTTGGCGTTCCGCTTCACGAACTGTGGCCGGAACGTTGGACGCCACTGGGCCGGCGTATCCGACCACGATACTCATCGCCAATCCGAACGGAATGCTCCTTCACGGCGGAAGTATAGCCGCTCCTTGGCCGGACTAAGCAGTTAAAACGAGGCAGTAGTTTTCACTTTTCGCTTTGTCACTGGATGATGAAAACCATGAGGAAAAAGAGGACTGAGTCCGCAGCCGCGATAACGCAGCTGCCGCTGAACTTTGACGTGTTCACCATCGACACGCCATCGGGCATGGTCGCCGCCGCAGGCGAAACCGAACTGGATGCCGGTATCCGCCAAGTGGTTAATTCTCTGCTCGACCGCTGCGTCGGCAACGGTCTCAGTCGAGAACGAGTTGCCGATCGCGTGGCCGAGCGGTTGGCTAGGCCGATTACAAAGGCTCAACTTGACCAGTGGGCCGCGCCGAGTCAGGCAGACCGGCGCATCCCTGTAGACGTCTGGATCGCACTGATGATCGTTGCGGATGACGTCGTCCCTCTCGAGTGGATGGCGATGCAGTTTGATCGCAAGGTGCTAACCGCTGACGAAGCTATGTGTGCCGAATTC
>NZ_JBQCDN010000133.1:0-2130 GCF_051961175.1 Trinickia sp. | reverse complement strand
ACGAGAAGGCAGAAACGCTGATCGCTTGCCACCACGCGTTATTCGAAACGCTCGGCGGGGTGCCGCGCGAGATTCTGTACGACAACGCCAGGACGATCGTGCTCGAGCGCGATGCTTACGGCAAAGGTGAGCATCGGTGGCATCCGGGGTTACTCGACCTAGCGAAGCGCTACGGCTTTATGCCCAGGCTCTGCCAACCGTACCGTGCTCGCACGAAGGGCAAGATCGAGCGCTTCCATCGTTATCTGCGCGGCAACTTCTACGTGCCGTTGTCCAGCTGGCTCAAGCAGTCCGGCATGCTGCTCGACGTCGACACAGCCAACGCCGAGGTCGGCAGGTGGTTGCGCGACGTTGCCAACCAGCGGGTACACCCCGTTACAGGAGCACCACCCGCAAAATTGTTCGAAGAACGCGAACGAGACATGCTTCGCATGCTGCCCGCGTTTGCAATGCGACGATCGGAGGCAACGCCGGCCGCAAGGACGACGACGCCCTCATCGTTACCGCTGCAGCATCCCTTGTCGGTCTATCAGCAACTGCTGACGGAGGTGCGGGCATGAATCTGCAGCAAGAGCGTATCGACGGTCACTGCCAGAGCCTGAAGCTTGAAGGGCTTATGCAGCGCTATGTCGCACTGGCCAGCGATGCGGCGGCCAAGCAGTGGAGTTTCCTCGATTTCCTTGAGCAGGCACTAGCGCATGAGCGCGAGATGCGGCAGCTTCGATCACGGCAGACGCTCGTGCGCATGGCGGGATTCCCGGCGATCAAGACGCTCGACGATTACGACTACGGTTTCGCCGTCGGCGCGCCACGCAAGGCCATCGACGAGTTAGCCACACTGCGCTTTATCGAGCGCGGCGAGAACGCCGTACTGCTCGGGCCGTCCGGTGTCGGCAAGACGCACTTGGCGATCGCAATCGGATATGCCGCAACGCAAGCGGGCATCAAGACGAAGTTCGTCACGGCAGCCGATCTGATGTTGCAGCTCGAGGCGGCTCGCCGCCAAGAGCGCTATGACGCCGTGCTTCGGCACAACGTTCTCGGACCAAGACTGCTGATCGTCGACGAGATCGGATACTTGCCCCTCTCGGGAGACCAGGCCAGCCACTTCTTCCAGATCGTAGCCAAGCGATACGAGCGCGGTTCGATGATTCTGACGAGCAACCTGCCGTTCACCCAATGGGACGAAACCTTCGGCGGCAACGCAACGCTAACCGCAGCCATGCTTGACCGTATCCTGCATCACGCCCACATCATCCAAATCAAGGGAGATAGCTACCGACTTAAACAGCAACGGAAAGCCGGCCACGTCCCGGCATCGAAGAATTAACCGCTGGCTCACTTTTACCTTGCGCGCTCACGCGCGAAGTGGCTCAGATTTCAAATGCGCTTGACACGAGTCAATTGTTTCGAGTGCGGCAGCCGGCGCGACGGTGGCCGGCTCGAGCCATAAGGGTGCCAACACCCGCTGCACCCTGCATAAACGTCTACCGCTATCTTTGAGTTGACGCAGTGTCTAAAATCCCCAATGCATCGGAGACGTCGTTAAAAAGCGCTCGCTCGCCGACAACAATCCCCAGGCGCGCGTACTTCCTTGCGTCCAATATGGCCAGCCGCAATTTTTCTTCGGTCCATCGACTCGCCTGCGCTGCGCCAACGATAAGCGCGAGTGACGACACGGTTGCGACGTGGGGTGCCTGGCGGCTTCGGATAGCGCGCGCCTTGCCGTCGTCGAGGGCAACCGCGTGATTTACATCAGCGGCCAGCGCGATTGCGGCGCTCTCCCCGTCGCCAAGCGCAGCCGCAGAATCGCCCGAGACCAAGCCCAGATAGAAGCGATATGCGGTAGACGACATGGTCGCAATTTGCAATGCGCCACAAATAATCAGCGGTTCGAGAGGGTCACCATTAGCGGCATCTGGACGAGGGTGTCGCTTCACTTCGCGCCTTGTCCGTACTTCGACAAGGCAGGGTAGCCCGATAGCATCGACGATATCGGCGGCGAATCCCGTCGCCAGGATGTTGAAGATGACGCTCGCATCAAGAACGAGCGGACTGCTCGGCAAAAGGTCAGAGGGCAAGTTCAAGCGCTTCACCTTCCCCGCCATCCACAGTCTCGAGTACCTCCCG
>NZ_JBQCDN010000132.1:0-16056 GCF_051961175.1 Trinickia sp. | reverse complement strand
TCATCACATTTCGCGACGCTTTCCGGCACCTTGAGCGCCGACCATCGCACGACATCTCTAGGGCCGACCACTCAACGCCCCCGAGCGGTTTCCGACAGCGAATGTGCCAGCGCCGCAACGCCGGCCGGCAGATCGACGCGCGCCCCCAGTTCAACCATCGTGCGGCCGAGCGCGTGCAGCGTGCGAAACAGATTGTGCTCGCGGCATTGCTCGCCCATCTGCCCGATCCGCACGATCGGCAGTCCGAACGAACCCGAGATCTCCACTTGGTGCTGGCGTGAGATATGACCGCAGACATCGGCGGGGCTCAATCCGGCCGGCGTCGAGATGCCGACGACCGAATTGAGCCGGCAAGGCTCGGGCGCGAACAGCTCGAGCCCCATCGCCGAGACGCCCGCTTGCAGCGCGAGCGAGCACTTGAGGTGGCGCGCAAACCGTTTTTCGAGTGTTTCGGCGCAGACGAGCCGCAGCGCTTCGTGCAACGCCAGCACGCCGGAGACGGGCGCAGTGTAGTGATAACCGGCGTTGTGCCAGAAATTTTCCGCGAGCGAGGCGTCGAGACACCAATGCGCGCTGGGCTGCTTGCGGGACTTCATCCGCTGCCAGGCCGCGTCTGAAAACGCGATGAGCGACACCCCCGGAATCGACGACAGCCCTTTTTGTCCACCGGTGATCACGGCATCGATTCCCCACGCGTCCATTTCGAGCGGCATGGTGCTAAGCGTGCAAACGGCATCGACAACGACGAGCGCGCCGGCCGCCTTCGCCAGCGCGGCAATCTCTTTCAGTTGATGATTCCAGACGGTGTTTGACGTCTCGCCTTGCACGATCGTCACGACTTCGGGCGTCTCGCGGGCCAGCGCCTCGGCGATGTCGGCGAGGCTCGCCACAGCGCCGTCGGCCACCTCGAGCGTGGCGACCTGCGCGCCGCAGCGTCTGGCCATCTCGGCCATCCGCGCGCTGAAGAAACCGTTTTTGATCGAGAGCACGCGCGTGCCAGACCAAGCGAGGTTCGAAATCGCCATTTCCATCGCCGCGGAGCCGGGGCCGGCGACGCCCAAGACCCATTTCGAGCGCGTCTGGAAGACGTAGCGCGCCATATCCTTCACTTGCCCGATGACCTTCGACATCGTGGCCCCGAGGTGATTGATGACGATTGCGTTGGCCTTGGCCACGGCGGCGGGAATCGGCACGGGGCCGGCGCCCATCATCAACAACGGTTCTTCGGGGAGGATCGCGTCGAGCGACACGACGTCGGGGCAAGGGATGGAGGGCTCGGTGCTGGACATGGTTAGGCGCAATAGGGGTTCGCGGAAACAGCGGTTCCGCTCCGCCGCGCACGAGGCTCGGCCGAGATGGTGCATTGCGGCGAAGGGAATGCCGATCATTGCCCCATTTCGGCGCGCGAGCAAGTCTTTTCGACCGAACACGCGTTCGCACGACGTTGGGACGAGGTTCGCCCCCGGGTCGATCATCGGTTTGGAGCGGCCAAGCCCGGCAATCGGGTTTCGAAGGCCAAGCTTGCGGTCAGGTTCAATCCCCCGGTGACGGTGCCACTGGCGGATGCGCCGATGTGCCGTCGATAACGGGCGCAGGCGGCGCCACGTACCCGCACAAGTGGGTGAGCAAGGCCACCTCGCGTTCATGCACTTCCACGGGGAACGCGACGGCGCCTGCATGAGCCAGATAGCGCGCCCGATGCTGGCCGTTGCGAAACCCGACGACGCCTTCGTGCTTGAGCCGCAGCCAGCCGAGCAGGCCGTGCACGCGGCGCGACTCGATCGTGACGTAAGGCATGGCGGGGACCTGCTCGTTGTCCGGGTCCAGGAAGTCGCGAATGCCTTTTACCTTGCCGCTGTGCCAATTGCCGACAGGGGGCAGCACGTAATCGGTATCGTCGCGCGCGGCGCATTGGAGCAGCTTATGAGCGTCGACGATGACGACGCGATGCCGGCTTTGATCGTCTTCGAACACGCGTTTCAAGCGCACGTGATCGTAGTGGGAATGGCCGAGAAGCGGGACGACCCAGATTGGGCCCGGGCCGGCCGAGGGTGCGAGAGCAACCGCATGGATCGATGCGGACGTAGACATGACGAACGTATGATTGTTGGAGTGCCCGGCGCGGCTACGCCGGTTCCACTGCGCTCATCCCGCAGGGAAACCGCGCAGCCTATCTCCCGATCGTGACAGGCGCATGACAAGAATGACAGATCGAACTGAATGATCTGAAGATTAGCCCCATTCTCCCGCCTGCCCAAGAAGCGAGATGAAAAATGCAAGAGACCCTTGGCTTTGGTGCGCATGTCCGGATCGAGGTGTCCGCGCTCGGCGTCGCGACGATCGTGCTCGATCGGCCGCACTGCAGAAATGCTGTCGATGGGCCAACGGCGGCCGCGCTCGCCGCTGCGTTCGCGCGTTTTGAAGCCGAACCGGAGTGGCGCTCTGGTGTGCTCTTCGGGGCGGGCGGGACGTTCTGCGCGGGGGCGGATTTGACGGCGATGGGCGATGAACAGCGTCGCAATGAGGTTCGCCCCGACGGCAGCGGCCCGGGCCCGATGGGGCCGACGCGCATGATGCTGTCGAAGCCGGTGGTGGCGGCGATTGCTGGCCATGCGGTTGCAGGCGGACTCGAGCTGGCGGCAACGTGCGACTTGCGCGTGGTGGAGGAAGACGCGGTGCTTGGCGTGTTTTGTCGGCGGTTCGGGGTGCCGCTTATTGATGGGGGCACGATTCGGTTGCCTCGTTTGATCGGGCTGTCGCGCGCGCTCGATTTGATTTTGACCGGGCGGGCGGTTGATGCACAAGAGGCGCTGGCGATCGGGCTCGCGAATCGCGTTGTCCCGAAGGGCGCGGCGCGCGAAGCGGCAGAAGCGTTGGCGGCGCAGCTGGCCGCGTTTCCGCAAGCGGCTTTGCTGGCCGATCGTCGGTCGGCGGTTGAGAACAGCTCGATGGATGACTTGGCCGAAGCGCTGCGCCGGGAAGGGGCCGGTGGTTATCGTGCGGTATTCGATGAGGGTATCGCGGGCGCGGCGCGTTTTGCCAGCGGCGTCGGGCGTCATGGTCAGGCGGCGAGTGATACCGGCGGGGGCAAGGGCTAATCGTTTGGCGAAAGCGCGAGCGCTGACCGGCAGTGGCGCAGGACCTACTACGATGTCCTCGCGCCGCTGCCGGCCACAAACCGATCAACCGCGAGCCGGCAGAATTTTACCGACACACGTCCCAAACCCGACTCGATACCCCTCTCCTTGGCACCACCCCGAAAGCGTCAACTCGTCACCATCAACGATGAACGTGCGCGTCTCGCCCCCTTCAAGCGCCACCGGCCTGGCACCGTTCCAAGTCGACTCCAGCAGCGAACCACACGAATCGGCCGTCGGCCCGCTGATCGTGCCCGAGCCCATCAGATCGCCGACGCGCGTATTGCAGCCTGAAACGGTGTGATGCGCGAGCTGCTGCGCCATCGTCCAGTACATGTACTTGAAGTTCGTGCGCGCAATCGTACTCGCCGTCGCCGCGCCTTCGGGCCGCAGCCGCACTTCGAGCTCAACATCGAACGCATGCTTCCCCTCATGCCGCAGATAGGCCAACGGCTCCGGCGTCTGCTCCGGCTGCGCGACACGAAACGGCTCTAACGCATCCAACGTCACGACCCACGGCGAGATCGTCGTCGCGAACGATTTCGCATTGAACGGACCGAGCGGCACATACTCCCATTGCTGAATATCGCGCGCGCTCCAATCGTTGAGCAGCACCATGCCGAAGATGTGATCTTCGGCTTCGCCGCAGGCTATCGGTTCGCCCAGCGCATTGCCGCGCCCGACAATAAAACCCGTCTCCAGTTCGATATCGAGCTTGCGGCACGCACCATAGATCGGCCGCTCCTGATCGGGCAACTTCAATTGCCCCATCGGACGACGCACGTTCGTCCCGCTGACGACCACCGACGAAGCGCGCCCGTTGTAGCCGATCGGCATCTCCGACCAATTCGGCAGCAGCGCATTCTTCGGGTCGCGGAACATCGAGCCGACGTTCGTGGCATGCTCCTTCGACGAATAGAAATCCGTATAGCCGGGGATGGCGACGGGCAAATGCATCGTCGCATCTTGCATCGGGACGAGCACGCGCGCTCGCAACGCCGGATCGTCGCGCAACGTCGGACAAGCGGCATCGAGCAGCGCGCTCAACTGGATTCGGACACTGCGCCATGCATCGCGTCCAAGCGAAATGAACGCGTTGAGCGACGGCTGAACAAACACATCCTCGCCCGCGTCGATCGCGAGATGGCCCGCCGAGCGCAACGCCGCGAGATCGACGATCAAATCGCCGATCGCCACGCCCGCACGCGGCATGGCGTGACGCGCATCGCTGAAGATACCGAACGGCAGGTTCTGAATCGGGAAGTCGCACGCCGGCTCATTCGCCGATTCCAGCCAGCTCCGTTTAGCCGGATCGCACGCCGCCGCGAGTGATGCTTGTGAAAAATCGTTCGTCATGCTGATTGCTGCTCCGCGTTGAAATGCTTCTTCAGGCCCTGCCAACATTCGAAGTAGTGCGCTTGCAACTGCGCGCTATCGAGCGCGAATTGCGTCGGCTTGAGCAGCGTCCGCGTCTCGAACATGAATGCGAGCGTGTCATGTACCTTCTGCGGCGTCGAAGTATCGGATGCCGATGCCTTCTCGAAGGTATCGGCATCCGGACCATGCCCGGACATGCAGTTGTGCAGACTCGCGCCGCCGGGCACGAACCCTTCGGCCTTGGCGTCATAAACACCATGCACAAGCCCCATGAACTCGCTCGCGACATTGCGGTGGAACCAGGGCGGCCGGAACGTATCCTCACCCGCGAGCCAACGCGGCGGAAAGATAACGAAGTCGATCGTATCGACGCCCGGCGTATCGCTCGGCGATTGCAGCACGAGAAAGATCGACGGATCGGGATGGTCGTAGCTGACCGAACCGATCGTATTGAAGCGCCGCAGATCGTATTTGTACGGCGCGTAATTGCCGTGCCATGCCACCACGTCGAGGGGCGAATGCCCGATGTCGGCGCGCCATAGGTTGCCGTTCAGTTTGGCGACGAGTTCGAACGCACCCTCGCGGTCTTCGTAGGCCGCGCGCGGCGTCAGAAAATCGCGCGGATTGGCGAGCCCGTTGGACCCGATCGGCCCGAGATCGGGCAGGCGCAGCAGCGCACCGAAGTTTTCGCAGACGTAGCCGCGCGCCGTGCCGTCGACGAGCGTCACGGCAAAGCGAACGCCGCGCGGCAGGACGGCGATTTCGTGCGGCTCAATATCGAGCACTCCCATTTCCGTCGCGATCCGCAATCGCCCTTCTTGCGGCACGATCAGGAGTTCGCCGTCGGCGTTATAGAAGAAGCGGTCCTGCATCGACCGGTTCGCGGCGTACAGATGAATCGCGCAGCCCGACATCGACTCGGCCGCACCATTGCCGGCCATGGTGATGAGGCCTTCTACGAAATCGGTCGGCTCGGCCGGCATCGGCAGAGGATCCCAACGCAGTTGATTGGGCGGCGTGGGCGGCGTATCGGCGAAGTTCGTGACGAGCCGGTGCGGCTCCGCCGGTCCACCACTGCGCACGAACGGTTCGAACGGCCGATGCACGGCTGCGGGCCGGATTCGGTACAGCCAGCTGCGGCGGTTATGCGCGCGCGGCGCGGTAAACGCCGTGCCTGAAAGCTGTTCGGCGTAAAGCCCGTATGGCGCGCGCTGCGGCGAGTTGCGGCCGACCGGCAGCGCGCCGGGCAGCGCCTCGGTGGCGAATTCGTTCGCGAAGCCGGACTGGTAGCCCAGCTCGGCGTCGCGGCGAGAGACATCCTGCATGACGTAGTTCTCCGATGAAACGATGAATCGATACATGGCACACGCGGCGTACACGGCGATCAGCGCGCGGCACCCCGCCATTGCAACGCGATCAGTTGGCCGCCCAAGGGGCTTAAGCGCCGCTGCTTACAGGCACGTCTTGCCTCGCCAGCGCCATCGCCTCGCGCAGCACATCGAGATCGCCGATGTGATTAGCCAGCAGCAGGACCAGCTTCGCGTTGACGAGCGCGCTCGCCGCCTCGGTGAGGTCGCGATGCATCTCGATCAGCGCTTCATAAAAGGCGTCCGGATCGGACAACCGAGGATCGGTCAGCAAGCGCCCGGGTGTCGTGGGAGCACTCATCAATGAAACCCCTCCCCTTCAATTTGCAGGGCCAAAGACAGCAGGCAGCTCAAAGCCGGCAAGGGGTCTGCCTTGCCGGGCCGGACGCGGATGCGAACGTAAGCGGGCGAGCATCGATGTCCATGGGCGCGGTGCGATTACCGCGCGGCGATCGGCCGCGCAGCAGATTTACGAATAGTAAAACGGATTACGTATAGTTAAATAAACGTAAACCCCGATGGAACGATCGACGGGAATGTCGTTATAAGCAACTAGCTGATACCGATGACGCGCAGCCTGATACCATCGTCTGCGTGCCTTTTTCTTCCCCGATGATCCCGCCGACCATTCCCGCGCTCGTTGCGCGAGCCACCGATCACCCCTCTTTGCGCGAGCACGTGTCGCTCGGCCGCGAGGGGTGTGCCGTTGCATGCTTCCGCGATATACGCTTGCAAAGCGCCTATGAGCCGATCTTCGATGTAAGCATGAGCGGCATGCAGACGCTGTGGAGCTCGCCCGAGCAAGCCGACCGCTTCGGCGACGAACTCGGCTTCCAGGCCCTGACGGCGCGAGCCGACGGGACAGCCTTCGATCCGTTCGACACGGTCGGCGACGATCGCGAACTCGTGACGCTCGATCGCCTCGCCCGTACGCTGCATGCGATCAATTTCTTCGGTGCCCAGCGTCATGGCATGCTGTTCCTACGCGTTCACGAACGGCTGCTCAAGAGCGTCAAGTACGATCATGGGCAGCATTTTTCGTCGGTACTCATCGCGTTCGGGCTCAATCCGGCGCGCGTCATCATCGAACTGCCGAGCGCGGCGGTGGCGCACCGCACGTTTCTCGGCTATCTCGCGAACAGTTATCAGCGCTACGGCTTCAAGGTGGCGGGCAACTTGCCCAATGCCGGGCACATCGTGTCGGTATCCGACATGGCGCGGCTCGATTTCATCAAGATCGACGGGGGCGCCGTCCTGCGCGATGCCATGGCCAAGCCGTTGATCGCCTACGCCAATCGCCTCGGCATCCCGCTCATCTTCGACCGCGTCGCCACGGAGACACAGTTCGACGAGTTGGCGCAGTTCGGTGCGCGCTTCGTGCAAGGACCCTTGTTCGCTCCGAAGAAGGCTTGCGCCGCGCGTTAGTTAGCGTCACCGATCGACAGAACCTTCGCGGGCCGCTTCCCTCTCGGGTGCGGCCCGCGCCGCATTGAGGCCACCTGTGGGAGACCCTTGCCCCTCGCGGAGTTCATGAGCACGTCCCGATCGAGCAGCCGGTAAGCGCGCCCTGCTCGCAACTTTGTAATTTCGCCTCGTCTGCCCTGCGCCTTCATCGTTTGATGCAAGTCGCTTCATTGTGGCGGAACGCCCGCAGACTGCCCATGCGCCAGGCAGGAACGGTTCGTGCACGACGCAAACTACGCCGCCGTGCGCCGCCATTCAGCCTATCTTTGGTACGATGCACGCATGAGTGAAAAAAGGGGGCTCTAATGTCAGAAGTCAACAAGGAGAGACTGATGTCCGATATCAGAAACGTCCTCGCGGACGCCGAGGATCTGTTGAAGCAAGCCGCGAGTGCGACGGGCGAACGCGCCTCCGAATTGCGCGAAACCGCGATGGGCCGCTTACGGCAAGCGAAGGAAAAGGCGGCGGACGTGCAAGTCGTCGTCGTCGAGAAAGGCAAGAAAGCGGTGCGCGCCACCGACGATTACGTTCACGAGCATCCGTGGACAGCAATCGGCATCGCGGCCGGCGTCGGCGTGCTTGTCGGTTTGCTCATCAACCGAAAGTAGTCGCGCTAGCGCGAAGGGCAGCCCGCGTCCTTCCTCGTTGCGGGCTTTCGTCGGACATGGCCGGCGCCGGGTAGCGCAGCTTCTTCCCGGTGCCGTCGCCACGGCCGGCCGTCGCATTGCATGCTTTTTCGCCAATCCATGCCAAACGATACGCATTCGCAGCATGCCGGCCACGGGCCGTTGCGCCGCATGATCGCGTCGGTATTCGCGCTGCTTCATACGCGGCTCGAATTGATCGGCATCGAGCTGGCCGAGGAACGCGAGCGGATCGTCGCCGTCATGTTCCTTGGGCTCGTCGCCGTTATGTTCGCGATGATGGCGCTCATCAGTTTGACGGCACTGATCGCCGTCGCCTTTTGGGACAGCTACCGCTGGCAGGTGCTCGCCGGCATTACGGCTGTCTATGGCCTGGGCGCGGTGATCTGCGCGATCCGCGCACGCAGCGGACTGCGCGAGGCGCCGATCGTCTTCCAGGAGACGCTGCACGAATTCGAGAAGGACCGCGAGATGTTCCGCGAACCGTGACCGGATACCCTCCCGTACGGCGCAACGCGCATCGTCGCGGCTTCCGGGCCTCCCAACGCTTTGGCTGACCGAACCCTCGCCCCTCGCTCCTATGAACCAGACTTCCTCGCCCCACTCGGCGCGCCCCGCGCACTCCCCGGTGCGTGACCCGAGCACCCCGCAGATGCGCGCGGTCCGAAAGGAATTGTTGTTGCTGCGCGCGGAGGTCGAGCGTGCCGAGTTCGTTCAGGCTCGCGCGGAACTGCACCGAAAGTTCGCTAACCTGGGCTGGCTCAAGCTGCTAGTGCCGGGCCTCGGCAGCGTGCGGCCCAAAGGGGGGAAACGCGGCGTGAACGCGACGATCACGGACTGGGTGCTCAATCATCCGCTCGCGAGTTCAGTGGCTTCGCTCGCCTTGGGCAAGCCCCTGCGTGCGACCGTGGCGACCGTCGCGACCGGCGTCAAGCCCGTGCTCAAGTGGGGCGCCCTGAGCGCCGCCGCCTGGGCCGGACTGCGCGTGTGGGGCCATTTCGCGCGCGCACGCAACGCGCAGCGGCAGCACGGACAAGACGCAGCGAGCGAAGGGTAGCGAATCACGCAGGCTTCGGATTACGCGGGCTTCGGATCACGCGGGCTTCGGATTGCGCAGGCGTCGGATCACGCGGGTGCAGTAACGCGCAGCTCAAGGGCCCGCTTGCTTGAGCCACGTCGCTGCCGCTAGGCGGCGCGTCCGGACCAACAGCGTTCGCTGACCGCGCTGTCGGCAATCGGGCTCGAACTCGCGCTGAGATTCGGGCTCAGATTCGAGCGCACGCCGAGTCCATCGAGCACGAACGTGCCGCACACATCGGCGCGCATCGGGCCATCAGCTGCCGGAATGGCGTGCAGTTCGTAACCACCGCTCGTGTCGCCCGCACGTAACCATTCCAGTCGATAGACAACACGCCCCCTCTCTGGCACTCGGCTGAGCCCGGTTGGCAACGCGAGGGCGGTTGCCGCAGCGGCGGGCCTCGCAGCCTCGGCCGCAGCGATGGATTGCGCGGCACGGTGCAGTGCGATCACCGCGTCGATCCGATGGCCGCGGGCGGCGTATGCCAGATACGACGGTACGGCGTAAGCCGCCAACACCGCCGCCATCGCAAGCGCGATGACAAGTTCGAGCATCGAAAAGCCGCTCGCCGATTCGCTTGTTTTCATCCCGCCCTCCTGCTCCCGCCTATAGCCCTTATCGCCCTTATCGCCCCTATCGCCCCTATCGCCCCTATCGCCCCTCCTAGCGCGCTGCCGGCGCAGCGACGATGCGGCGCCACGCTCGTCGCTCGCGGCCCGCCTCGGTCATGATCATCAGTTGAAGCCGCGCTTGCACCGACACGCTGGAGCCAAAGCCGCGCGCGGTGATCCAATACGCCCGCGCATCGGCCTGGCCTTCGACGAACGACGCTTCGATCACGCATTGCGGTGCGCGCGCCGATCCGGGCCAGGAAGGTACAGGCTCGTAGGCCGACGGACTGTCGAACGTCTCCGGCTTTGTCCATTGCTCCGGTGTTCCACCCCACGCCGGCAGCACCGGTGCCACGCCTGATCGCAAGTCGCGCTCACACAACGCGAGTGCGCCATCCGCAGCCTGGGTTGCGCGCAAATGCTCATGCACATTGACGCGGTAACGCCGATGCGCGATTGACGCTTCCAGCCAGGCAGCCGACGTCGTGAGCATCATCGCCGCGAGCATCAGCGCACTGGGCAATGCGATACCTCGATGATCCGCACGCAGGCGGCCGCGCGACCCAACGGGCCCGCGGCCCAGCGCATGAACCGCGTGCCGCCCCGCCCCGTTGCCGCAGCCCGCCATCCGCATGTGCAGCGCCGATTCGCGTCGTACTCCGGCGCTCATGCTCACAGCCTTCCATCCTGCCGATTACGCAACGCCAGACGGCGCGAAACCGACAATCTGTCTTTCCCGTCCACACTGCGCATCTGCCTCCCGTCGCAATCGATGAAGGCGCGCACACCCGACGCTCGCCGCCCCCGCACGACCACGCATAGATCGACGGCCACGATCTCCGCCCATTGCATCGGCACAAGCCCGCTCGCGCGTATCGGCTCCGCAGCGCCGCGCAGCCAGTAACGCAGTTCCATTCGATCGATGCCTTCCACGATGGGCTGCGGCCACGGGTGTCCGTTGCCGATGCAATAGAGTTCGGACTCCTGACGCCGGGCCAGCCGCGCCACAAAAAAACCATTGACGATGACCGCATGCCGGCCATGGCGCGCCACGCCTTGTCCGAGGCAATCGGTCGGCTCGCCCGACGCTCCGTGCCAAGTCGACACCGCGTCATCCGCATAGCGGACAATGACAGCGTCCGAATCCGTGCGGGATGGCTCGTGCTGACAGTTCATGCCGTCGGCCATCTCGAGCAACACCGGCCGAGCCGACTGACAACCGAAAATGCCCGGCATCACACGCTCACGGAGCATCGGTTCATCGAGCGGCGCATAACCGGCCATTTGGATCTGCTGCCCGACGAGCGCCAGTGCTGCCGCACCGGCTTCGCGCATCGCCGCTGCATCAACCGCGCGTTCGAACGATACGCGGTGCAAGCGATAGAGGGTCAGCGTGCCGGCCAGCACAACGAGACCGAGCGCCGCCGCGATCAGCCATTCCAACAGCACGTGCCCCGCCTGTCTTCTCGATGGGCAGGTGCCGTAGAACGTAGCGCTTAGCGTTGCGCCCCTCGGCATCCGTTCCCGGCGTGTCGACACGTCGTCCATTGGGGCGGCTGATCGAAATGTGTCCATGCCCATTGCGCGGCCAACCATCACGCGCCACCCACGGCAAACGGCTGCGCGATGCACTGAACGGCGCCCCGGTCTGCAGCGGGTCCGCAGGGGCCCTCATCCGGCGATTGCACTCGCTCCTGTCCCCCCGCCGAGCGGGGCCAATGAACGATGATCATGCCGATGTCGCTTGCCTCATCGACGAGCGATATCCGTGCCCCAGGCAATACCTGCTCGATCGACGCGCGCGAGCGCTCGAGCATCGGTGCCGCCCATTCGGGCATCCGCATCGTTTCGGCGATCGACGCCGCCATCCACGAAGCTTGGTCGTGTCTCGCCTGCGCTTCGCCGTCCCGCAGCGCCGCGAGCTGCACTGCCGCCAGGCCCAGCAGCGACACGGCAAGCAACGAAACGGCTACCAGCACTTCCAACAGCGACGCGCCCGCACATCGGCGCGCGCTCGCACCGACGGCCCGCTTGGCCATCGACGACCCAGGCGTCCCAATCGTAGGAAAACATCGTTCCGCGCGAACCCGATGCCGCTGAGCGGCAGCGGCCCCCGCGGCCGCGATCGGCGCTTCGTTCATGTCTTGGCCGGCTTGTCGCAGCCGCCGTGTTCGAGTCTCGCGCGCCCACCCGCCGCGATGCGGATGCATCGACGAGAGCGATCGACGTTCGCGCCAGCCGGAACCCCAATCGATGAAAATTCGAAATGCCGAAAGCCGCCGATGACCTGACCGGCTGGCGGCGTGAACTCCACGCGAGCCGCCGTGGCACCGATCGCCACATCAGCGATACGCGGATAACTGCGCAGCACTGGATGAATCGGCGGAGAGGGGTCCCCGTAAGCGCGCCGCTCCGCACGGGCACGCCCGGACGCCACCACAACCGCCCAGCCGCAAGACCAATCGAGCGCACCGCGAGCGCAAAGATAGCCTGTCGGTGCGCAACCCGCCGCGCCGATGGCCGGGCACACGACGACTCGAGCGCCGCGGGCAACGGCCTCACCGCGCGCGAATGTCAGACTGGCGAGCAATGCGCGAGCCGCGCGGTCGACACGATCCCGGGCATGCCATTCGGAAAACGCGGGCGCTACCGCCATCGCAGCCGACGCCGCGAGCCCGGTGACGATCAACAGTTCGACAAGCGAAAACCCGCCGCAGCGCCAAGGCGCGCGCCGCCCTGCGCGAACGCACACTGATCCGCCTTGCATGTCCCTTCCCTCCCGTCGTCGGCATGTCGTCCAATCTAACGGGTGGGCGTGAGCCGCACCATCGTCCGATCAGCCAAAGACACGTTCGGGCGGATTCAATGTGTACGATCAAGGACTGGCGGACGACGCCATAGGAGGCTCATTCGGGGAGCCCGTAAGAAACAATCAACGCTTGCGCGTGGTGGGCTTGTCCTGCTTGGGCCGGCGAAACTCCTCGATCACGTCCTCGAATTCGGACACGTCTTCGAAGCGCCGGTACACGGACGCAAAACGCACGTAGGCAATTTTATCGAGCGCCAGCAACTCGTTCATGACGAGTTCGCCCAGCCGCTCGCTGCGAACCTCGCGCTCGCCGCTGCCGAGCAGCTGATATTCGATGCGAGCGACGGCCGCATCGATCGCCTCGGCGGAAACCGGGCGCTTGCGCAGCGCCAGCCGCATGCTCGCGGCAATCTTGCGCCGGTCGAACTCGCTGCGGCTGCCATCCTTCTTGACGACAGCCGGCAGCGTCAGCTCCACCCGCTCATACGTCGTGAAACGTTTGTCGCAGGATGGGCAGCGCCGCCGGCGCCGGATCGCGGCGCCGTCCTCCGATACGCGTGAATCGATCACTTGCGTATCTTCGTGCCGGCAGAAGGGGCAGCGCATGGCCGATCAGCTATAGACGGGGAACCGCTTCGTGAGCTCGGCCACCTGTGCACGCGCGCGCTCGATCGTTGCGGCGTCTTCCGGGTTATCCAGCACGTCGGCAATCAGATTGCCCACTTGCTCGGCTTCCTTCGGACCGAAGCCGCGCGTCGTCATGGCCGGCGAGCCCAGACGGATACCGCTCGTCACGAACGGCTTTTCCGGATCGTTCGGAATCGCGTTCTTGTTGACGGTGATATGCGCCGCGCCGAGTGCTGCCTCGGCGGCCTTGCCGGTGATCTTCTTGGCACGCAGATCCACCAGCATCACGTGGCTTTCCGTACGGCCCGAGACGATGCGAAGCCCACGCTTGACCAGCGTTTCCGCGAGCACGCGCGCGTTTTCCACCACTTGCTGCTGGTACGTCTTGAACTCGGACGATGCGGCTTCCTTGAACGCCACGGCCTTGCCGGCGATGACGTGCATCAGCGGGCCGCCCTGGATGCCCGGGAAGATGGCCGAGTTGATTTGCTTCTCGAATTCGGCCTTCATCAGGATAACGCCGCCACGCGGGCCGCGCAGGCTCTTGTGCGTCGTCGTCGTCACGAAATCGGCGTGCGGCACCGGGTTCGGATAGACACCGGCTGCGATCAGGCCGGCGTAGTGGGCCATATCGACCATCAAATACGCGCCGACCGACTTGGCGATCTTCGAAAGACGCTCGAAATCGATCTTCAGCGCGAATGCCGAAGCGCCGGCCACGATCAGCTTCGGCTTATGCTCTTGCGCGAGCTTCTCGGCCGCTTCGTAATCGATGTCTTCCGCTTCGTTCAGCCCATAGCTGACCACGTTGAACCACTTGCCCGACATATTCACGGGCGAGCCGTGCGTGAGGTGGCCGCCTTCGGCGAGGCTCATCCCCATGATCGTGTCGCCGGGCTTGAGCATCGCGAAGAACACGCCCTGGTTCGCCTGCGAGCCTGAGTTCGGCTGCACGTTCGCGGCCTCGGCGCCGAAGAGCGCCTTCACGCGATCGATCGCCAACTGCTCGACGACATCGACGTATTCGCAGCCGCCGTAGTAACGCTTGCCGGGATAGCCTTCGGCGTACTTGTTCGTCAGTTGCGAGCCTTGCGCCGCCATCACGGCCGGGCTCGTGTAGTTTTCCGAGGCGATGAGCTCGATGTGCTCTTCCTGGCGGCGGTTTTCCTGCTGGATGGCGTTCCAGATCTCAGGATCGACGTTGGCAATGGTGCTTTGGGCTCTGTCAAACATACGCGTTCCGTTAAGGGTGGTCAGGTTGGCCGAATCGTGCGCGGGATACGTACCGGACGTACGCTTGCGCGGCTGGCGGCAGGCCAGCCCGGACGTGGCGGATGAACCGTTACGCGGGCAGGACAACCGCGGTCGACGCAAACGACGGCGCTCCGACACTCGGCTGCCCAGGCGAACGGCAAAACGGCACCCTGCGCTTCACGGTGGGCGGCTCCACCTTGACCCCGAAGGGTTTTATCGCCAGTCACGCAGGGATGAGCGCGATAGTGTATGTGAAGCGCCACCAATAGGCAATTCCGGGGCAATTTCGGGGCAATGCCACGCAATTTCGAGACCGATCCGCACATCCGGTAAAATGCCGGGCCATGAACCAGCCAACCAGCCATCGCGGCGTGCAATTCAGCTTCGATTGGCCGATCCGCGTCTACTACGAAGATACCGATGCGGGCGGCATCGTCTTTTTTGCGAACTATCTGAAGTTCTTCGAGCGCGCGCGCACCGAATGGCTTCGGGCCTGCGGCATCGACCAGCACAAGCTGGCGGAGGAAAACGGCGTCGTCTTCATCGTCAGCGAAACGGCCGTCCAGTACCGTACGCCGGCGCGGCTCGACGATGTGTTGACGATCGCGAGCCGGATCGAACGTCTGGGCAAAGCGAGCGTCGAGTTCGTCCAGGAAGCGCGGCGCGGCGACACCCTGCTCGCCGTCGGCACGATTCGCATCGGCTGCGTCGAGCTCGCCACCCTGAAACCGGTCGTCCTGCCGGCGTCGGTGGCCGATGGGCTGCGCCGCAACCCCCTCGCCTTTCGCGAGGAGGTGTCAACGACGAACGACTGATTTCCGTTGAGGACTACGTCAATGAACTAGTATCGTGCCGGTCGATGCCAAACGGGGCTCCGCCCTGATGGGACAAGGCTTTCAAACGGTTGACCAATACCCTTTGCGCAGCTTGCAGCGACCCTCGCCGTTCTGACGCATAAGCATAATTTTTTATGAACAACGCACAAGATTTGTCGATCGTTACTCTCGTCCTCAACGCGAGCGTGCTCGCGCAAGCGGTGATGGGGCTGCTGCTCTTGCTGTCGCTGATGTCGTGGACGTTCATCTTCCGCAAGTGGTTTGCCATCCGGCGCGCCCGGGCGCAAACTGAACAATTCGAGCGCGATTTCTGGTCGGGCGGCGATTTGCAGGCGCTCTATCAAAGTGCCGCCAACAACCGCCATACGATTGGCGGGCTCGAACGGATTTTCGAGTCGGGCATGCGTGAATTCCTGAAGGGCAAGGAGCGGCGGATCAACGATCCGGGCGCGATTCTCGACGGCGCGCGCCGTGCGATGCGCGCCGCCTTCCAGCGCGAAATGGACGTGCTCGAGGCCAACCTCGCCTTCCTCGCCTCGGTCGGCTCGGTCAGCCCGTATATCGGCTTGTTCGGCACGGTGTGGGGGATCATGAACGCGTTCCGCGGTCTGGCCAACGTGCAGCAGGCAACGCTTGCCAACGTGGCGCCCGGCATCGCCGAAGCCCTGACGGCCACGGCCATCGGCCTGTTCGCGGCGATCCCCGCCGTCGTCGCCTACAACCGTTACGCGCACGACATCGATCGCCTCGCGATCCGCTTCGAAACGTTCATCGAAGAGTTCTCGAACATCTTGCAGCGCCAGGCGCATTAAGGAGTACGCGATGGCCGGTTCCACCAACCGATCCAGCATG
>NZ_JBQCDN010000131.1:0-7904 GCF_051961175.1 Trinickia sp. | reverse complement strand
CGACGGGCGGTTTTCTGACGGGGAAATCCGATTGCATCGTCATCGGTGTGTTTGAGGGGCAGTCTCTTTCGGGCGCTGCGCGCGAGATCGACGCCGCCACGAAGGGGCTCCTCACACGCATCGTGAAGGCAGGCGACATGCAGGGCAAGGGCGGCTCGACGCTGTTCCTGCACGAAGTGGAAGGCATCGGCGCATCGCGCGTGCTGCTTGTCGGTCTCGGCAAGCAAGACGCGTTCGGCCAGAAGGCGTACATGGATGCGGCGCGGGCCGCGTGGCGCGCGATCCTCGGCACTAAGATCGTTCAAGTGACGTTCACGCTCGCGCAGTTGCCCGTCAAGGAGCGAGGAGCCGATTGGGCCGCGCGCGCAGCGGTCCTCGCGCTGCGTGGTGAAACCTATCAGTTCACGCAGCTCAAGAGCAAGCCGGAGCCGGCCAAGCACGCCCTCAAGCGTATCGTCGTGTCGATCGATCCGGCTGACGAAAAGCTCGCGAAGCTCGCCGTCAAGCAGGCGCAAGCCGTCGCCAACGGAATGGATCTGGCGCGCGATCTCGGTAACCTGCCGGGCAATGTCTGCACGCCGAGCTACCTCGGCGAAACGGCAAAGAAGCTCGGCAAGGAATTCAAGCTCAAGGTGGAAGTGCTCGGCTTAAAGCAGCTTGAAGCGCTCAAGATGGGTTCGCTGCTCTCCGTCACGCGCGGCACGGCCGAAGCCCCGCAGTTCATCGTCATGCAGTACCAGGGCGGCTCGGCCAAGGCCGCGCCGATCGTGCTCGTCGGCAAGGGTGTCACGTTCGACAGCGGCGGCATCTCGCTCAAGCCGGGCGAGGGCATGGACGAAATGAAGTACGACATGTGCGGCGCCGCTTCGGTATTCGGCACGCTGCGCGCCGTCGCCGAACTCGGCTTGAAGCTGAATGTCGTCGGGATCGTTCCCGCCGTCGAGAACATGCCGGGCGGCACGGCCACGAAGCCGGGCGACATCGTCACGAGCATGTCCGGGCTGACGATCGAAGTGCTCAACACCGATGCCGAAGGACGCCTGATTCTGTGCGATGCGCTCACTTATGCGGAGCGCTTCAAGCCGGCTGCAGTCGTCGATGTCGCCACGCTGACGGGTGCTTGCATCATCGCGCTCGGCCATCACAATGCGGGGCTGTTCTCGAAGGACGACGCGCTGGCCGGCGAATTGCTCGATGCGTCGCGCGAGGCATCGGATCCAGCCTGGCGGATGCCGCTCGACGAGGAATATCACGAGCAACTGAAGTCGAACTTCGCGGATCTCGCCAATATCGGCGGGCGTCCGGGCGGCAGCGTGACGGCGGCGTGTTTCCTGTCGCGCTTCGCCGAAGCCTACCCGTGGGCGCACCTCGATATCGCGGGCATCGCGTGGAAGAGCGGCGCGGCCAAGGGCGCAACGGGGCGTCCCGTGCCGCTGCTTACGCAGTTCCTGATCGATCGCGCGGGGCAGTAATGATGTCGATGGCCGCCGGCAAGCGGGTTCGCGGAGTTGCGCCGTGACGCGCGTCGATTTTCATACGAACGTCGACGACGCGCTGCTCTATGCGTGCCGGCTCGCGCGCAAGGCGTACCTGGCCGGCCAGCCGCTCGTCGTGCTGGCCGATCCGGGGCGGTTGCGCGCGTTCGACGAACGGCTCTGGACGTTTTCGCCGCTCGATTTCCTGCCGCATTGCATGGCGGACAGCGCGCTCGCCGCGCGCACCCCGATCGTGCTGGCGACGGATCTCGAGCGCGTTCCGCATCATCAGATTCTGCTGAACCTGGCGCCGGCTGTGCCGGCCCAGTTTGCCCGCTTCGAGCGCCTGCTCGAAATCGTCGGCACGAGTGCGGACGAACTCGCAGCGGGCCGCGAGCGCTATCGCTTCTATCGCGATCGCGGCTATCCGCTCAACAATTACAAGCAGGGCGACAAGCAGCGCAGCGCGTGAGCGTTTGCGCGCGCAGTGCATTCATTGATTTAGGGAGACAAGCATGGTCGATCCTGTCGATCCCAATTCGATTCCGATGCTGACGGATGTCATGGTGCCGGGACGTTCAGCGATGGGCCGCCCGGCCGAGACGCCGGCCGCGGTGGACGTGCCATCATCGGCGGTCTCCTCGGAACCGGCGTCCGGCCCGCAGGCAGCGCTCGACGCACGCGACGTCGAATTCATCGCCGAGCGCCTGCGTGCGCGTTTTTCGACGTACTTGCGGCGCGACGCGCGCGGCGTGATCGAAGCGCACTGCCGCGACGCCATCGAAGAGCATACGAACTGGCTCGTGCGCCAGGTTACCCGCGACGTTTTGGGCGCGCTCGAGCAGGAAGTCGCGGGTTGGGTTCGCGATGCCGTGAGCGAGGAACTTGCACGGCATACGTCGCGGCGATAGACGCGCCACTGGCCGCGCGTCGCTAGCCGGTCACGGCGCCTTGATCGGCGGGCCGTGCGAGCGCCGCGAATTTGGCGAGCACGCCATGCGTGTAACGTGGCGCGGGCGGTGTCCAAGCGGCCCGGCGGCGGGCGAGTTCCGCTTCATCGACGTTCAACTGCAATAGCAGCGCGTGTGCGTCGATCGTAATCGAATCGCCTTCCTGCACGAGCGCGATCGTCCCGCCGACGAACGCTTCCGGCGCGACGTGCCCGACCACCATCCCCCATGTCCCCCCTGAAAAGCGGCCGTCGGTAATCAAGCCAACCGATTCGCCGAGCCCCTTGCCGATCAACGCCGATGTCGGCGCCAACATCTCGGGCATGCCCGGTCCGCCTTGCGGGCCCAGATAGCGCAGCACGAGCACGTCGCCTGCGCGGATGCGGTCGTCCAGGATGGCCGCCAGCGCACTTTGCTCGTCGTCGAACACGCGCGCCGGGCCGGTGATGACGGGATTCTTCAACCCCGTTATCTTGGCGACAGCGCCATTCGTCGCGAGGTTGCCCTTCAGGATTGCCAGATGCCCTTCCTTGTACAGCGCCTGCTCGATCGGGAAAATGACCTGCTGATCGGCGCGCGGCCTGCTTGCGACATCCTTCAATTCTTCGGCGATCGTCTTGCCGGTGATCGTCATGCAGTCGCCATGCAGCAGCCCCGCGTCGAGCAGTATCTTCAATACTTGCGGGATCCCGCCGGCGCGATGCAGATCGGTGGCGACGTATTCGCCCGAGGGTTTCAAGTTGCAGATGACGGGCACACGCTGGCGGATGCGCTCGAAATCGTCGATGGTCCATTCGACTTCGGCCGCGTGGGCGATGGCCAGGTAGTGCAGCACGGCGTTGGTCGAGCCGCCCGTCGCCATGATCAATGCCACGGCATTCTCGATCGACTGGCGTGTGATGATGTCGCGTGGCTTCAAATCGCGCTTCACCGCTTCCACCAGCACGCGCGCCGATTCGGCGCTCGAGGCGACTTTCTCGTCGTCGGGGTTGGCCATCGTCGACGAATACAGCAGCGACATGCCCAGCGCTTCGAACGACGAACTCATCGTGTTGGCCGTGTACATACCGCCGCACGACCCCGTGCTGGGACAGGCATTGCGTTCGATACCCTCGAAGTCTTCCTGCGACATGCGCCCGGCCGTGAATTCGCCGACGGCCTCGAACGACGAGACGATCGTCAGGTCCTTGCCTTTCCAATGGCCGGGACGGATCGTGCCGCCGTAGACATAGATGCCCGGTACGTTCATGCGGGCGAGCGCGATCATGCCGCCGGGCATATTCTTGTCGCAGCCGCCGATGACGACGGCCCCATCCATCCACTGGCCTTGGACGCACGTCTCGATGCAATCGGCGATGACTTCGCGCGAGACGAGCGAATACTTCATCCCTTCCGTGCCCATCGACATGCCGTCCGAGATGGGTGGCGTGCCGAATGTCTGGGCATTGGCGCCGGCATCGATCACAGCCGTCACGGCGGCGTCGGCGAGCTTTTGCAGCCCCGCGTTGCACGGCGTGATCGTCGAATGGCCGTTCGCGATGCCGATCATCGGTTTATCGAAGTCGTCCTTCTCGTAGCCGAGCGCATAGAACATCGAACGGTTCGGGGCGCGGGCGACGCCTTGCGTGATGTGCCGCGAGCGACGGTTGTAGGCCATGGCGGAACTCCGGTTCGTGGATCGGAAGGGCGCGGGGCCGCGGCACGCGCGGCCGGCCGGATTCGGCGGGCAAGGAGCCGAGCGGGGCGGGCACCGCGCATGAGGCTCGAGCCAGCATGCCGCGCGCCGGTGCCCATGTCCAATATATGATTCATGCCGGACTAGGTCGAACTGCATATCAACGACGTTTCAAGGATCTCAGGGAACCGCGGACATGACCCCCGATTTGCGCCAGTTGCGCTATTTCGTCGCCGTCGCCGAAGAGCGGCATTTCGGCCGCGCGGCGCGCAAGCTGTCGATGACGCAGCCGCCGCTGTCGCAAGCGATTCGCGCGCTGGAGGAGACGCTTGGCGTCGAACTGTTCGCGCGGACGAAGCGCACGGTCGAACTGACGGCCGTCGGCGCCGATCTGCTGCCCGAGGTGCGCAAGCTGCTCGCCGCGGCCGACACCTTGCGGCCGCTCGCGCAGAGTCTGGCGCGCGGCGAGGCCGGCGCGCTTTCGCTGGCGTTCGTCTCCACCGCCGATTACGGCTTGCTGCCGCAACTGCTGCGCGAATTCGCCGTGCACCATCCGCGGGTGCGCCTGAATCTGACCGAAGCGACAAGCGACGTGCAGATCGAAGAGATCGTCGCGGGCCGGATCGATGCAGGCCTGATCATCCCGCCCCCGCCGCCGCGCCACGTGGCCACGCTCTCGTATCTGCCCATAATGCGCGAGCCGCTCATCGCCGCACTGCCGGCATCAAGCGTGCGTCACCGCGGCCGCGGCGAACCGCCCGACTGGATCGACGAGCCGGTTTCGCTGGCCGAGGTAGGGCAATTGCCGCTTGTCATCTTTCCGCGCCGTTTGGCGCCGGGCTTTTATGACATCATTACGGGCTGCTACGGCGCGGCCGGGCTCACGCCCCGCATCGGACAAGAAGCGATTCAGATGCAGACGATCGTCAGCCTGGTGTCGGCCGGGATGGGCATGGCGCTCGTGCCGCAATCGCTGCGTAATCTGCGACGCACCGGCGTCGTCTATCGGCCGCTGGCCGAGCGCGCGCCGCTGATCGAGACCGGAATTGTCTGGAGAACGGCCGACGTGAGCCCCGTGCTGGCCGGCTTCATCGACATCGTGCGCGTGCTGGCCGGCAGCTTGCAGCCGCGCGCACCGCGGCAAGCGGGCGCCGGCCGCCGTGCCAGGCCAGCGTAGGATGCGCGAGAGCGCGATGCTTAAACGCGGCGCGCGTGCCGCTCGTTCAACGCCTCATTTTTAAATGCCGAAAGCCTTACGATGCTGATTCATCCCAATTTCGATCCTATTGCGATTCATGTCGGCCCGCTTGCGGTTCGCTGGTACGGCCTGATGTACCTCGTCGGATTCATGCTGGCGATCGTCATCGCCCGGCTGCGCTTGCGCCTGCCGCACGTCGCGGCGCAAGGCTGGACCACGAAGGATATCGACGACATCCTGTTCTACGGCGTGCTGGGAACGATTCTCGGCGGCCGGATCGGCTATGTGTTGTTTTATAAGGCCGATTACTACTTCGCCCATCCGCTCGACGTCTTCAAGGTCTGGCAGGGCGGGATGTCGTTTCACGGCGGTTTTCTCGGCGTGACGTTGGCGATGGTGCTGTTCGCGTATCAGCGCAAGCGCACGTGGCTGCAGGTCACGGACTTCGTCGCGCCGATGGTGCCGACGGGTCTCGCGGCGGGCCGCCTCGGCAATTTCATCAACGGTGAACTGTGGGGGCGCGTGACGAGCCCCGATGCGCCCTGGGCCATGCTGTTCCAGAGCGCATCGGGCGACGATGCGATCTGGCTGGCGCAGCATCCGCTGTTGGCGGCGAAGTGGCATCTGGTCGATGTATTCGCCAAATACCACATGCTTCCGCGCCACCCGTCGGAGCTTTATGAGATCGCGCTCGAAGGGATCGCGCTGTTCCTCGTGCTCTGGTTTTTCACGCGCCGGCCACGTCCGGTCGGAGCCGCGTCGGCCGTGTTTCTGATCGGCTACGGGCTGGCCCGGTTCACGGTGGAGTTCGCCCGCGAACCCGACGATTTCCTCGGGCTGCTGGCGCTGGGGCTCTCGATGGGGCAGTGGCTCTCGCTGCCGATGATTATCGGGGGTATCGCGCTGCTGATCTGGTCTTACCGGCGCGCGCGTACGGTGCCGGCCGGTGTCGGATCGAGTTCGTAAACGCGCGCATCATCATCCGCACCACACGGGCGGTAGGGCTTGTCCTGCTCCGCCCGCGTGCTTCAACCTATGCGCCGGGCCATCATGCGGCATCCGGCGCTTACCGCCCTCATTGCCGTGTCATCTGCACGGAGCCCGAGACATTGACGGTCACCGTGGACGTCCCGCCTTCGACGGGCACCGGTGCCGCCGCCTCTGCCGCCATCGCCCGCATCGCGAACATCGGGCGCGGCGGCGGTGAGCCGCCGTTGCTGTTCATGTCGACTTCGCGAATCGTATAGCCTGAGTAGCCGAAATCCTTGGCTGCCGCCGCGGCGCGATTCCTGAAGCTTTGAATGGCTTGGCCGCCGAGCTTGTCGGCCGCGGCGCGCTGCGCCTCGGGTGACAGCGAAAACGCGACGTTACCCACCTGCATGACCGACGTGAGCTTGCCCGCCAGCTGCGAGGCGGCGCCGAAGTTATGCGACTTCAGAATGACTTCCGTTCGACCGCGCCACGTGGAGATGTGGCCATTTTTGTCGGTCATCGGGAAGATCGAAAACGCGCCCGTGCGTGCCTGGACGTCACCGACGCCTTTCGCCTGTGCCAGCGCCGTCTCGGCATGCTGGTTCAGGGCGTTCGTGAGCGACGTCGGATCGGATGCTTCCTGCTCGTAAAAGAGTGTGATATCGACCGTGTCCTGCGGGATTTCCTGGCTGGCTTGCGCGGAGAGCGACAGCACGCCCGCCGGCACCGGCTGCGTCAATACAGTGTCGGCTCTTGAGGTCGAGGGCAGGGCGACCAGCGCGAGCGGCACGGCGGCTGCGAAAGACATCGCTGCGATTGTTTTTCTCATCTTGATTCTTGGCTCCACTTCAAGAAATGGCATGGGGCCGGGACCCTCCCGGCTCCGGTTGCCGTGCCCTCGTCGCCCGCGATGCGTTATGACGACGCAAGCTACGACGCGAGCCGCTCGGTGATGAAGCGCCATTCGTCATCGGTCACCGGGGTGATCGATAGCCGGTTGCCTTTGGCCAGCACGCGCATGCCGGCAAGCTCGGGATGCGCGCGCAGTTCAGCCAGCGATACGAGCGGCGTCTTCTTCACGAAGCGGACGTCGACGAGCATCCAGCGCGGCGCTTCGTGCGTCGATTTCGCATCGTAGTAGGGGCTCTTAGGGTCGAATTGCGTCGGATCGGGATACGGGCCCGACACGACTTCGGCAATGCCGGCGATGCCAGGTTCCGGGCAACTCGAATGATAGAAGAGGACGCCGTCGCCCTTTCCCATTATGTCGCGCATGAAGTTGCGCGCCTGGTAGTTGCGCACGCCGGTCCAGGGCAGCGTTCGCTTCGGTGCGGAGTAGAGATCGTCGATGCTTGCTTCGTCCGGTTCGGACTTCATGAGCCAATAGCGCATAGGCAGATCGAGTCAGTGGAGCGAAACGAACACAAATGAAAACGGCATCGGGAGCACCGATGCCGTCGAATAAAGTCCCCGCCTTAGCCGCTAGGCCGGCATCCTGAACCGAGGATTCAGAATTGGTCGCAGTTAGCCGCACTTCGGGTACATCAGACAGAGTGACGCGCACACCCGTGCTGCAAATTTCCGCAACCGTGCACATGGCATTGGTTCAAGGAATTTATGACCTTGGCGAACCA